>CAZKIB010000014.1:33768-49843 GCA_964552425.1 uncultured Anaerolineaceae bacterium | reverse complement strand
GTTGGCAGCGGCCTGGTATATGCCGGAATCATCGTTAACCGCTGGCACACCACCCTGCTGGCGTTCACACAGCCGCTGTCCACCAATCCGCCTGTGACCAGTCCCCTTGTCGGCTCCTACAGCCCGGCCTTGACAGAATGGGTCACGGTTCTGGGGGTCATCTCAATTCTGACACTGGGGTTCAGTCTGGGGATGCGTTTCCTACCCGCATTTCGGGGCATCCCGGAAGAGCATCCGTCTTCTGTGCCCTGACCCCAGATGGGATAGGATAACCCTGAGCAGACCAAGAACGAGTCTTGGAGACTCAGGGAGCAAGCAGCCGGGCCAGATTCTGGACAAAGGACTGGGGATCAACCGGTTTGGGGAAATAGGCGTTAAACCCGGCCTGAATAACTTCCTCCGCCACGTCAACGGAATGATAGGCGGTCATGGCGACAACGGGAATGTCTGCTGTTTGGGCATTCGCGCGCACCGCCGCCAGCGTTTCCCATCCGTCCATCCGGGGCATCGCCAGGTCGGTAACGATGAACGTCGGCGCGATGCGGTCAAGCAGTTCAAGGCATTCCTGACCATTATTCGCAATATGAACCTGTGCCCCGTGAAAGCGCAGGATTTTGGAAATCAATTGAACGCTGTCGTATTCGTCTTCCACGACCACGACCTGCCAGTCACCTGGGTTCATCAGTTGTCCTCGATTCACGTTAGCGCTTCATTCCCGCGAGTTCTCGAAAGCAGCGCAGGATTTCAGACATGAAAGTACTCAACCGGAATGGTTTGGCGATGTAACCATCAAAACCTGCTTCCATCACCCGTTCCCGATCACCAGCCATCGCGTGGGCGGTCAAGGCGATGACGGGTATATCCTGGGTTGTGGGGTCCGTGCGGATACGATTGAACATCTCCCACCCATCCATCTGAGGCATCGACAGATCAAGCAGGATAAATGACGGCGCCGGGTTGAGCGCTTCCAGCACCTTCAGCCCCTCCACCCCATTCCCGGCCGTATGCACGACAGCCCCGCCAAAGGTCAGCACCTTTTCCGCCACAGCCAGATTGTCCGGCTCATCGTCGACAATCAAGACGGTCCAGTTCGCAACTTCACCCATTGCCAGATTCGGGATTTTAGCCACAATCTTTCGATCCACCATCATGAACACTCCTTACAGCGAGGTCCCCATGTCGAGGACAGCAGCCTGTTCTTTTTCTTTAACGAGCGGGAGCAGCACCGTAAAGGTCGTCCCTTTACCCACATCACTCTTCAGGCGGATATTGCCGCCCATCATCAGCACCAGTTTCCGCACAATCGCCAGCCCCAGTCCCGTGCCGCCGTACTGGCGACGTGAGGAACTGTCCACCTGCCGGAACTCATCAAACACCGTCTCCTGTGCATGAGCCGGTATTCCGATGCCGGTATCGCTGACCACCATTTTCCATGTATCCCGGTCATTCTGAGATACGACGATCTTTACCGTACCGGTTTCGGTAAACTTGATTGCGTTCGACAGCAGATTGATAACCACCTGTTTTAATCGGGCTGCATCACCAACTATAAAGGGACCAAGCTGTGGGTCAACCTCCACGTCAAACTGGAGACCTTTGTTTTCGGCCAGCACCCGGTTCTGAAGTTCAATCTCGCGCAGCCACTCGCGCAGCGCGAAGGGTTTCTGGGCCAGTTCCATGCGGCCGGCCTCGATCTTCGACAGATCAAGCACATCGTTAATCAGTCCCAGCAGATGTTCCGCGTTCGCCAGAATCCGTTCCTGATAATCCGTTTGTTCCTGCGTAAGATCGCCCGTCATGCCTGCAAGCTGGATTTCAGTATAGCCGATAATGGCGTTAAGCGGGGTGCGCAGCTCGTGTGACATCGTCGCCAGAAACTGACTTTTGAGTTGGGTGGCATGTTCAGCCTGCCGGCGGGCCAGCGCCAGTTCTTCATTGGCTTTTTTCAGAGCTTCATTCTGTGCCTGAATCTGCTGTTCGGCCCGCTTACGATCCGTAATATCGCGCAGGATGATGACGTGCCCGATCACCCGTTTGCGCGTATCGCGCAGCCGCGAGACACGCACGTCAAAACGCCGCTCTCCGCCATCCCGCGTTACCGCAAGTTCGTTGCGCATGGTCTCCAGCGCGCGGTACTGGTCGACCAGTTCTGGCTGCGCTTGCAGCAGGGTAATCGCCTGAGCAATCGGCTGGCCGATCACCGCCGAAGCCGATTTTCCGATGATTTCCTGAGCCGCCGGGTTCAGATCGACAATTCGCTCGGCAGTATCCAACACAATCATGCCGTCCGTCATGCTGTCCGTGACCAGGTTTCTCGCCACCGGGGTGATGTCAAGAAGCTGGTAACGCAGAAAACCCCAGATCAGCGCCAGACCCATCACAGCGAAGCCAAACGGGGTAAGATCAAGAACACCGGTACCGAATATGGTAATCGCATTGGCCGCCAGAGGGACCAGAACGGCTACAAACAGAGCGCTCAACTGACGGCGGTAAACAGCGGGTGAATGGATGAACTGCCGGAACAGGAAATACGTTCCTGACATAATCAGCACGTAGGAATAGGCGGAATGAACCCAGAACCAGATGGCGGGTTCAGATGTCAGTACCGCAAACTCACCCGCGTTGACCAGGGTTCGCGTGTGCCACATCAGGCTGTGGGCTTCATTGGTCCAGATAAGGATGTTCGTGAGAGCCGGAACCACCCCAAGCAGCAGGATATTACGGCGTTTCAGCCATTGATCCCGCCCTGTATAGCGCACCGCAAAGGTAAACCAGGCTACCGGCACAGTCACAACGCCCAGAAATTTCCCCTGTGAGAAAACACTCTTAACCGCAGGATCAACCAGAGCAACTTCCAGGGCGTAGCAGATAATCCACCAGGTAACGCCGAAGCACATCACCATCATGGACGCAGCCGTCAGGCCGGCTGTTTTTCGCTGATACCCTGAATAAATGGTCAACAAGCCAGACAACAGGGCAGCAGTTCCCAGAGCAATCATAACCGCGCTGTACGGCATTCAGACACTCCCTTATCCAGCTTTGTGCAACATCCCTCACTAAACTATAAATCCAGAACAGCCTGTGTCGACTGATTTTCATAAATATTTCGGAATATTTCGAATACCCGCCAGAATCAGGAGCTAATTGGCCTGTCCTCAAAATAGATTAGGCGCTGATCCATAACCTAAATGGTTATTACGACTTTTCCTGTTTCAACCGCGCGATTCGCTGCCCAGACAAAGACTATTTGACATTTGCCCGCATCCCGGATAGAATATCCAGAATATAATTTGAAGATTGAATAAATATTCATCATGTCAGCAAATTGTACCCATCTCTCCCCTTTATTACTTTCTCCCAACCGCTGGGATTTTGTCCTGGCCGCCGTCCGGCAGTTGATTCATGCGGTCATCCTGTTCCCCACCATGCCGCGATTGATCTCTGTCCAAAATCGATACCGCAGCGATTATATATTTCTGGAGGATGTCCGTGTCGAACCCTGTTGAAAAGTGGGATTATTTTGAGTTGGAGTTACACGCTGAAGCCACAGGTAATCCCTTCCTGGATGTCACACTCGAAGCGGAGTTTACCCGCGCGCACCGGTCAGTCAAAGTCATGGGATTCTATGACGGCGGAGACACCTATCGCCTGCGTTTCATGCCGGATATGGAAGGCACATGGCAGTATGTCACACACAGCAGCCTGGATGCCCTTGATGGTCAGACCGGGGAATTTACCTGCAAAGAACCGGCTGCCGGCAATCATGGCCCGGTGCGCGTAATCGATTCGTTTCACTTCGCGTATGAAGATGGCACGCCTTATCATCCGGTGGGTACGACCTGCTATGTGTGGAATCATCAGGGTGACGAACTGGAAGCACAGACTATCGCCACGCTGAAGACTGCGCCGTTCAACAAGATGCGCATGTGCGTCTTTCCCAAGCGCTACACTTTTAACAAGAATGAGCCGCCCTGTTACCCATTCGAGGGCGAAGTCACCCGTGTATGGGATGACTCGCTGCTTGACAATTACAAGACGCAGGCCCCGCCAGATTTCTGGGATTTCACACGCTTTAACCCGGCGTACTTCCGCAAGCTGGAAAAACATATACTTGATCTGCGTGACCTGGGTATTGAAGCTGATCTGATTCTCTTCCATCCCTATGACTTTGGCGCGTGGGGCTTTGACCGGATGCCGCCAGAAGTCAATGATCGCTACCTGAAGTACCTGACCGCGCGCATCTCGGCCTTCCGTAATGTGTGGTGGTCATTCGCCAACGAATATGACCTGATGATGGATCTTAATCTGAATGACTGGGATCACTTCTTCAAACTGGTCCAGGCCAACGATCCTTACGATCATCTGCGCTCTATCCATAACTGTCGCCCCTTTTACGATCACGGCAAACCCTGGGTGACACATTGCAGTGTCCAGCATTCCGACCTGCTGCGGATGCCCGAATGGCTGCTCAACTACAAGAAGCCTGTGGTCATTGACGAATGCGGTTATGAAGGCGACATCAGTCGCGCCTGGGGGTCACTCTCGGCAGAAGCGCTGGTCGAATTTTTCTGGCTCGGCTTCACCTGCGGGGGTTATGTAGGACACGGTGAAACCTACTGGAACCCCGAAGAAGTGCTGTGGTGGGCAAAAGGCGGCAGGCTGCACGGTGAGAGCCAGGCTCGCATCGCTTTCCTGCGCGAGATTATTGAAGCCGCGCCCCAACCCGGCCTGTTCCCGTTTGCCAGTGATAAGGAATCACGGACAGTCATCCCCGACGGCGCATACAAGGGCATGGCCTGCGGTCATAATGGCGAGCAGTATTACCTCGTCTATCTGGGACGCCATCAATCGCGCTTCCGCAATTTTAATCTGCGCCCCGGCGGCACGTATCGGATTGACATCATTGATACCTGGAACATGACGATTGACCGCTTCGCCGATGCCGCGACAGACCGGGTTGAGGTCGAACTACCTCATAAGAAATACCAGGCGGTGCGCGTCATGCGCAACCCGTGATTTTCACAACGATTTACCCAATGGGGAGAAGGGAGATGTACCGCATTCCAGGAAATATAAGCCCTCATGATGCTATTGGCTGCGAAAGCACAGTAACATTGCGTACTATTAAGGAGTTCCGCATGAAAAAAAGTATTCTTCTCGTCATGTTAGTCGCGCTGGTGCTGACCAGCATCGGAATTGTTTCCGCCCAGGAAATGACCGATGTCGGCACGCCGCGCAATGAGACTCTGATCTTCCAGACCTTTGACCGCCAGAGCGCGAATCCCGATCAGATGAACCCCTTGATGGCCTATGCCGTATGGCGCGGTTTCCGTGAACTCGGCTGGGGCTTCCTGTGGGAGATGGATACCGGGACCGGCCAGTCCTATCCTGAACTGGCGGCTGAACTTCCCGAAGTTCTCAACGACGAACACACCCGGTTCCGGGTGAAACTCAAAGAAGGTATTTACTGGAGCGACGGTGTCGAGTTCACAGCCGACGATGTGGTCTATACGCTGGAAGTCTACTTCCGGGACAAGGACAAACTGACCAACGGCAATATCCGCCGCATCACAAATTACGTAAAAAGCTGGGAAAAGATCGACAACTACACAGTTGAAATCGAAACCATCAACCCGGCCTTCGATTTTGTCACTGTGATGGGTGTGTACACCTGGGCCTCACCGTTCATTGTGGTTCCGAAGCACATCTTTGAACAGCAGGACGACCTCAGCGCATTCCGCAATACCTATCCGGTCACGATTGGCCCCTACACCGTCAAGGAATTCGATCCCAACGGTTTCTGGCAGTTGTGGGAACTGCGCGAAGACTGGCAGCGCTCATCCTGGGGTTGGATGGATCAGGATGGTTACATGCCGCAGTACGTGCTGTATAAGGACTACGGCCCCGAAGAAACCCGTTCGCTGTCCTTTGTCCAGAACCAGTACGATGTCGATACTTTCATGAGTCCTGACAGCATCAAGGCTGCCCAGGCGCGCAACGCGAGTATCACCACCTTTTCGCCCAACATGCCCTATCACAACATGGACGATGCCTGTGCGTATGGCGTGCTGATGAACTTGCAGCGTCCCCCTTACGATATGGTGGAAGTCCGCTGGGCGCTGGCGCTGTCGCTGGACCTTCGGTCAGTCGGCATCAACGCCCTCAGTGGTGAATTCATCGCGTCACCGCTGCCGATGGTCGACCAGCAAATCCTGCGGCCCATCTATTTTGAGCCGCTGATCCCCTGGCTGGAAGAATTCACGCTGGCTGATGGCTACAAGCCGTTCGATCCCGCCTTCACGACCAAACTGGCCGAAGCGCTGCAGCAGATCGGCGCGCAGGACATCCCAGAAGACCTGTCTGCCTTTGGCGTTGGCTGGTGGAATTATGATCCCGAACAGGCCGGCAAACTGCTGGAATCGGTTGGGTTCACCAAGAATGCTGATGGCAACTGGGTGCTGCCCAGCGGCGAAGACTGGGTGGTCGAACTGGTGATCCCCGGTGACTGGAATAAGGTCATGCAGCGGGTGGGCTTCTCGATTGCCGATAGCTGGCGGCAGGCCGGTATCCAGGTCAATACCCGCCAGGTTGATAACGCCGAATTCGGCGTGGTCCAGAACACCAATGGGCAAAAGGAAACCATGCTGAACTGGACAAACTGCATCTTCACGCCGAACTATCTTAACTCGTGGCATAACATAGAGCTGCAATATGTCCAGCCAGCGGATGCAGTTGATCCCAACGTGGGCAACCAGTATCAGTGGTCCAGCGAAACCGTCGATGCTCTGGTGCGTCAGGCCGAATCGATGGAAACCACATCGGAAGAATTCTATGAAATCGGCCGGTCCATCATCAAGGAATTCGTGACCCAGATGTTCTACATCGACATGATGAACATTCCGACCACCATCCCGACCAACGAATTCTACTGGACCAACTTCCCCAAACAGGATAACTACTACGCAGTACCATATTCATGGTGGAGTTCGGCGAAGGAAATAGTCGCCAATATCCAGCCAACCGGCAACTAACCTGTTTGACCTTACCCCACCGCTTTGGACGAGCCACCCCTCTCCAGATCGGAGAGGGGATGGGGGTGAGGTTGCACAAGTGTTGTTCACCAGTGGGGATGAAACTCGATTGTTCATCCCCACGCAGACAATTTCCGTCTTTTCCTGATAGCTACAGGTTGTTTTCAGGGACGGTTCAGAACAAAACAATATCGAGATTTTGGAGCTGGCAATGGGACTTATCCAGTATATTTTTTCCAAAATTGGGGCCTACTTTGTCGTTTTGTTCGTTGGCATCACGATTACCTTTTTCCTTCCCCGGCTGATGCCCAGCGATCCGATAGAAGGCTACATCGCCCAGCTTCAGAATCAGGCCGGGCAGAACATGCCGCCCGAAGCGCTTGCCGAACTGCGCCAATCGCTGTCAGAATTGTATGGGCTGGAAGGCTCACTCGGCAGTCAGTACATCGGCTATCTCAAAAAGGTCTTCCTGACGTTTGATTTTGGCCCTTCGCTGTCGGCCTTTCCCCGGCCTGTCTCAGAATTTATCTTCGTCGCCCTGCCCTGGACGCTGGGGTTACTGGGCACATCAATCCTGCTGTCCTGGCTCATCGGCAATATGATCGGTTTGCTGGCGGGTTACTTTCATAACAGCCGCTGGGCTACCGCGCTGGAAGTCTTCGGCGTGGTGCTGTACCCCATCCCGTACTATATCCTCGCGCTGGTCTTGATCCTGCTGTTCGCCTATGTGTGGCCCATCTTCCCACTCACAACCACCATCCGGCCCGGCCCGCTGACCTTCGACAAGATTGGGGCCATCCTCTACAACTCATTCTTACCGGCCATGACACTGGTGCTGGCGGGTTTCGGCTGGAACATCCTGGGCATGAAAGCCCTGTCGTTCGCCAACAAGGAAGAAGGTTATGTGACTTTTGCGCGGCTGAAAGGCACACGTCCCCGCACAATCATGACCAGCTATGTCTTCAGAAACTCGATCCTGCCGCAGATTACGGCGCTGGCGCTCTCTATCGGCGGCATCTTTAACGGCGCGCTGCTCACAGAGATTTTGTTTTCATATCCTGGGCTGGGCCTGCTCATGCGAACAGCGGTTGGCAGCGGGGATTTCAACCTGCTCTACGGCACAATCACCATGTCCATCATATCGGTTGCAACTGCCGCGCTCGTGATTGATCTGCTTTATCCACTGGTGGATCCCAGAATTCGTTACAGGTAAATGTGATGAAATTAAACTTTCGTCTCAAGGTCGGCATTACCATCCTGGCGATTTTTACACTGGGCAGCTTTATATTGCCCTTCTTTAATGATGTGGATCCCTCACAACAGGGAACCTACTTCAAGAGTATGCCCATGAGTAGTGAGCATCCTCTGGGAACGAATTCGCAGGGGCAGGATATTTTCTGGTATCTGGTTTTCTCAGTCCGCAACTCGCTCATGCTGGGCGTGACGGTCAGCATTTTCACGACGACAATCGCGTCCATTGTCGGCCTGAGCGCCGGGTATATCGGCGGTTGGTATGACCGCATGGTGATGATCCTGACCGATTCGATTATTGCTATCCCGACCTTTCCGATTCTCATTGTGCTGGGCACATTGGTCCGCGGTAATACCTCGTTTACCATCGTCGGAGCGATTCTGATAGTTTTCGGCTGGGCCTGGGGAGCGCGCACAGTCCGCTCGATGGCGCTGACCATCCGCGAGCGTGAATTTATCAACACATCACGGTTTTCAGGTTCCAGCACGCTTGAAGTTATCTTCAACGAAATATTCCCTTATGTGTTCGCTTATATCGTGGTGGGCTTCATCAACTCGATTCTGTTCGTCATCAACACCGAAGCGGCCCTGGCAGTCATTGGCCTGTCCAAAGTCGAGGTCCCGACCCTGGGTTCCATCATCTTCTGGGCGTTGAACTATAACGCCATGTTCACAGGCCAGTATACCTGGATTGTGGCCCCGGTTGTAACCACCGTGCTGCTGTTCCTGGGGCTGTTCCTGACATCTACCGGCTACAACCAACTGTACGCTACCCGGCGGGGGCACTCATGATAAAGATAAACAACATTGTCGCCAGTTATACCACCGTGCGCGGACAGGTGAATGCCGTTGATGGCGTTGATCTGGAGATTCCGGCGGGGAAGATTGTCGGCATTGCCGGGGAGTCCGGGTGTGGCAAATCGACCTTGTTGAAGGTGATCTATGGCGATCTGATCTACCCCCTCGCCCTCAAATCCGGCAGCATTCAATATGGCTTTGAGGACCGAAGCGGCAAGGAAGTCACCACGCGCAACATCAAGGATTACTGGTTCAAGCGTATTTCGTATATCCCGCAAAGTTCGATGAGTTCATTGAATCCGGTTCTGCGTATCCGCAAACAGTTCGTTGACTTTCTGGATACAGGTCGCCGCGAATCCGAGGTTCTGGAAGAGGTGCGGGCCTATGTGCAGAGCCTCGATCTGCCGCCGGAGGCGATAGATGCCTATCCGCATCAGCTATCGGGCGGGATGCGCCAGCGCATCATGGTCGCGATGGGCACATTCTTCAAACCGGACATTATTCTGGCAGATGAGCCGACCACAGCGCTGGACGTGGTCGTTCAGAAAGGTATTCTGCTGCTGCTGATGGACATTCAGGAACAGATGAAGAATACCATCCTGTTTGTTTCACATGATATGGGCGTCCATTATCAGATCACCCATAAAATGCTCATCATGTATGCGGCAAAAGTGGTCGAATTTGGCGATTCTGACGATGTGTTTAAGGCACCGCTGCACCCCTACACGAAAATGCTGACCGAAGCGCTGCCGACAATTGGTGACAACCATCTGCGCGAAGGCATCGCCGGCAGGCCGCCCAGCCTGTGGGATGACCTGCGCGGCTGCCGGTTTGCGGCGCGCTGTCCCCTTGCCACCGAAATCTGCCGAACCCAGGAACCCGCGTTAATCGAACACAGGCCAGGGCATTTTGCCGCCTGTCATCATACCGAGAAAGTGCAGGTGAATTGATGACCACTGTCCTGAAAACCGAGGGCCTGAACAAAACCTACCGACTGGGTGGCTTTATCAACCGGGTGAAAATCAACGCGCTCGATAACGTTAACCTGACTGTCGAAAGTGACCAGCCGGTGATTATCAGCCTCGTTGGTGAATCCGGAAGCGGCAAGACGACTCTCGCCAAAGTCATGCTGCGACTGATCGAACCTTCGTCAGGCCGCGCAACCATTTACGATCACCTGGTGGCGGGTACAGGCGCGAAACCTTCCAGACAGGAATTTTTATCCACCGTGCAGCCCATCTTCCAGAATCCGTTTGAAGCCTTCAGCGCCTACCGAACCGTAGATGCCTACCTCCAGCGAACGGCGGCCCGCATCAACCAGTTGAGCGTTTCTGAAACCCTGGAGGCGATGGAGGACGCGCTCATATCTGTCGGACTCAAATATGCAGATGTCAAAGGCAAGTATCCCAACCAGTTCTCAGGGGGTGAGCTTCAGCGTATTTCGATTGCCAGAGCCTTGATCCCCCGGCCCAGGATGATTATCGCTGACGAACCCGTGAGCATGATTGACGCCTCGCTGCGCATGAACATCGTCAATCTGTTTTTGTCGCTCAAGGAGCAGTACAACACAAGCTTCCTATACATTACGCATGATCTCGCCACCGCCTATTATGTCAGCGACTATATCGCCGTGATGTATCGTGGCACGATTGTCGAGTTTGGAAATGCCAGAGGCATTCTCACGAATCCGCAGCATCCCTACACCCAACTGCTGCTGGATTCGATTGCGCTGACGGATCGAAAATGGGAGCGCAAGCCATTCGCCGCAGCCGATATTGAAGCGAAGGAGTTTCAGTTTGAGGGCTGCCGTTTCCGCAACCGCTGCCCGCTGGCTGAGGACATCTGCAAACACCAGCGGCCCATCCCCATCCACCAGCAGGATGGCCGTGAGGTCTACTGTCATTTTGCCGAAAAGAATAACGTGAGCAGCGTACCATTAGGAAATGTATCATGACGAATCATCATATCGAACAATGGGGCATATTTGAAATCGCGCTGAATGGTCCTTCAGACGGCAATCCATTCATGGATGTCCAGATCAGCGCTGAGTTCTCCTGCGAAGACCGGGTACATAAGCCGCAGGGCTTTTACGACGGTAATGGGGTCTATCGCATTCGCTATATGCCAGACAGGCCAGGCGAGTGGCGCTATACAACCCGAAGCAATGCGCCAGAACTTGATGGACAGACCGGGCAGTTTACCTGCACAGAACCGGCTGCCGGCAATCATGGCCCGGTTTACGTCCATAATCAATTCCATTTCGCATATGCGGACGGAAGCCCTTATTATCCTTTCGGCACCACCTGCTACGCCTGGACTCATCAGGGTGAAGCGCTGGAAGAACAGACACTGGCTACGTTGAAGCAGGCCGCCTTCAATAAAATGCGAATGTGCGTGTTCCCCAAGTCATATCCCTGGAACCAGAATGAGCCGGTCTATTATCCCTTTGAACGCGATGCCGCTGGCGTACACGATTTCAGCCGTTTCAATCCGGCTTTCTTCCAGCATTTTGAAAAGCGTGTCGGCCAACTGTGTGATCTGGGCATCGAAGCGGATATTATCCTCTTCCACCCTTATGACCGCTGGGGTTATGCCCAGATGGAAGCTGAAACCGACTACCGCTACCTGAGTTATCTGATCGCGCGGCTGGCGGCCTACCGGAATGTGTGGTGGTCGCTGGCGAATGAATACGATTTTATGCTGGCGTACAAACCGATGGAACGATGGGATCGGTTCTTCGAGATTCTCATGGAACAGGACCCTTACAATCATCTCCGCTCGATTCATCAGGGAGAGCCGGAGCACATGTACGACCATACCAAACCCGGCGTAACCCACGTCTGTATTCAGCACCCGAACGTGCGACAGGTGGTCGATTGGCGGGTGACCTACGGCAAACCCATCGTGGATGATGAACTGGAATATGAGGGCAACATCACCTATCCCTGGGGTGCGATCAGCGCTGAGGAAGAGGTGCATCGCTTCTGGCTGATGGTGGCGAACGGCGGCTACGCCGGTCATGGCGAGACCTATCTGCACCCGGAGGATATTCTGTGGTGGTCGAAGGGCGGCGTGCTGCACGGCGAAAGCTGGAAGCGCATCGGTTTCTTGCGCAGCATCCTCGAAGATGCGCCACCCGGCGGCCTCACGCCCCAGCTCAATGCAGGAACCGGCGTGTTTCCTGACCGGTTGGGCCACTGGTTGTGGCGGCGCTATGCCGGGGGATTTAACGGCGACTATCACCTGATCTACCTGGCAGACTACCAGCCGTGCCTGCTGAACCTGTGGCTGCCACCCGATGACGCTTACCAGTTTGATGTAATTGACACCTGGGAGATGACCATCACTCCAGCGACAGTCAGACAGCTTGACAGCCCGCCGAATTACGCCTATGCGTCGCCGGCAGGACATCCAACCTATGAGGTGGAAATGCCAGGTAAACCGCATATGGCGCTGCGGATCAGGAAGCGCTAGGGAGTCTCCCGGTGGTATGTGGCTGTGGACGGAAAGATCGGATGCTAACGCTTATAATAGATCTGGAATAATGGTTAGCTTCCGCCTTAGTGAGGAGTCACTCTGCATGGCCCATCCGAACCACGCCGCTTCAACCGAAGAAATCCGGCTGATGACCAAAGTGGCGTATCTGTATTTTCATCTTCAACAGAAGCAGTCCCAGATCGCCGAACAGCTTGATCTCTCGCAGGCGACGGTTTCTCGGATGCTCAAGCGTGCCGAAGACGCGGGTATTGTGCGCATCACGGTGAACATGCCTGCCGGGGTTTACGCCCAACTGGAGAATGACCTGTGTTCACGTTACGGCCTCAAAGCGGCCGTTGTGGTTCACTGTGAGGAAGATAGTGATGAAATGATTGTGCATCACATCGGCAGCGCCGCCGCCTATTATGTCGAAACCACGATTGGCCGCGATGAAGTGGTTGGCCTGTCGTCGTGGAGTTCAGCGCTGCTGGCGATGGTCAACGCCATGCACCCGCTTGCCCGGTCAACCGGCGCAAAAGTCGTGCAGATTTTAGGCGGTGTGGGCAATCCGGCAGCCGAAGTTTATGCTTCGCGCATTACCGAGCGTTTTGCCAATCTGGTTCATGGCGAAGCGACCTATCTTCCGGTCCCTGGTGTGGTGAGTTCCGCTGATATGCGCGCCGAAATGCTGGCCGCGCCCTATGTCCAGGAGGCTATCGGGTTGTTTGACCGGGTCACACTGGCGCTGGTTGGCATCGGCAGTCTGGAGCCATCGAAACTGCTTGCCAGCAGCGGCAACGTATTTTCGGTGAAAGAACTCGACATGCTGCGCGAAGGGGGCGCGATTGGCGATATTTGTCTGCGCTTCTTCGACAGGCAGGGCCGCGCGGTCATCAACGAACTGGACAACCGGGTCATCAGCATCTCGCTGGACCGGCTGCGCGCGGTGAAGCGGTCTGTCGGCATCGCGGGCGGGCAGCGCAAGACCGATGCTATTCGCGGGGCGCTGCATGGCGGCTGGATAAACGTCCTCATCACCGATCAATACACCGCACAGCGCCTGATGAACTGAAGGGGCGTCATACATACCTGACAAATCACGGCACTCGACCTTACCCGGTTTAGCGGATGATGGAGGAAAGGTTATGAATGTACTGGACCTGAAACGCAAATCGATCCAGTATCGCAGGACCATCCTGCGGATCATCAAAGAGGCCAATGCGGGTCATACCGCTGGAAGCCTGTCCTGCGTGGATATTCTCAATGTGCTTTACAATCACATCATGGATGTGACGCCAGACAACTTTGGACAGATTGACCGCGATCATTATATCCAGAGCAAAGGCCATTCAGTTGAGGCGCTGTTTACGGTGCTGGCTGACAAGGGCTTTTATCCCACCGAGGAACTCGACACACTCAGCAAATATCAGTCCCATTTTGTGGGCCACCCCACCCGCAAGGTCAACGGCATTGAGCATAATACCGGCGCGCTGGGGCACGGTCTGTCGGTGAGCGTTGGGCTGGCGCTGGGGGCCAAACAGGACCATCGCAGCTACCGCGTCTTCACGCTGCTGGGCGATGGTGAACTGGCCGAGGGTTCAAGCTGGGAAGCCCTGATGGCCGCCAGCCATTACAAGCTGGACAATCTCGTGATTATTATTGACCGTAACACGCTGCAAATTACCGGGCGCACTGAGGAAGTCATGGGGCTGGAACCGCTGGCAGACAAATTTGCGGCCTTTGGCTGTGCGGTTCGCCCATGTGATGGCAACAATATCGAAGCCCTGATCCGGCTGTTTGGTGAGGTTCCCTTTGAGCCGGGTAAACCCAATCTGGTTCTCGCGCATACGATCAAAGGCAAGGGCATCAGTTTTATGGAAGATGCGGTGATCTGGCATCATCATGTGCCCACTGATAACGAATTAATCGCTGCGCTGCGAGAACTTGAGATGGCGGAGGCTGCACTATGAGCGCGTTGACACTGGGACGTGCGAACCTGGATGTGTTTGCCGAAACGCTGCTCGATCTGGCGCAGCGCAGTCGGGATGTGGTTGTCCTGACCAGCGATTCGCGAGGGTCCGGCAAACTCGTGCCGTTTGGCAAAGCCCTGCCCGACCAGATCGTCGAAATCGGCATCGCGGAGCAAAATCTGGTCGGCGTGGCTGCCGGGCTGACAATGGCGGGGAAAAAAGTCTTTGCCGTGTCGCCCGCCTGCTTCTTAACAGCGCGATCATTAGAGCAGATCAAAAACGATGTGGCCTATTCCGATCATCCGGTCAAACTAATCGGCATCAGCGCGGGTGTCAGCTATGGCGCGCTGGGCACGACGCATCATTCGCTGCACGATTTTGCTGCCCTGCGGGCCATCCACAATATCGAAATCGTGGCCCCGGCAGATAACTTCGAGACCCGTGAAGCCATCAAAGCAGCGCTGGATCACCCCCGTCCGCTGTACATTCGTTTTGGCAAAAGGCCGATGTTTGATCTGCATACATCAGAAACCCCCTTTTCCATCGGCACGGCCATCACGCTGCGCGACGGCCATGATGTAACGTTCATCGCCACCGGCGAAACCGTCTATCCCGCGCTGCAAGCCGCTGACCAGCTCGAAACCGAGGGCATCGGCTGCTGTGTGATTAGTATGCACACAATCAAACCACTCGATACGGCCTGTATACTCGCCGCTGCCCAGCGCACCCGCGCGCTGATTACCGTCGAAGAACACAGTGTCAACGGCGGTCTGGGCGAAGCCTGTGCCAGCCTGCTCATGCAGCACAGGGTTTATCCCCCATTCCGCATCGTCGCTATTCCCGATGAATACACCGTCACCGGCGACCAGATAGCGATCCTCGGACATTACGGCATCTCCGGTCCGGGATTGGCAGCCACCGCGCGCCGCCTGTTGGAACCTGAGATGAGCGTATGAAAACGATTCTGGCTCTCGATCAGAGTACATCGGCAACGAAGGCACTCCTGTTCCACATCGATGGGCGGCTGATCGACAGTGTCACCGTCAACCATGAGCAGTATTACCCACAGCCCGGCTGGGTGGAACACAATGCGGAGGAAATTTATCGCAACACACTGGAAGCGCTGCGGCTGCTCATCGAAAAAACTGGCGAACAGGCAAAGGACCCCTTGTGCCTGAGCATCACCAACCAGCGCGAAACCATTGTCGTTTTTGACAGGGTTTCGGGCAGGCCGCTTTATCATGCGATTGTCTGGCAGTGCCGCCGGGGTGATCCGATCTGTCAGGCGCTCATCAAGGCCGGTCATGGTGATCTTGTTCAGCAGAAAACCGGCCTCAAGATTGACACTTATTTCCCGGCATCCAAGCTCCAATGGCTGTTCGATCATGAACCAGCGATCAAACGCCAGGTGGACAGCGGTAACGCGCTGATTGGCACAATAGATGCCTATCTGATGTACCGGCTCACCGCTGGTCAGGTTTTTGCAACAGACCACACCAATGCCTGCCGCACTTTGTTACTCAACATCCATACGCTGCGCTGGGATCA
>CAZKIB010000014.1:22295-33746 GCA_964552425.1 uncultured Anaerolineaceae bacterium | reverse complement strand
TTTTCAGTGTGCCGGTTGATGCCCTGCCGGAAGTCCGCGACAGCAGCGCGCAGTTTGGCGAGACGACGCTCGAAGGATTGCTGGACGTTCCCGTTCCTATCTGCGGCGTGATGGGTGATTCGCAGGCAGCCCTGTTTGCCCAGCGGTGCTACTCACCGGGCAGCGCCAAAGTGACGCTGGGAACGGGCACATCGGTACTGCTCAATATCGGCGCAGCCATGCGCACGTCCGCAAGCGGCAATGTGACCACAATTGGCTGGGTATACAAGGGGCAGCCATGTTATGCTTTTGAGGGAATCATCAATTTTACAGGCGCATCCATTGCCTGGCTGCGCGACCAGCTTGAACTGATCGACACCACGCACGAAACAGAAGCGTTGGCCCGTGCCGTCCCCGATAACGGCGGCGTCTACCTGATTCCAGCCTTCGTCGGCCTTAGCGCGCCCTACTGGCGGGCAGATGTCCAGGGGGCCATTATCGGCCTCACCCCTGCCAGCAGCAAAAGCCATGTGGTTCGGGCAGCCTTAGAATCGATTGCCTATCAGATTAAGGATGTCCTCGAACTGATGGCACAGGATGCCAGTATGCCGCTGGCGATGCTTCATGCCGACGGGGGCGCGGTGCGGAACACCTTTCTGGTGCAGTTCATCGCCGACATGATCCGTATTCGGGTGCGGGCCTCCCGTCTGCCGGAACTTTCGGCGTTGGGGGCGATGTTTTCGGGTGCGCTGGGCATGGGCGTGTATGCGTCGCTTGCAGACCTGGAAAAGCTGCCGCTGGCTTTTGTGGATTATGAACCGCAAATGGACGCTGCGCGGGCTGACCGTTATTATGCCGGTTGGCAGGCCGCCGTACAGCGCGTTCTGTAGACTTTGATGGAAAACTCTTAAAGGGAACGAAAGTCAACGACTGTCCCCTAAAGAAGACAGCTTGACTCTCACAGATGGGTGGAGTCGTTCAGTGGGTGACCATTCTTACACGCACCTATCCGATCTAACGGCTGGCGGATTGACTGCCGCCCGGCAGTGGGTCAAAGCCCAGCGCCGCGAAGTTGCAGAAACGCGGTTTCTGACGTTGAAGATTTTACGCGGGGAACGTTTTCTACCCCACAACCTCAGACCTTCAGTTGTGAAACTGCAAGGTTCAAACCGGGGCTTTGAGGGTTACACCGTGTTCTCAAAGTGCCTTACCCGACACGGCGGGCGACCTGTATGTATTTTAGCGCATTCGTGCTTAGTTTGAAAGGAGTGTTGCCGCATTCCTCTGTCGCCTAAAGACGACAGTTTCCTGCGGATTTCCTATGAACGACAAACAGATGACGCTGGCGGTGATCGTCGGCAACCGTGATTTTTTCCCGGATCAATTGATTACTGAAGGGCGCAAAGACATTCTGGATGTATTCAGTGCGATGGGTATTCGCGCCATTCTTGTCGATGAAGACACGACCAAGCTGGGCGCGGTTGAAACCTGGGAACATGCCAAAAAGTGCGCCGCGTTATTCAGGCAGCATCAGGATGAGATCGACGGCATTCTGGTATGTTTGCCCAACTTTGGTGATGAAAAGGGTGTCGCTGAGACGATCAAACTGTCCGGTTTACAGGTTCCCATCCTGGTACAGGCTTACCCGGATGATCTTGACCAGTTGATTCCCTCACGGCGACGTGACGCTTTCTGTGGCAAAATCTCCGTGTGTAACAACCTCTACCAGTACGGCTTCCCATTCACCGTGACTGACCAGCACACGGTGCATCCGAAAACCGATTCGTTCAGGGCTGACCTTAAGAGGTTTCTGGGAATCTGCCGCGTGGTCAAGGGTCTGAAAAACGCCCGGTTGGGGGCTGTGGGCGCGCGCCCCAATGCGTTTAACACCACCCGTTACAGTGAGAAACTGTTGCAGGCCTTCGGGATGAGTGTCCAGACGATAGACCTGTCCGATGTTTTTGGCCCGGCCCGCCGGCTGGCTGACGATGATGCCCGTGTGAAAGAACGTCTGGAACGGATCACCGCCTATGTGAACACACAGGGTGTGCCATCCCCATCCATTCTGAAAATGGCAAAAATCGGCATCGTACTTGATGATTGGATGCAGTCGCTCGATATTACTGCTTCTGCCATCCAGTGCTGGGATTCCTTGCAGCACAACTATGGGGTCAATGTCTGTACACTCATGAGCATGATGAGCGAACAACTGCTGCCCAGTGCCTGCGAAGTGGATGTCACCGGGGTTGTGTCGATGTATGCGCTGCAACTGGCATCCGGCACACCCAGCGCCCTGGTGGATTGGAACAACAATTACGCCAACGACCCCAACAAGTGCGTGCTTTTCCACTGTGGCAATTGGGCCAAGAGCTTCTTCGGTGACGAATTCAAAATGGAATACGCGCCGATCCTGGGGTCTACACTGGGCGACGAGAACACTTATGGGGTCGTTTCCGGGCGTACACCTGCCGGGCCATTCAGCTATGCGCGTGTTTCGACAGATGACCGGCATGGAACCATCAAGGCATATGTGGGCGACGGCATGTTTGTGGATGATCCGCTGGAGACATTCGGCAGCCGCGCAGTGGTTGAAGTGTCCGAGTTACAATCGCTCATGCGTTATATCTGCAAGAATGGTTTTGAGCATCACGCTGCGATGAACGCGTCCCACTCCGCATCCACGCTCGCCGAGGCTTTCGAAACCTATTTTGAGTGGAATGTCTATCATCACCAGGGCTGACAGGTTAACAGGGATAATCGCAAGACACACCGAATATAGAAAGCGAAAGACCTGCTGAATTTCAGCGGGTCTTATGGACAAACCAAAAAGGATGGTCATGATAGACAAGGCGGCTTTGGCCCCTTGTGCAGCGGGCTGAAGCCCACTGTCTACTTTATCATTCGCAGTCTAACTGGTTTTTCCATTAGCAACCCCATACTGAGCGGGATGGACACATCGTGTGACTGTCACGCCTCGATGTACCCGGCCAGCAGACCCCGAATGAAGTAACGGCTGAGGATGATGTACACGATGATGGGTGGCAGCGCGGCGACAGCCCCGGCCATTGGCAGATTCCGATTATTCTGCTGACAGCGACCAAGTATATTGACTCGGATGACGAGACACGAGGTGAACTGCGCATCCACCAGCGCGGTGGCCTCAAACCGATGGAAGTACTCAGGCTGTTGAACGTCATTACCCACGCTATCGACGGCTGATGAACACCTGTGTGGTGGCCGGCCCGGAACGTCACTCAACAGAATATGGCGAGAGATGAATCTTTAATGTGTGATCTGTGCAGGTTTTTGTTCACAGACCCCACCACTCAGCGAAAAAAGCTGCGAGAAACCTGAAGGTGCTGACACTCACAGCCCTTGAATGCTGGAGTCATCAGGATCGCCGCGTTGCAGGTAATCCAGTGCAAACAGGAAGCCGCGAATGTGATGGGTGGCCTGGTCGCCCGACACGGTATAGTCGTAATACGGATCCCATGACCAGAAGCCCCATTGTACATTCGGATCCTCACTGTATGGATGTTCACTGTCCGGCACGATCTGCATGGTGAGGGAATAGCGCAGCGCCCGGCAGGCACACTGAAGATAGGCCGAATGGTTGGTGATATGGTGCAACCGCAGCAAGGCGATTGCGATGTTTGGAATGTCGCCCGGCCCGACAGTCTGCACGACGATGTTACCATCGCGGTCTATGGTCAGCGGCCATGAACCATTCTCATGTTGGCGGGTAATCAACCAGGCTGCGAACCGTTCAGCAGCCTCCAGAAAATCCATGCGTTGGGTCTGCTCATACAGAACAACCAGCGCGCGCAGCTCATCAGCAGCAATATCTGTATTGAAATAATCTTCATCAATCAGATAAAACCCACCATCGTCCGCCTGCAATGACAGGCCGTAGTCCGCCCACTTCAGCGCGTAATCGTTCCATTTGGACTCCCTGCTCACGTCGGCCAGCAGTAAAAAAGCCTCTGAAACCCGGCCAAACGACTGCCAGCCTTTTTCGCGCCACGTTCCAAGACTGATGTCGTATTTGGGTCGGAAGTTATGTCGCGTGGACTGCACCAGAAAACCCGCGCTCTGTCCGGCACGGTCATAATAGACATTGTTCCCGGTACGGGTATACAGACCCAGACACAGTATCACAAACTCGGCAGTAAACTTCGTCCATAATTCACCAGCCGGCAGACTTTCGGCTGCACCGCCAATGACAACACTCATCGGGTGTGTAACGACAAAATGATCGAAGAACCAGTCTGTTGCCCGGCAGGCTTTCGCCAGCAGCGCCTCGTCATGATAATGATCGTAGGCTGCCAGCAGCTGCCAGGGAGCGATCAAATTCACAGTCTGTGGGGGTTCGAAGCGCTTGTTCACCGCACTATAGAAACCATAGAACGCCCCCACCCCGTCGTCATAGTGACGCTGCACCCATTGATATGTGCAGTTGTGGATGCGCTGCTCAAGTTCATATGGCGAAATGTTCAGAGTCGGAAGCGGATTGTGAGAAGACGTATCGGATGTGGGCAGACCCCAATCCTGCGGAGAAATAATGCCAAATTTCATGATCTAAACTCCATCCAGTGGGTTACAACAGGCCAATTTCGGCCAGAAAATCATAAACTCTCACCGGTTTACCTGATAAAGAGGACTGCCGCACAGCCTCCATCACACAAAAAGTTTCCAGACCCTCGCGCAAATCAGGTGAGTAGGCCGAGTCCGTTAACAGCGCCGACGCAAAATAATCGGCGTAATTGGCGAACTCGCCATAATGCATCCCATGCACTTCGTTGTTGAAATAATAAGCCCGTTTGCTGTAAAGCATATCTTCTTTGACTTCGGTTCCGTCCGGCGTGGTGTGGTAGTAACGCATGTCATGGTACTGGGCCATGCTGCTTCCACGTGTGCCATAGAGGACAAGCTCAATGGCGTTGCGCGCTGAAGGTAGTTCCTGTAAACCATAATGCCCCATAACGCGCCCGAACCGGCCATCAACGCTGCGCGCATTGATGATGTACACGTCAAATGACTCGACCTGATACTGCCGCGCCAGCGCCGAGCGATACCCATACGCCTGTACCTCGTCAATTGCACCCAGATACCAGCGCAGCAGGTCTATCGGGTGACTGAGACCGAGATATACCCAGTCAGTCATGTGAACCGCCCACTGGCTCTTGTCGTAGAACCAGTCCATACGATGAACATAATGGGCATCCAGCAGTTCAATCTCACCGATGTCGCCATTGTCATAGGCTTTGCGCTGACGTTGGAAAGACTCGAAAAAGCGCGTACTCTGCCCGACCAGCAGCTTGCGATCTGTCTGCTGCGCCGCACCCAGAACCTGCCGGGCGTCCGCCATTGAATTGATCAGCGGCTTTGTACAAATGACATGTTTCCCAGCCTCAAATGCCCGAACGATATGCTCACCATGATGCGAGTCAGGCGTGTAGATAGCAACAATATCCACATCATCACGGGCCAGCATGTCTCCATAATGCAGGGTATAAAAGATATCTGGGCAAAGCTGGCGTGCGCTGGCAATTTTCTGCGGATCAAGGTCGCATCCAGCGACGGCATAAGCGAAATGGGTGCGAGGGGCAGGATTTCTGATCTTGCCGACAGCAGGTGGTTCTGGCTGAGTCAGGGCAGCCAATAAGGTGCGGCCTTCGTGCAGCCCCACGATGCCAATGCCCAGCTTGCCATCCCGCATGGTTTCTCCTCACGCCTGCATCCGCTACAATATGCCTCACACTGTTTATGTTAACCCGATTGAGCGGCCCATGCGAACCAATGTACAGCCCACCAATGCCATGACCATCACCGAGGATACCACCTTTGCGTCCGGTGTCTATGTCCTGCCGGATGGCATCCGCATCGCCTCGGATCACGTGACGGTGCGGGGCAGCGGCACAACCATTGTAAGTGGCCGTCAGACCGGGGTTGGCGTCCATGCTGAAGGTCAGACAGGAATCAATGTGGAAGACCTCGCCATAACAGGTTTTTATCATGGTGTCCGCTTTGACGACTGCCGCGATGTGTCCCTCAAACGCCTGACCATACGCGGCACCGCCGAAATCGAAGGAATCGACACTTTTCTGTATTTGTGGCTGCCCATCCAAAAAGCCTATGGCGGCGCTGTCCTGTTCAACCGCACGGAAAAAGGCAGTATCCGCCAGTGCGACATCCAGCATCAGATGAACGGCATCCTGCTCTATGACTGTGACGGAATCACCACTGAAGCCAATAATGCGTCCTTCAACAGCGGCTGGGGCATCTATCTGTCCCACACCTGTAACAGCGCACTTCAGGACAACCAGCTTGATTTCTGCAACCGGCTCTACCGGCGTCCAGAAAATGGTTCTATCCGCGTGGAGGCGGATGCCGCTGGAATCGTACTGGTTAAGGGATCATCCAATAATCGACTGCTGCGCAATAGCTGCCTGTGCGGTGGTGATGGTATCTTTATCGCCGGTTACGAACACCCCGGCAAGATCGAGCCGTGCAATGATAATCTGATCGAAGACAATGATTGTCGCCTCAGCCCTAATAACGCCATCGAATCCACTTTTTCGAAGGGCAACACTTTCCGGCGAAACGATTGCAGCCGTTCAAATTATGGCTTCTGGATGGGCTACTCCCACGACAATCTGATCGAAGACAACACTGTAGAGTTTAACCGATGGGCCGGGATCGCTATCGAGCATGGTTTTGATTTCGTCATCCGTGACAATCGTATTCGACTTAACGGTGAGGGTATCCGGTTGTGGACACGCGGCGGCAGTCTGGTCGAATACTTCCCAGATCGCGTGGTCGCGCATGACATTACAGTTGAGGACAATCTGATCGAGTCCAACACCACCGGCCTCAAAGCCTATACCGGTGACGCTACCCCCGGTGACGAAGCCTGTCATCATTTTTTTGTCCGCAGCAATCAATTTCATGACAACCGGATCGGTGTTAATTTTGGGCATGTGCGCGATTGCGCCCTCACAGGAAACCAATTTACGCATCACGTCGAAGTCGCTATCCGGCTTGACAGCACAGCCGGGGTGACAGTCGCCGATGATAATCGTTTTGAATACAACAGGTCAAACACACAGCCATGATCGAAAACCAGCTTGCGCCAGTCGTGTCACTCAATGGTGAATGGCATATCACAATCGGCGATCAGACCGGCCCGATTCAAGTGCCGGGCGTATGGGAGACACAGGGTTATCCCATAGATGTCGACGAAGCCCGTTACAGCCGTTCGTTTGAAGTGCCTGCTGACTGGACCAATGCCCGTATCTTTCTGCACTTTGGGGCAATCAGCTACCTTGCCGAAGTATCCGTCAACGGCCAGGTGGTTGGCACGCACGAAGGTTTATGGACGCCATTTGAGTGCGATGTCACGGCGGCAATAAAACCGGGCGAATGCAATCAGATCGAAGTCCGGGTGGTCAAGCCGAGCAATAACGCGGGCGGCGAATTCCCCTATCGTAAGGTGCTGGTCGGGTTTATCCCCTATGTCTCGACCACCTTCGGCGGAATCTGGCAGGATGCAGAACTGGTGGCCCATCGCGCGGCGGCATGGCGGGATATACACATTACAGCGGACTGGCGCACTGGCCGAGTCACAATCAAAGCAGGCATCCATGCTGTCCACATACCCGAATTGACTACATACATCGAAATCCGTGCAGCCAATGGCGCTGTGGTCAGCGCTGTCCGGCAGGCAGTTTCTGAAGCGAGCAAACACAAATTTGAAGTGTTCGTAGACGATCCGCAGCGTTGGTCGCCCGAATCACCCACGCTTTATGAAGCCAGATTGCTGTTGATACAGGGCAATACGACTATCGCCAGTACAGCACGGCGATTCGGCTTCCGGCAGTTGCATACCGATGGGGATCACCTGCTGCTGAATGGTGAACCGGCTAATCTGCGCGGCATTCTGGCATGGGGCTGGAATCCTGATACACTCGCACCGACACCGACGGACGCGGACATCCGCGACGAATTTCGCCGGGTGCGCGACATGGGTTTTAATCTCTACAAATTGTGCCTGTACTTGCCCACGCCAAATGTTTTCGACATCGCCGACGAGGAAGGGATGCTGCTGTGGCTGGAATTGCCGCTGTGGTGGCAGATTCTGGATGACCATCTGCGCCAGCAGGCCCTGGTTGAATATACGGACATTCTGGCGCAAGTGCATCATCATCCATCTATCGTGATTTACAGTCTCGGCTGCGAACTTGGCGCGGATATGGCCGATGCAGCATTGTTAGACACACTGAATGCTGTCGTGCGCGGCTCGGCAGACAACGTGCTGGTCTGCGATAACAGTGGATCAGGCGAGGCTTACGACGGTCTGACCGATGATCTGGCCGATTTTAATGATTATCACTTCTACGCAGAGTTGCAGGACTTCACTCCCCTGCTCAATCATTTCCGTCGCGATTGGCGCGCACCTCGCCCCTGGATATTTGGCGAATTCTGCTTCAGCGATGATTATCGTGACCCGGCCCAATTGATAGATTCGCATGGTCAACGGGCCTGGTGGCGCGATTTGCTGGGTGTCGGGTCAGGCATCGAACGGTGGGCCTATCGCGATCAGGAAGCGCGTATGCAGGCGCTGGGTCTGCCACAAACCGATGAGGAGCTGGTGGGCTTATCCCGGCGTAAGTCGCTGCTGATTCGCAAACACACACTGGAAACCGTCCGCTCGCGGCGCGGCATGGGCGGCTATGTGGTTACGGGCCTGCGTGACACACCTATCAGCACATCTGGCCTGTTCGACGACCATAACCAGCCCAAGTTCGACACCAGCGCGTTCACACAATTTAATGCGGATTGTGTGCTGCTTATGGAGCAGGGCCGCGTCCGCAAATGGATCAACGCCGATCAGCCCTACCCGCGCGATCAATTCAATCACTGGTCTGGCAGCACAGCCAGCTTTCGTATCATCCTCAATTATGTGGGCACGCCGCCGGCCGATCATGTCCTCCGCTGGTGGCTGACCAGCCCTGACAACCTGCGCCATATGAAAGGCGAAATACCCGTTACCGCGCGCCCTGCTGCCGGGGTTCCAGGTGAAATTGCCCACATTGATCTGGTATTGCCCGATGTGCCTCGACCAGAACAATGGACACTCGTGGTCAAACTGGGTGACCACATCACCAATCACTGGCCGCTCTGGCTGTACCCGCAGCCGCCTGATTTTGCTGCGCATACAACTTTCTATGATCCATCGGGGGCGCTGCCAGATTTCCAGCATCTGCCCCGGCATGATTTCGCGACAGCAGACACGCGCATCCTGATTACCTGTGCTTATACACCAGACGTGAAATCATTCATCGAATCTGGTGGGCAGGCCATCCTGCTGCAAATCGGCCCCGGAACAGTACCAACGATTGCAAAAAGTTTCTGGAGTATGTCATTGGTGCTGCTGGAAAATCATCCGGTGCTGGCGCAGATTCCGCACGATGGAGTCGCCGGCCTTCAGTTTTATCACCTGGCAGCGGATTATGCCTTTGACACCAGCCAGATTCAGGCAGCCATACCGGAAGCTCGTCACCTGAAGACAGTTGTGCGCGGGCTGGATATGCGCCTGTTTACCGTGTTCGATTACCTGCTAGCGCTTGAGATCGGCAAAGGGCGCTTACTGGCCTCAACCCTTCGCTTTTCTGGCGGGCGCGGCGATCAGGTCCGCAGTCTGGAAGCCAATATTCTCGGACGATTCCTGCTCTCCGAAATGATAAATTATCTGCGGCAATGAAATTTGCCAGGACAACCTCACAATTCAAGTTCGTCGGTGGCAAACGGGTCTTCGCCGCGCTCAAACTTCAGCAGAGTCATGACGGCCTGATTGTAGAAATAGAAAATCAACCCGACTGTGAAAATCATCCAGAAATAGGGCACGACCAGACTCATGAAGACGAAGATTCCGGCAATCAGCGCATGAGTCAGGGTGAAAACAGGATGGTGCAGGCAAAGGGCATAGGCATTGCGCAGCGCCTGCCACACGCGCGGCTGCTCCTGCTCCAATAATACCGGATAGGTGTACATCTGCACCATGAGCCACGTGAGCAGAAGCCCGGTCAGCAGAGCGGTCAGCAGCAGTCCAAATGGCGCGGGTAGCTGTGCATAGAACCAGAAGTTCACAGCAAACAGAACACCAGCGGCCACATTGATGATGCCCCACTGCCAGCTGATGAGGAAATGCTGGCCCATCGCCCTGAAGAAATTGTGCCAGCTAACGTCACGGCGCGCGCCCAATTCACGCAGCACCACATAAAACGCCGCTGTTGCGGGTGGCAGCGTCACCAGCGGAATGCTGCAAAAGAACCACAGCAGGTTAAAGTAAATCAGCGTGACCCCAATAAAACGGACATCAATGACGGCTCTGGCAATAGCGCGCCACGCCGCAAACATCCCGGCGGATGGGGTGGTCATAGCACCATGCGTTTCCAGGTAAATTGGACTAATCCAGCCACCAGCAGGTAGAGAACTGCGCCGGTGAGCAAGGCAATATGAAAACCAGCCAGCAAACCGATGATGGCAGCAACAACAGCCCCGACGGTTGAAGCCAATGCGTTCATGCCCCAGTACAGGGGTATGCCACCCACGTCCGTCCGGGCTGCCAGCCGCAGGCCACTGGGAAACGGAATTCCCATCAACATGCCGAGTGGGAGAACTGCGGTGATGGTGCTTATCACCCGTATAAGCAGCGATTGTGGCAGCGCAAATGCCACGAGCGACGGGTAGAACAGCGCCGAGGCCAGCAGCCACAGGCCAACGCCCACTGCGCTCAGGACAATCAGCTTTGCCAGACGCTCGGTGCTCCAACGACTGCCCAGCAGACTCCCCAATCCGCTGCCCAGAAGGAGCGATCCCAATGTCACGATCAGGGACAGGACCGGATCGCCCAGCAGCAGTTTGAAGCGCTGCTGCAAAGCCACCTCGGCAAGCAGATAACCCGCGCCGAGCAGCGAAAAATAAGCCAGCAGATTCACCCGCGACCATTCGTGCTTTAGCCTGAAAGGCTGAAGCGCAGCCGACAGGATGAAAAAGCCGGTTGCCAGCAGAAGGCTAAACTGAAACAGGCGGCTCAGGGGAACGGGCAGGCCCGCAGTGAGATGATAAAAGAAAGGCTGATTATCCGTCGTCGGGAAGATATTGAATTCAGCATTGGCGGCGATATAAGCATCCAGTGTCATACTGCCGCTGCGCAGCACCCCCAGCGCATCTTCAGCCACAGCGGCGACATCCCCCTGCCAAGCACCTCAGTTCCGAAATTGGCGGCATCTGTTTCTGCCCAGGGCTGCCTGTGAATGAGCAGGATAGAGGGTGCATTGTTCGGATCAATGGACGCATCGCTCATCACCAGTGCCGTATGATCCAGAGCCTCGTTTAAGGTCATACCTTCATATTGCAGAGCCGCAAGCGCAGTCATCAGCAGGCGCACGCCTTCCAGCCCATTATGGC
>CAZKIB010000014.1:13410-22266 GCA_964552425.1 uncultured Anaerolineaceae bacterium | reverse complement strand
CGGGACCAGTATGCGCGCATCGCCTCAACAGTGAAGGCATTATTCTCCGCCAGCGCCGCGCTCGATGGCGCCGCCGCCTGACTGTACACCACATTCATATAGATCAGGTCGAAATTTTCGGCGGTACGATCTACGAAATTACGACCATCCGTAACCACTGTCGTGACCCCTGGCGCGTCCAGAATATTGCCGTTATAGGCTGCGTATTCGCGCGTGGTGTCCACGATAGCTGGATTAATCTCCACCGCCGTAATCATCTGCGCCCCGGCATGTTTCGCCAACACAATATCGTAACCCGCGCCCGCGCCGATAATCAGTGTGTGGTCAACCGGTCCCGTCGTAAACGGCAGGTACTGGACTTCACGTTCGATCCAGTCGTGTTCAGCAAAACCCGTATCAGGATCAGACCGGATCATAATGCTGCCTGCGCCCGCATCTGTAAAGACAAAGTACGCATCCGGGTCATTGGTCTGCACCACATCAATCTGGGCGAACGCGCTCCACTGTGTCTTGATAACCTGACCTTGCACAGCCGGATTGCTCAGAACATGCGCCATTGTTTTGTCGGGCGGCGCATCCACCATTCCAGCCGGGTCATACGCGACCAGACCGGTGCCAATATTCAGCACCACTACACCGGCCAATACCGGCAGCATGATCAGCGACAGCCTGAGCAGATTGTTCCAGTAGCTGTAGACCAGCGCCACCGCAGCGAAACAGACCACCAGCCCGCAAACAATTATGGTCGTAAACGGCCCAACGCTTATCAACAGGCCAATAGCGACCAGAATCCCGGCTGCCGCCCCGATCAGATCAGCCCCGTAAATGAGATTGCTCTGATCTGGATACTGGCTGTAGATCAACGCATTGATCCAGCCCAACAGCAGAAATGGAATCAGCGCCACGATAACCGAAAAGAACGTCAAATCTGCCGAATTAACGCTCGCAAGTAAAAAAGCCGTCACCGGAAAGATGACAGCCAGCACCAGCATCAGCACCCCGGCAGATCGCACACCATCTGCGGTGCGATTCAGCCGCCGCGTGCCATAGCCAATTGCAGCCCCAAAACCAAGACCTAAAATCGCCAGCGATACCACCAGAAAGACGTAGTGATACTGAAAAATCAGTGAGAATGTTCGGGTCAAGGCGACCTGAAAAGCCAGCGCCGTCCCTGCCAGTAACGCAACTGCACCGGCAATCCACCCCACCCGCGTGGCAGTGGCTGCTGCGGGTCGCGGCACTGCTCCAGACACGACAGCCCTCTGCATAAATTAACCCTTCATCCCGGTCAGTGTGATACCCTCAATAAAGAAGCGCTGTGCAAAAAAGAACAACAACACAGTCGGCAGCATCACGACTGTCGCCGCCGCCATCAACAGATGGAACTCTGACTCGTACATGCCCACGAACTGCTTCAGGCCGATAGCCACCGTATAATTCCGGGGACTGTTGAGATAGATGGCCGCGTTAAACAGATCATTCCATGTCCACAAAAATGTGAAGATCACAATAGTTGCCAGTGCCGGGGTAATCAGCGGGATCATCACACGAACAAATGTTTGTACGCGACTTGCCCCATCAATGCGCGCCGCATCCTCCAGTTCTATGGGTATGGTCGTGAAGAACTGGCGCATTAAAAAGATCAGAAACGCATTGCCAAAGAATGCTCGTACCCACAGCGGATTAATCGTGTCGATCCAGCCCAGATCGCGGAAAATCATATATACCGGCACAAGCGTAACAAAATGGGGCAGCATCATGGTCGCCAGAATTGCCATAAACAGGATATTTTTGCCCGGTGCGCGCATCCGCGCAAAAGCATACGCGACCACCGTACATGAAAACAGATGCCCCAGAATATTCAGACCAGAGATCACAATCGAATTCTTGAAGAATGTCAGAAAATTGGCATCCGCGAATTCACGCGACATGGCATCAGCAAAATTCGACCATTGCAATGAGGTGGTCGTGTAACGCGCTACATTCTCACCCAGCGCGTCAAAGGCAGTCTCGATGGAGTCTACCGGGAGAATCAGAGCCATCTCCTGACGCTGGCCGATGATGCCTACCCTGCCCGGCAGCCGATCCATATCAATGGTTTCATCATTGACATACGGCAGCGTGAAGTCCTTGATACGGACAGATGTTCCCGCGATGCCTTCAGGGAAAGCCCTCTGCAAAGAGGCTGAGGGAACCATCGTGACATGGTTCATCTGCTCGACGGGCAGCACCAGCACGGTATCCTGCGTCTGAATACTCTCCTGGAGGATAAGCGCCACCCGCTGTTCATTGCCTGCGTCGTCCGTATAGGTTCCAACCGGGAACACGCCGAGATTGAAGGTCTCCGGCTCATCATCAGCCGCAAAAGAACCGCTTGGTATCGTCAGCGCATGTTGGCGCAACACTTCGGCATCTATCGTTGGCTGCCAATCCGCCTCATTGAGGAGCAGGTAGCGTGTGTCTGGCCCATCTACCAGCGTATATTGGTCAAGTTCGGTCTCACTGAGCGGCAAGGCATCTGCATCCCCCAACAGAGACTGTGGAATCAGCACGGCGTGCTGCGCCACATCCGACGAAGCAACCGTGACAAGCTGAGTCTGTGGCCCAAGCCCAAACAAAGGAGTCCCATCCACTGTACGAAACTGGAGCTGAAAAGCCCCGACTTCCACATTCTCGCGCTCGCCAGCATTTATCACATCCAGCGGCATCACTGAAAGATCGCCCAATTCAGCCGCTCGCACAATCAGCAGATTGTCCCCGTCACGGCCCACCGCAACAACATCTTCCCCATTCCACGTCCGCACATTCAGGCCGATACCATCAATCTCGCGCAGCACGGCATCGCTGATCTCGCCGGCAGGAGCAGAGATAAGTTCGGGCATCGCGCTGGCCGTAACCACCGGGGTATAACGGCGTGTCCCCAGTTCAATCACCTCCAACTGTGTACCCGTCGCCGGGTCATCGGTATGGTACAGATTGAGGAGCCGAACCGAATCACCTGCATCGACTTTGTGCCAGTACTGGGGTATCCAGATTATTGGGTGAACAAAGATTTGCCAGTCCGGTTTGAGCGCTGCTGACAACATCCACACCACCGGGAACAGCATGAACAGAGCGCCGAGAGTCAAAATCGCATAGCTGATGCCGGCGCGGATAAATCGAATACCCCGAATACCCAAAACACTCTTGCGAAGCTGGGGCAGCTCAGACGCTATTGATCGTTCATCGGCGAAGTCAACCATGTCAGTTAGCCTCCGTCTCATAATAAACGCGATCTCTGGATAACCGGAATGTGACCAGCGTAAGAATTAGGATAATGATGAACAGCACCCACGCCAGCAGCGACGCATAACCCATATTCGTAAAAATAAACGCCTGCTCGTACAGATTAAAAATATACGTTCGGGTGGCATTATTCGGGCCGCCATCGGTCAGCACATAGGCAGGATCAAAAACCTGAAACGCGCTGATAATGCCGACAATGATGTTAAAAAATATAGTTGGACTGAGCATCGGGATAGTGATGCTCCAGAATTTTGACCAGCCATCCGCCCCGTCAATTTCTGCTGATTCGTACAGCACCTGCGGTATACCTTTTAACCCCGCGAGGTAAATAACCATCTGGCCGCCGATACCACCCCACCATGCCATAATGATGATCGCTGGCAAGGCCCAGTCTTCGCTGGTAATCCAGCCCGGCCCTTGAATACCGAACCAGGCTAAAATGGTGTTGAACAGTCCAAAATCCGGGTTAAAGATGAATGACCACATCACGGCAATCGCAACCCCGGCGGCTACCGAGGGCATAAAATAAATTGTCCGCCACCAGTTTACCCCGCGCAGCTTCTGCGCCAGCAGCATCGCCACAATCAGGGCGATGACATTGCCCAGCGGCGCGGCGCCCAGCACATATAGTGTGGTGACACGAAGGCTCTGCGTGAAAGCTGGATCATTAAGCAAACGTTGCACATTATCCAGCCCGGTGAACCTGGGCGTGTTGAGAATCCGAAAATCCGTAAATGAAAGATACAGGGATTGGATAAGCGGCCATGCCAGAAAGATCAAAAAACCGATGAGCCACGGGGATATCCACAGATAGAATGTCCGCGCTTCGACGCGCTGCCGGGGTGTTAGCTTTCTCCAGACACGAATCGGATTCTGTAGGCTTAACATCATACCTCCCATAGAATCTGTCCCCTCCATAACGAAGGGGACAGAAGTCCAGACGAGTTATTGCCAGGGTTGAGCAAGGCATGTGTCGGCGTTAGCAGCGATGGTGTCAAGTTCACCCTGAATATCCACATCGACACCTTCAGGACTTTGAACCAGTGTCAGCAAGTCAAACATCGGTTCATAGATACACTCGACCCAGAACGGGGTCTTCAGGTCATCAATGGGATGCAGGTGCGGAATTTCGTTGAAGAAAGCGGACCAGTATTCGTCATTGGCGTAATCAGCCTGCTCGGCAACCGCAACATTTGCCGTCAGCGCATGTTCCGCAAATGTGTTCTGGCCGACAGTCGCAAAGTATTTCACCAGTTCGTAGGCTTCCTGTGGATGGGCGCTGTTCTTATTAACCGCAAAACCGGCCCAGCAAATCACGCTGAAGCGTCCGCCGGGGCCAGCCGGCATCGGCACAGTAGCGAAGTTCACATCAGGATTCTCTGAATATCCGGTGATGCTCCACGGCCCGAACGGCCCACGCATTGCAACCTGGCCGCTGGCAAACAGATCAACGCCTTCCTGAGCCTGCTGGGTCGCAATGGATGGCGAGATATGGTAGGTATGCACAGAGTCGTAGTAAAGCTGCACGGCTGCGGCCACCTCTTCACTGTTCAGATAACCCGTCGCCGTCAGACCATCATCGCTCAACAACTTCTCAGCGCCAAATGCGTGCGGGATCGACTGCCAGCCTCGCACCCACCCATCGGGATGCCACCAGCCATACTGGACAATATTTTCAGGATCAAAGTCCGGGCTGAGAGCATTGTTACCATTAGCATCCAGCGTCAGCTCCTGCGCGATCTGAATCAGATCGTCATATGTCCAGCCTTCTTCAGGAATCGAGATGCCTGCTTCTTCGAACATATCCGTGTTGACATAGAACGCTTCAGTGGCGAAGTCTTTATTGAAGGCATAAACCGCATCACCAATCATGCCAACGTTAAAAACTTCAGGGAAATATTCGGTAAAAGGATCAAAGTCGGCATCCGCTTCGATGAAAGGCCGCAGGTCCAGATAGCCACCCTCAGGCGCCAGCGCGTAACGCAGCAGCGCAATCTCACCCGTCTGGATCACATCCGGCGCTGTTCCCGCCGCCATACGAATCAGCACCTGCGGGTCTTCAGCGCTTTCGAGAATTTCAACCTCAACATTGATGCCAGGGTTCTCTTCCATGAACTGGTCAATGATGCGCTGATTGCGTTCACCGCCTTCGCCTGTATCCCATGAAGCAAACGTGATCGTCACATCGTCCTGTGCCAGCATAACCGCTGCTGCAAATACCCAGACGATGCCCAGTACCAGTATGATAAGTTTGCGAAAAGTCATAATTTTATTGCCTCTCTTGTCCACATATCGAACAAAATTCACCAAGCCTTGCGCAATAGTTCAATAGGCATCTCCTCCTCTTTCTAGCCGTTAATGGTCGCCACGATCCGGGTTGTCTTCCCCACAATGAGCTGTGGTTGAACTAGCGATTGAACCGCCTGCGGTTGATAGCCTTTGATGCGTTGGATAAGGGCTTGTGCAGCCCGGTATCCCATCATCTCGGCCGGGAGATCAACACGTGTCGCCTCTGGAAACACCCCATTGCACTGCTTCTCGCTGGCAATGAGTACCAGTGACATATCCTGTGGCATACGCAGGCCAAGTTGATTGAAGGCAGTCAGGATGCCGGAAAGACAATCCCCATGAACGGCCAGGATGGCCGAAATCTGCGGATCATCGGCCAGCATGTGATGAATAGCCTGGGCGGTTTCATCATTGCTCATGCCGACCTGCCGGCGGTCCAGTATCAGATTGCCATACCTGGAAGGCGCTTCTGCTAAGGCAAGCGAGACATTTCTGGCGGGGCTATAACCTTGTTGATCCAGGATTTGCGGAAAGTCCAGCACCCCAATATGACGATGGCCGAACTGAAACAGGTGGTCAATAGCAGCCAGCACTGCATTCTTAAAATCGAGGTCTATATAATCAATGCCGCTCTCGTTGCCATCCCGCCCGATCATGATAAACGGATAGTTCGTCCCGCGCAGCGCGGCAATACGCTCATCACCGCGCCGAACTTGTGCCAGAATCATCCCGTCAGACTGAGAATTTCGGAACAAATCAATAAGCTGTGTACCGGTAAATGGTGAAGTGACAAGGTTAAAGAGGAAATTTTCCGATTCTACGGCCGCCGAAGCCCCTAATATAAATTCGAGAATCAAAACAGCATTCTGAATTGGATCAAAAATGATGCGGTCAATCGGATAATGCAGCGAAATAATCTGTGTGACAGTCGCATTGGAGCGGAGGCGCTTGGCCTGAAGATCGGGGCTATATCCAACCGTATTCATAACCTGCCACACGTGCTGACGTGTAGATTCCGCGACATCAGGCTTGCCATTAAGTATCCGTGATACAGTAGACACGGATACACCCGCAATGCGCGCCACATCCTGTATGGTCAGATTCGACATAAGAAAATATCTCAGCAACAACTGAAATTTTACCGGTAACGATACCGGATCATTCTAATATAACGCCTATTGTCAAAAATTGCACGCACAATTTCCTGTCTTTATAGATTATTTGTGCATATGATCCAAATCCATGCTGCGCACCTGCCGATCTGGCAGCACACTGGGCAGGCGCGTGGGCTGATTCATATACCAGAAGGCCGCTGCCGACAGATCATCTTCGCGGTCATAATAACGGTGCGGGCCGCCCCCAAAAGCCGGGTAAATATTCGTCTGTGGAATACCCAGTGAAGGCACCTCCTCAACCCCGACAATGCCCATATCCTGAATCGTGACTTGTAAGGATTCAGTGAAGTAGATCGGATCAAGGATATGCCATCGGTAAAAACTGTAGTAAGGCTGCTCGACGATGGGCGCACCCATATACCGGCTGAAAAAGGGTTCCAGGCCCCAGGCAGCGCCGACGTAATCTTCCGTACCCGTACCACAGATGGTCGGAAACCGCGTGTCGCCATCCATATAGAATTTCACTTCCCCTTCCCCCCACCAGCCCACCGGGTTGCGATCCCGCACACCGATGACGGTTCCCAGAAAAACACCCCCGCCAGTGACCTGCTCAAGGATGGTAAAGTCATTACCCAGCGTGACCGGATTTTCGCGCCGAAAACAGACATGCAGATAACCACTGTGATCTGGCAGGACGTCGTCCAGCGTGAAATCGATCTGGTAGAAGAGGAACGGAATCTCATCTTCCCCATCGTTGGTTAAGGTGATGCGCGCATGTTGGCGAAAGGGCATTGGAATCCAGCAGTTCAGGCCTTTGCCATTAAACATGCCGACCAGTTCCGATTCAAATGCCACCTGTCGGCCATGCGCCAGACCGAAAAAATCCCCCAGCGGAATTTCAACCGATGGAAAGTCGCCGTTATCCCAGAACATGCGGATGATACTGTTACGCATCTGCTGCGGCCTGTCAGGAAATACCGTGATCCAGATATGGCGGATGATCCCTGGCCCATCCGTATCCAGCAGGGTGACGACCTGATCGGGTTGGATCGAAGCAATTGCTGGCGCGCCTTTACGCCCACCGAGCGCTTGTCCACCTGCGCCGGGCAAAGCCTGTGGATTCTCGGCAGTTGCGGCACGACTGCGGACATTTTTTTGAATCAGGTAGGGCGTCAACATGATCTTCACCTCAGAGCTAAGTCAATATCTATCCATAAAACCGGTTTGCCGTAGGGGACACAGACATCGTCCGGCCAGATTTCTTTCGGTCACAAAGTTTGCCGCTGCCCCTTTACCGGACAATAAGTTCGGTTTCCCCTGCCTCCAGATCACAAATCACCTCACGCAGGCCATGCTGTGCTGAAACAGACACAGTGCAGATCGCGGTAAAAGTGGTCTTGATGACAATGTACTCCGGCATAAAAAATATCCACCGAAGTGCTTTCTCAGTTCTGACACGCAGGCTGCTGATACGACCAGCCTGAATATCCCCTGAAATCCGGGTTCCATAGGAACCAGCCAGATCAGTGAAACGAAGTTCCATCAGCGATTCAGGCACACCATTGAGCAGCACTGTACCGTGTTCCGTCACATACGCGATCATGGCATTGAGCGCGTACACAAAAGCGCCGGCGCTGGTGGTGAACCAAGGCAGCACGAATTGGGACCTGCCATCGCGGACAACCATCTGTTCATTCGGCGCGAAGAAAGGCCCGATGCTGTTCGGGGCTTTTTTCAAGAGCGCAAGCCCCTCATCGGCACGCTGCTGAAAAAAGAAACCTGTTGCTATAAGCGCAGTCGTCCAGAGCCAGTGTGAGCCGTTGTAACCCGGTGGGCTGCCAGCAGTCGTGTTCACGTCCGTGCCCAGCGCATCGGATAATCGGGTCAGTGTTTCATGCGCGCGCGCGCTGTGAACATCAATCGAGAACGGATATACCATCCCGACCTGTGCAATATGCCAGTGAACGGCATCGTCCGATACTTTGTAATAAGAATCGGTATCATGCACCGGCAGGGCCTCGCGCAGTTCAGCGGCCAACTGTAACCACTGGGCACGCTTACTGCTCTCGATACCCAGTATCTCAGACGCTTTGGCGGCAATTTCCATGCTGCGCACCGCCGCGCAGATCGTAAAAATGCCATTTGCCAGGGGATAAACGGCTTCATC
>CAZKIB010000014.1:8498-13390 GCA_964552425.1 uncultured Anaerolineaceae bacterium | reverse complement strand
AGTGACGAGCCGTGTCGTCAATCGACCTTGCGCATCGCGGATCAGCACATCGTGTACAAAGGCGTCTGCACAGCCTCGCAGCAGCGGATAAAAACGGGTGAGGTCATCAACATCCTGTGTGTAGAGATAATACTGCCACGCGATTGCCGCAAACTGTCCGATATGAAAACGTTCATCCATCCAGTGCCCGTATGGCCCGCCTTCGTGACCGCTTTCGAGTGTTTCCCAGGGGAAGATCGCACCCTGATACCCCAACCGGGCCAACGCAACAGACAGTGTCCCGGTGCGAAACGCAGGTATGCGAGAAGCCAGTTCAACATGGCCCGAAGACATCAATGCCAGAAATGGATAAAGTTCATCATGAAAAGTTCGGCCTTCCCAGTGTGTAGCAAGATACGCTGGCGGAATTGACCACGGTGACGCACTGCATCGGATGGCGTATAAGCACGTTCTGCGCAGCGCATTGAGGCGTTCGTCACCCAATTCAACGATACTGGCAGCCCAGAACTGAGCCCAGCCTTCCACATGCGCCTGGGCCAACTCGCGCACCCGATCAAGATTCGGAAAGTGCGTGTAATGCTGCCGGTCACTGAGCATAACCCATGTCCAGAGTTCGATCTGCTCACCAGGCTGAAGTTCACAAGGACAGATGATAATCCCCCCTTCATTGGTTTCCTGCACCGTCGCTGCATATGACCAGCCCAGCCGAACCTCGCCGAGTTGTTCATTGATCTGATAACGGACACACAGGCTGTTCAAATCCGGCATCGCTTCTACGCGGGTCTTGATCTGCGACTTCACATCCTCCCCGGCGGGCGTCTCATAACCGGGGCGGAAATCAAAGTGGCTCATCTGGGGAAAGAACAGACGGTCATCGATAGTTCTTGCCATCCTGTAATCCACCGAAAATTCGGCAGCTACCGCACGGGCAGACTGATTGTCCAGCGTGGTATGGAACACCAGAATATTGGCTGTAAGGCAGGTCAGGCTGCGCGTTTCCTCGACGATACCACCATGATCGAGTCTTGATACCACACAGCCCTGCTCATAGTCCATACGCTGTGTCCACTGATCGTCGCGGCTTGGCGTGCCGTTCAGTTTCAGGCTGCGATGGAGGCTGCCAAAGCGAACGAGAGCATGGGTTGGGGTATTGAGCCTGCGTCCGGCCCAGAAAATTGTACGGTTGACAATCTCACGTTCAGGGCAAAATCCGTTGTGATACCCGGTTGGGCCAAGCGTGCTGGTAACTTCCCCATTGCCGATCAACGGGGACGTGTAATTAGACGTTTCATTTGTAACTGTGAACATATCATCCTCAATTTCTCAAGGTATAGACTCAACGGCCTGATTATACCGTCTGAATATTCGGATGCAGGGGAGCTGCAAATTCTCCTGCCAGGATGATCTGCCGCGTATATTGATTCAGCCCATGGGGGTCATACGGCATATCACAAGAAAGCTGCCAGAACCCCTCACGGATTTGCAGGCGCAAATGCGGGTTCGCCCTTCTCATCTTCTGCCTGAAGCTCAGAATCTTATTGTGTAGCTGTGATTCCGCCATCGAGGTAAAGCGTCTGCCCGGTAATAAAGGCAGATGCAGGGGAGACCAGAAACAGCACAGCGTGCATGACTTCTTCCGGTTCAGCAACTCTGCCCAGTGGAATACGGGCTGTGAGCGCGCTGTAGAACTGTGGGTCAGACAGCATATGAGCAACCTGTTCGGTGCGGACAAATGTGGGGGCAACGACATTGACATTGATATTGTGCGGTGCCCATTCCGCAGCAAGCTGCTTGCACATCGTTCCGAGTCCGCCTTTGGCTGCGCAGTAAGCCGCGTAACCACGCCCACGCAGCGCAAGCTGTGTGCGCACCGAACCCAGATGCACCTGTTTGCCGCCGCTGCCCTGCGCGATCATATGCTTTGCTGCCGCCTGACCGAGGAATAAGGCGGATTTCAGATTGGATAGACATAATCGAAGTTTTCTTCGGTAATTTCCAGCGCGGCTTCTTCACGGTTCAGCCCAACGCAGTTCACCAGAATATCCAGGCGGCCAAAATGGTCAGCAGCAGCAGCAACCATCGAGCGAATTTCCGTGACCGAGCCAGCATCAAAACCAAACGCGGCTGCCTCGCAACCCGCGTCTGTGAGGGATTGTGCCAGGGTCAGCGCCTTTGCCGCGCTGCGTCCTGCAACCGCCACACGTGCCCCAACCGAAGCCAACCCCCGGCAGACCGCTTCCCCAATTCCGCCGTAACCGCCGGGCACAAGGACGACCTTCCCATCGAGGCGAAAAAACTGATTGAGTACGCTGTTCGTCATCGCAGTAACCTTTCATGAAACGCGGGCGCGACCTGCTGTGCGAACAGACGCATACCATCCTCGCGCGGGGCGTCCACAAACCACAGCATAAAATGAGTGATACCCATGTCCACAAACCGTCTCATCTGCATCTGTACTTCGTCCGGTGTACCGATCAGCCATGTGTCCGTCAGGGAAGCCGGAAGATCATCGGTTTCGCCAGTGACGAACGCCCTGAACGCCGCGTCATCAGGCGTCGTGGCCCCAGGAGGAGTCAGTGCCAGCATTTCGTTCAGCCTTTCACGCAGTGTGGCGCGGTCAGGCGCAACTAATATCTGCGTTTCGAGGCTGCGCTCGATTTCATCCGGGCTGCGGCCAACAGCCCGGCAGGCAGCATCCAGTGTGTTCAGACGGCGGCGGAGTTCATCCATCGTAACCGGAACCGAATTCCAGCCCTGACCATAGCGGGCGCAGGCTTCAAATGTGAGCGGGTGGGCTTCGCCAAACCAGATCGGTGGATGCGGCTGGCTGACCGGATGCGGGGTACAGACCGCGTCGCGCACATGATAAAACTGTCCATCGAATGTCACGGGCTTTTCCGGGCTGGATGCCCACAGCGCCAGGGCGATTTCCAACCCCTCGCGCAGGTACGCCATGCGTTCTTCCATCGTATCGGGGTAAGGCATCCCGTAGGCTTTGTGTTCTGCGGATCGTGTGCCAGTATCGATAAAGTAGATAAAGCGTCCGCCGGAAATCTGATCGAGTGTGGCGATCATCTTGGCCGCGATTGACGGATGGCGAAAGAAATGGGCCTGATGAATAATTCCCAGTTTGGCCCGCTGCGTCGCACCTGCGAGCGCCGCCAGCGTCGTCCAGCCCTCGAGAATCGCTTCATCTTTACCGAGCATCAAATGATCGGCGACCCACAGCGAATCGTAGCCAAGCGCGTCGGCGGTTCTCGCCAGCCCTATTGTGGTCGCTGCATCCAGCGCCGCGTAATTAGGCGTGCGGAACAGAAGGCCGCCCGGCATGGCGAAGATGGGGAGGCAGTAACCAAATTGAATCGGGTGCATATTGGCCTCTCAATCTACGCGATACGATACTCAACAGGTTCGCCACGCAGCACATGCAGAACATTGTTCCAGATGCCGAGCGAGTCGCGCACATGAGTCCAGTGTCCCTGCCAGGCCGAATGCGGCGTGAGGGTTATGTTATTGCTCAGGTCTTCGTGCAGGCCATGCAGCGGGTCATCCACCGGCAGCGGCTCCTCATAGAATACATCCAACGCCGCGCCGCCGATTTTCCGATTTTGCAGCGCCTCCACCAGTGCTGGTTGATCGACCAGCTTGCCCCGCGCCGTATTGACAAACAGAGCCGTCGACTTCATCAGACCGATTTCACGCGCGCCGATAATCTGATGAGTCTCTGGCTTAATCGGAATTTGCACGCTGAGAATATCAGACTGCCGCCACAAGTCTTCCCATTCGACGTACTGAATGCCATACTCAGTTTCCAGCTGCGAGAAGCGCTGCACATCCCAATACAGCGTTTTCATGCCGAATGCCTGCGCATAGCGAGCCATCGGGCGGGCAATTTCCCCAAAGCCGAGCAGGCCCAGTGTCAAATCACAGGCCAGCGAGATTCGCAGCGGCACAAGATTGCCCCAGCCATTTTTGACATAGCCGCGCTCATACATGTAGGCACGCTGCTGCGGAAGCCGCTTGAGATGATTGAGTATTAAGGCCCAGTTGTGTTCGGCAACTGCCAGATAATTGACCAGCGGCGTGGCGGCACAGGGAACGCCCATTGTCCGCGCTGTGTTCACAGGGATACCCCGATAATCGAGACCCAGATGCTGCACCAGCCGCAGCTTCCGGCCCTTCATCAGCACCTCACCGGGCAGCATGACTTTGTGCAGCACCAGAAAATCAGCGTCCGGCAGATGCCGCTCAACTTCGTCCAGTGACTGGCATTCGTGCAGGGTCACATCGTAATCTGCGAAAAGCTCCTCGAACGTAGGAGCAGCGTCCAGCGCGGCAGGGTCATCCGGGGGCAGCCTGTGGCGCAAAGAGTCTGCCGCGAAACGCTGTTCGGAACGCACGCCCCACAGGGTGTTGCCCACACTGTCCCAAACCACAACGGTAAATGCAGGCATGTTCAGGCTCCTATGGCGTGTGCGGTATGCCAGGCGCGCATAAAGGTACGTTTGCCATTGCTGAGGATGGCGGTTGGGCTTTCGTCGGGAAACGCGCGCAGTTCCATTGACAGAATCGGCGTGGAACCCAGGCGTGTTCGGACACGGTTCCAGAAGTCAATGGCATCCAGTTGATGCAGATAATCCACCACTTCCGGCAGATCATTGTGGCCCAACGGATGTCCGAAGCGCGGGTGAAAATCGCCATACAGCGGCGAATCGGTATGGTCAATTACACAGTTGCCAATATGCGCGTGAATAATATGCGGTGCGGCGATGCGCAAGGCATCTGCGGAAGATTCACCCAGCAGCGGCAGGTGGCTGAGATCAATCGTCAGGCCGAAATTCTGGCGGCTCACAGCTTCGGCCAGCGCAACCGCTTCCTGCGTCGGGCCGATC
>CAZKIB010000014.1:7383-8488 GCA_964552425.1 uncultured Anaerolineaceae bacterium | reverse complement strand
AGCCGCTTCTTCTCGATATCCCGGTCAAAGTTTTCGAGCGTCAGATGCAGCAAACGGCGACGGGATTTAGCAGCGGCGTAATCACAAAGCTGCGCGATGTCCTCAGCCAGACGGTCAGCCGTCGCAGCGCGTTCGGCGGCACCAGGGTCGCGCGGCGGGCCGATCATCGCCAGCGGGGAGTCAAACTCGATAGCCTCGTCAATCAACGCGCACAGACGTTCCAGCGCAGCAGTTCGTGCAGCCGGGTCAGCGCTGGCGATACCCAAATCCTCCACAATCGTGGGCAGAATGGGTAAATAAACAACCTGAATATGGGAGGATAGCAGCAGATCACGCGCCTGTCTCCGCACTGCCGGGTCTTTGATGGGCGCGATCTCAATGGCCCCGAACAAAGGATCATCCACAATCGAAGGCAGGGTTTCCATAATAGGTCCCGCCCCGCCCCGACATTCGAAAAATACCAGCGGATGAACCACACCAAAATCCATCTGCGCTGTCCAGGTCGTCATATGCGTTTGCCTTCTTCAATATCCGCTTCGTATACAGCGGTTTTGCCATCAAGCATCTCGGCCACTGTCACGGATCGCCCGATCAGTTCCGATTCCAGAAAGCCCAGCACCACTGCCAGCGAACGCAGCCCCTGTTCGCCGTTCACTTCGGGTTCGCGCCCGGCGATAACGGCCTCTACAAAGTCGGCCTGTTCGATGCCAAGCAGGTTCGCATCAATATCAGACCACGCCATGTCATAGGTCGAGATACGTTCGCCTCCAAACAGGGCGGCAGTCACGGCATCAAGCGCGAAATCCGGCAGCAGCGCCAGCAGTTCGGACTCTGGCACAGCCACATCCTGCCCACGTTGTCGTTGGGTCAGCCGCAGGGGCCTGCCAGAGCGATCAGCCGGGATGACCAGCGATCCTCCAGTCCCATAGATGGCACGGTGAAAATAAGACTCCCCGCGCCCGGCCAGACTCAGCATCCAGTTACCGATTACACCGCTTTCGAAACGGACTGCCCCGACGGACAGGTCTTCAGCGTCCGCCGGGTGAATGCCGCCGTCACGGTCTTTGCGCTCTCGATCCACGACGCTGCTAAAGCCAAACACACT
>CAZKIB010000014.1:4132-7366 GCA_964552425.1 uncultured Anaerolineaceae bacterium | reverse complement strand
AACACCCTGGCGATAGGGCCGAGGAAGTATTCGAGGATGTCGGCATAATGGACACCCATATCGACCACGATTCCGCCGCCGTTTTTCAGATGCCGCCAGGGGGTAATGATGACGAACTCACCGCCACCGGACGATGCCTGTACCGCCATATGTGGATTCCCTATAAAGCCGCTGTCCACCAGAGCCTTTGCCAGCCGGTTGACCGGGTCACGCCGGTAGTTTTCCGCAACTGCCAGTCGCAGATCAGCCTGACGGGCCGCATCAACCATACGCCGTCCGGCTGCGACAGTCAGGGTGACTGGCTTTTCGACCATTACATGCAGGCCAGCAGCCAGTGCGTCCAACGCAACGGGCAGGTGCATTTCAGGTGTGGTGGTCACAATGATCGCGTCTAAATGCGTCGCGCGGATCATTGTGCCAAAATCATGATAGATTTCCGGGCGGCGGCCCAGTGCCTCAGCAGCCAGATCAGCCGCTTTGTCCGCGTTCTCCGGCAGTGTGTCACACACAGCCGCCAGTTCAAACGCCATCCTGCCCACATCATGCAGCCTTTTCATACCGCCAATATGGCGGCGACCCATGCCGCCACAACCGACCAGTGCCAGTGCCAACGTCATGACGCCAGACCCTCCGGCAGAGCCAGCGAGTAGCCCAGCTTGCTCAGGTACTCGGCATTGAGACGCGCGCTGTGTTCTGGCGAAATGTCGCTGCGGCTGTTTTCGACGACCACCCAGCCGCTAAAGCGCTGCGCTTCCAGTTCTGCCAGCACCGCTGGAAAGTCTATGCCAATTGAACCCAGACCCAATTCCACGAACTTGCCTTTGGCCCAGTCTTTCATGTGGATGTAGCCAGTGCGCGAATAATACTTGCGGATTTGCGCCACCGGGTCTTCATCCACCAGCGCGATATGTGACACATCCAGACACAACATGGTCTGCTGCGTGCGATCCAGCAGAATGTCAATCTCATCGCCTGTTTCAATCGTGCAGCCCGTATGTGGGTGATAGGCCACACCCACGCCCAGATCAGCGCCGTATTGTGCCAGCTCTTCGCAAATTGACGCCAACTCGCTGTATTCATCATCCGTCGGTGGCCGCCAGCGAAGTCGTCCGCCGCCCACCAGACCGTACATGTCCGCGCCCATCAGCGCCGCGTAGCGGATGCGCTGCTTGTGAACGGTGATCTGTTCGCGGCTTCCTGGTATTTCCAGCCCACCGAAAAATGTAGCAGCCTTCAGGCCCTTGAGCAGGCTGTTCAGGTGCTGCGGTGTGCCCAGCCAGTCCAGTGAATGATCGAATAACTCAACAGCGTGCCAGCCTGCGCCGCTGATCTGCTGGAATACAGCTTCCAGGTCACATTTTGTTCCCCAGTTGATGGTGTCATAAGCAAAGCGCAGCGGGAAGTGTGCAGCCATCAGTGTTCCTCTTTCAGTTCCACGCCTTTTACGGTGTCAGGATCAGTAATAATCATCGAAAGACAAATCAGCGGTTCGTAGCCAGGATTGCTGATACGATGCCGGACAGTCGCCGGAATGTGCAGATATTGATTGGCAGCCAGCGGTCCGCCGAGTGTATGCACCTGAATGTGTGCTGTGCCGCTGACAATATAGACGACCCGGTCACGCCGTTCATGCCGCTGTGGTGGCTCACTCTCACCGGGCATAAGGGTGAGTTTTTTGACCTCGAAGTGTTCATTCGAGGGCAGCGCGTCCGTCTCGAAGACGTTGGCGAACGGCGCATCCCCCTCGAAATTATCCGGCGTAAAGTTAGTCGTGCGCAGACGGCTGAATTTGTGATTAGGCGCGACCACGACGAAAAAGCAGACGGTTTCGTCGCCACGAAACCAGTAGTTGTGGAACTTGCCAGGCGGCATCATCATAAAGTCGCCTGCTTTGTAGACACGCTTGCTGCCGCCAATCTCGATTTCAAGCTGGCCCTGGGCCATATAGCCAATCTCGGTAGCCCTGTCATGGACGTGTGGCACGGGGCCAAGCCAGTCATTATTGAACCATTGGACATCTGGCGTCCACACCAGCGCCAAACCGCGACAGCGTTCCGCCAGCATACTTGGCTGTGTAATCCAGGTCTGGTAATCAATCTGCGAAGTCATCTCAACCCTTCAAACCACTGGTGACAAAACCCTGCACAATATAACGCTGCGCGAACAGGAACATGATGACCATGGGCAGCACCATCAGACTTGAAATTGCCATCACGTAATCGTTGCGCACAATCGACGGGAACACATTGCGGAACACGTTCAGCCCCAGCGCCAGAGTGTAGTTATCCGGCGTGGTCAGGTAAATGAACGGCCCCAGGAAATCATTCCAGATTCCCAGGATGGTCAGCAGCGCGACGGAAATCATCGCTGGGCGGGCAAGCGGCACATAAATACGCCACCAGATCATCAGATGGCTGGCCCCGTCAATGATGGCGGCCTCATCCAGATCACGCGGAATTTGCATAAAAAACTGGCGCAGCAAAAAAATGTTGAGCGCCCCGCCGCCGAACCACGCCGGAATAATCAACGGCGCAAAGGTGTTCAGCCAGCCGAGCTTATGAAAGAGAATGTACAGTGGAATCAGCGTCACCTGCGGCGGCAGCATGATTGACGCGAGAGTCAGGATGAACCACAGATTGCGCCCTGGAAATTTCAGCCGCGCGAACCCATAGGCGCACAATGAGGAAGTTACCAGCACACCGGGCAGGGTCGCCACGATGATAAAGACTGTGTTAAAGGTCCAGCGCGGAAAGTTCGTGTTTTTGTAGTTCCATGCTTCAGGATAATTCGACGGAACCACCTCTTTTGGCAAGAATGTCGGTGGATACTGGTTAATTTCGGTATAGGACTTCAGCGACGTACTGACCATCAGAATCAGCGGCAGCATGAACAGCAGCGAACCCAGGACCAGCAGCCCGTAGATCGTGCTTTTGCTCACGACTTCCCTGCGATGGCGAACAGTCCTTACATCCGCCGAGCCGGACAATCGGTTGGTAAAGGTGGTATTGGTCATTCGCGCACCTCCCCTTCGTAATAAACCCACAGGGGTGAACTGCGGAAAATCAGCATAGTCAGCACAATGATGATGGCGAACAACACCCATGCCATTGCGGAGGCATACCCCATTTCCAGCCACTTGAAGGCTTTTTCGTACAGGTTGTAATTGTAGAAATAGGTGGATTTCACCGGGCCACCTTCCGTCATGATGAAGGCTGGAACAAAAAACTGAAATGC
>CAZKIB010000014.1:0-4101 GCA_964552425.1 uncultured Anaerolineaceae bacterium | reverse complement strand
ACATTAAAGAAGATTGTGGGTGAGAGCATGGGAATCGTGACGCGCAGGAAACGCTGGATGCTGTTAGCCCCATCAATTTTCGCGGCATCCAGCAGCTCTTCCGGGATGTGCTGTAACCCGGCAACATAAATGATGGTCGTGACGGCCCCGGCCCAAACGCTCATCATCACCAGAGCAAACAGGGCTGACTCCGGTGAGCCGAGCCAGTTGATCTGCGGCAGGCCAACCGCCTGAAAGAAACCATTGATCGGCCCGTATTCCTTGTTGTAGAGATATTTCCACAGCACGGCGGAAGCGGCGTAGGGCACGATGATAGGCAGATAAAAAAAGGTTCGGAAAAAAGTCAGGCCGCGCACTTTTTGGGTGAGCAGCACCGCCGCTGCCAGACCGGCCAACTGTCCAATCGCCACGAACATCAGCGCATAACGAATCGTGACGCTCAGCGATCTGCCGAAATCCCGATCCTTGGTGAGCAGATCGACAAAATTCTGGATGCCAATAAATTCAGGTGTGCCGATAATCTTGTAATCGGTAAGGCTGTAGTAGGCCGAGGCGATCATCGGCCCAAATGTCCAGATCAGCAGCCCCAGAACAACCGGCAGGATAAACAGATAACCGCGCAGCGTATCCTGCCAGAAGGTCGGGCTGCGTTTTGTTTTCACACGAGACAGCGCCAACGCATTCATGTATTCCCTCCATTCCTCCAACACTTCAGGACTCCCACCACAGATATTCGTCTGCGGTGGGAGTTCGTTTTTAGATCTGTAGAGGGTTATCTGCTGCTGTCCAGACACGCCTGAATGTTGTCATTCGCTTCGGTGAATGCGTCGGCTACTGACACACCACCTACGATGACCGCATCAAACGCATTGCTGATCTCGGTGTTGATCTGCCCGGCGTACAGACTGCCACAGTCACCGGGGAAGTAAGTCGGGGTGATGCCATTCTCGCCGTTATTGAGGAAGGCTTCGATGTTATCGGGCGGGCCAGGCAGCGCCAGAATGTCCGGGTCATTGCGCATGGATTTCAGCAGCGGCATACCGGAATACTGCATGGCAATGGCCTTCTGCGTTTCTGGCGAAAGCAGCCCTTTAATGAACTGCCACGCCAGTTCCGGGTCCTGCGCATTGGCGGTGATACTGAAACCATACGTGCCCATGCCGGTCACTTTGCCGCCGGGCAGGCTGGGGATCACTTCGACATCCCATTCAAATGGCTGCGGATCAAGCGCGCGCACGCCCTGCATGGGGCCGGCAATGGTAAGCTGAAGTGCGCATTTGCCCACGTTAAAGCAGTCTCCACCGGCATCAAAGTCAAACGGCTGACCGATACCATGAACGGTCCACATATTGGTATAGGCTTCCAGACCAGCCAGCGTTTCTGGTGAACTGAGCATGACCGTTGTGCCATCTTCACTCAGAACCGAACCGCCGTAGCCCACGATCCAGGGCACGTATATTGCCCACCACTTGGTCGTGCCGCCAGTTGCGCCGCCGCTCGGAAGACAGAATGCCTCGGTTGCTTCGAGGATCATCTTGCACGATTCGATGATTTCGTCCCACGTCGATTCGGGCGTGGGCAGCGGTGCGCCCGCCTGCTCGAACAGGGTCTTGTTGTAATACAGTGTCACGACATCATAGGACGAGGGGATCATATAGATGCCTTCGCCTTCGACCTTGCTCAGAGCCAGCATGTTTTCGTACACATCGCTGAGATCGAATTCGGGGTCAGCCAGGGCGAGGGGTTCCATGTCGATGGAAATGCCGCCTTTGGCAAAGGGCACAACGAACAAATCTGCCGTAAAGGTAACATCTGGCAGCGTGCCAGCCGCGGCCTGGGCCGCCAGTGCTGCCGCAATATCGCCGGTCAGATATTCTACACTCACTTCGATATCGGGATAGGCAGCGTTGAACTGCTCCACTAGCATCGCATTTACATTGTCCACAAATGCACCCTGAAGGGTTCCAAAGCGGAAGACCGTCTGGGTTTCCTGTGCAGCAGTCGTGCCGAAGCCCAATGCCAGAATCATGAGCATTGCGCCGAGAAACAATTTGCGCGTAAACATTGTTTTTTCTCCATAACTAAAAACGTTTGTATACCTTTGAAGCATGTCTGTAGTTGGTTGTTGTTGTTCCTCCTGTGTTTAAGCACCCCCTTCAGCATCAGACGGTTCGCAGCACATAGAGACTGAATTTCAGGGTGTGAATGCCATACTCAGACGGTATGATTGAAGACAGGTTCCCTGAATGCGGAATGCGTGTCGCCCATTCTCGGTCCAGCCTGCTATTGGCAGGATCAGCAAACAGGCATATAATTTTTCGATAATCGAAAATATAAATCACAACATGGATTATGTCAAATAGAAAACAACAGGGATAAAAACAGTATGTCCAGACCGTTCGCCCCTATCGAGGATGGCCGTAAAACACTGGCCGCTCATGTTCACGAGCGCATTCGGGATGCTATCCTGAGGCAAACCATCAAGCCTGGAATGCGGCTTGATCAGATTCAACTGGCGGAATCGTTGAATGTGAGCCTCGCCCCGGTACGCGAAGCCCTCAAGAGTCTGGAGGCTGAGGGGTTGGTGACAATTATCCCCCGGCGCGGCGCGTTCGTGACCGAATCCTCGATTGCTGATCTGGATGAACTCTATTTCGCACGCACATTAATCGAGGGCGAAACTATTTATCATGCCGTTCCTCACCTGACCTCCGCTGATATTCATGGCCTGGAGGAATTGGTTAGCCAGATGAAGCAGGCAGCAGATCAGGACATTAGCAGCTATATTCACTTAAACAGGGAATTTCACCTGCGCATCTACAATGCCCTGAACAATCAGCATCTGAATCAGGTTATTCGCAATTTATGGGAGCGCAGTGAGCTGTACCGGTATCGCTACATGCTGGGTGTACACAATACTGAACGAGTCCATGCCGAACATGAAGCGATTCTTGAGGCGTGCCGGCAGCGTGACCAGACTGGCGCACGTGAAGCCGCGATGATGCATATCCGCAACACACAACAGGAACTGCACGATTACCTTCAGGCAGAAACGAACGGTGCAGAAACAGGTGAATGAGGTGTGTAAGGGTGGTGCGGCTCCAGCTTTGCAGAGGCAAAATAAAGCTATTGCCGCGCTCGATATCGAGCCGTTTTCCACCCCTTGACACGCCTAAAGTCAATCCGGGAGTCTCGTATGAATCAAGCGACGTTATCCTGCCACCAACGCCATTCCGTACCCTCCCGCTAACTTATAACAGATTCCCCGGCAGTGGCAAAAACGGCACCTCGTAGCCAAACGCCGCTGGCCCCACCACTTTCAGCGCTGCTAGTGTCTTGAGTTCACGTGGTGCCGGCAGGCCGATCACCGCCACCCGCAGGCCATAGCGCAGCGACTCTGTGCCAATCGGTTCGCCATCGTCCAGGCTCAGAATACAGATTAAGTCCGGCACGGTGCAGATGACCTCATCATTGCGCCACGCCACCAGATTTTCATTCTGGAACACGATTTCCAGGATGTCGCTGCTGCTGCCAAAAGCGCTCATCCGAAGTTTGCCCCGCGCAAACCCCTGTACAGTACGCCGCTCAACATCCGTGATCTTGCCCCGGAAGAGTACCCGGCCATTCCCCAGCGCTGCCGCCGCTTCAGCCGCGTCGGTATTATCTGCGCGCGCCTGCAAGACAGCCTCGCCAATGCACTGCGCCAGCGACATCGTACCGCGAATAAGATGTTCTTTGACCTGCCGTCCGGTGACAACGGGCATCAGCAGGGCTGCGCTGCCGCCCATCTCAATCGTCAGGCTGCGGGCGTAATTTTCGGTGCGTTTGGGCGCATCCATCTGTTCCAGAATGACCACATTACCATGCGGATCAACCAGCGCCATCGGGGTAATCGGCACGCCGCTAATGGCAAAGGTGTCCATCTGCAATTCGGGAAAGGCCCGGCCCATCGGGTCGCCATCAACGATTGGCAGGCCCAGTTGCAGCGCGCCGATGATCGGCTTGAGGCAGTTCGAGCCGCCGATTTCGCCGCACAGGATGGCATCAAGCTTTTTGCCAAGATGGGCTTCCAGCGCCCGCGCCCCCACCGCAAATTCGTCG
>CAZKIB010000013.1:54010-54662 GCA_964552425.1 uncultured Anaerolineaceae bacterium | reverse complement strand
CCGCCCGCCAGCATAGGGCCACGGGCGTAGGGAGGGTATTCGCCGCGCGGGTCGCCGCTGTTCTGGGTGGGCGGGATGATGCCTTCGTTGTAGTGCAGCCCGACACAGTCCATGTACTGCCCCGCCCCGGCCTGGGCCATCTGCTGCATAAATACATCATCGTTGCAGCCGCCGCCGCCACAGCCCGCCGCGCCAAAGAACCCGGTGGGGGCCGGAGCGCCGCTAATCACGAGCGTGTTGGCATTGCGGGTCTTGATGGCATTGTAAGCCTTCGCGAGCATCTGCGTATACGTGCCGCCGTTGATGGAACCGGCCGGCCATTCGCGGTCAATGTTGGGTTCGTTCCAGACTTCGATAGCGTCCGCGCCGAGCGCCGCGACCCCGCCGAGGAAATCCGCAAAGCTGCTGGTATAAGCGTTGTAGTCGCCCATCTGGGACTTGTCGCCCTTGATGCCCAGCAGAATCTTGAAGCCGCTGGCTTTGGCCTGATTAATCGTCCCCGCTGCCTTACTGGGGTCATCACCCAGCCTGTATTCGATCTGCTTTTTCACCCAGGTCATGCCAGCGCGGTTCATCAGGCTGACGGTGTTGCTGTTCAGTTCCAGCACATGGCCGCCGAGTTCAAAACCACCCACTGCCGCGCTGCCCGCCA
>CAZKIB010000013.1:46378-53909 GCA_964552425.1 uncultured Anaerolineaceae bacterium | reverse complement strand
GCTAGGGTGTGCCCTGAATGCTGGTGATATTGAATGTCCAGCCGAACCAGACGCGGCGGCCAAAGTCGCCTTCTTCCAGCGTACGACAACCATCATCAATCCCCTTGACCCATTCGGACTGTACGAATGAATAGGACTGGATGATGGTCAGGTCTACAGAGCGTTCTTCTTCGATGGCGTCGCGTGCGGTAGAGAAGCCCAGCCAGATAGGGTCAGACGGTGTGGCGGTTGGCTGCTGTGCCAGCGCAGGGATCGGCGTCATAGACACCGAGAGCGCCGCAATAAACAGCACGCCCATCAGAACTGACCAGATAATAGGGAGCTTACTTCGCATGTGCAGAATCCTCAGAATTCACTTATTGAAAGCAGCGCCTAAGACTACCTGAAAACCCCCAAAATTCCAAGCCAAAACAACCCGGCGACGGTAAATCGCAGGGCAGGCGTCTCGATTACAACTTTTGCTACAATCGCGAAAAACGGGTCTACGATGGCAGATTTTCAACCTGACGGGCCGCTGCTTCGCGCAGGAAGGATAGTTTCTCGACCAGTTCGGTCTGCCCCTGGCGGCCCAACAGCCTGCCGATGGAGTCCATAATATCAAGCAGGGCCGGGCCAAACTGACGCACGCCATCGGGGATCATTCCGAGGGCATCCTCGTCCGTTTCCGTCGCCAGCAGATCGTTGAGATAGCGCAGTTCCGGCTGCATATTCTGCTGCAACAACCGCACCACTGTCTCGTAGATGTGCTTCAGGCGTCCACTGGACTGGATGTCCTTACGGCGTTCGGCCTCCTGAATATTGGCAGCGAGAACAGCCATAAAGGTGTCGTCTACCAGGTCGAGATTTTCGCGCAGAGCGGCCTCCGGGTCCGGGCTGTTGATAATGGATTGCAGCAAACCTGCTGCACCCTGTAGAGCCTGCTGGGCCTGCTGGTCAATCACCTGGGTCAGTTCGAGCAGGCGCTGGCGCAGCGCTTCAAGCTGGCCGCGTTCAGCGGCGGGCGCCTGGCCGATGCGGGTGGTGAGGTCCTGAAAGAGGGTGTAGTCAAAGGCCGGGCGGATGAGGCCAACCAGCGCCTGCAAACGTTCTTCATCGCCGATATACGAGATTGCCAGATTAAGAATATCTTCCTGCGTGGGTTCTTCGCCAAGCGCCTCGATCTGCGCGGCGACCCCCTGCACGATCACCTGCTGCTGCGCGGCCATAGAGGTGATCTGCTGGCCGTAGGAGGAAAGTTCGGCGGCACGCTCCTGAATTGCCAGCAGCGCATTGACCACCTGCTCCTGACCCTCCTCGGCGGCACGCTGCACCAGCGCCAGCGCAGCCTGAAAGAACGGACCGTCGATTTCGCTGTCATGCTGGCGAATCATGTCGTCGAGCCTGTCCGGCCCGGCCTGCATCATCTGTTCAAGCAGGCGCACGGTCTGGCGCTGGGCGTCCATCATTTCCTTCGTAATGCCGTCCTTTTCGAGAATCTGATCGACCAGGCCCTGTAAGGTGAGGGCCTGACGCGGCTGGAACAGATAACCCTTGAAGGATTCTTTGGGGATGCTGCGGGTCAGTTCCTTGAGCATGTCGCCGATCACGCGATCCTGCTGATCTCTGGGAAGGCCCAGTTCCATCGGAACATAGGACACGAGCAGTTCCTTGCTGGCGTCATGATACAGCAGTGGCGCGGCTACCGTGCTGACCACGCCACAGTTCGGGCACTGAACCGCGTTCAGACGGCCGCTGAGCAGGGCCGACTTGAGGGCCGGCTGCTGGCCGACATCAAGCAGACTCTCAACCACTGCGGGGACAGGCTGGCCGCAGTTCGGGCACTGGATCGTCATTCGGGTTGGCATAAAACAATTCGCTCCAAATAGGGAAATCAATTCATCAGGAGAGCGGCAGCGTAAAAACGAAGGTTGACCCCTCGCCCGGTTTGCTTTCAACGCGGATCGCCCCGTTATGGGCGTCGATAATCGCGCGGGCCAGGTAAAGTCCCAGGCCAGTGCCCTGTGTCTTGCGACTCAATGCGCCATCCACACGGTAGAAACGCTCGAAGATATGCTCCTGATCGTCAGGGCTGATGCCGACGCCCTGATCGCGCACGTAGACCGTGACAGCGCTGCGGCTGTACGAGCCGCCGACTTCGATCAGGCCACCTTCGGGGGAATATTTGACCGCATTACTGAGCAAATTATCAAATACTCGTCTCAAACGGGCCTCATCCCCCTGAATAACCGGGTAATTGGCCGGGAAATTCAGCTTAAAGCGATGTTTACTGGTCTGCACCTGAAAGCGCTCTACCGCGCGCGCAGCCAGTTCATCCAGCCGCACATCACTCAAATCAAGCCGCATCCGTTCGGCCTGCAATTTACTGGCAGCCAGCAGGTTTTCGATCAGTTCCGTCAGGCGGTCCGCCTCATCTTCGATCACCGCCAGACCGTTGTGGATGACGGCGGGGTCCCAGTCCGCATCTTCGCGGCGCAGTGTCCCGGCATAACCTTTAATCAGCGCAACCGGTGTCTTGAGTTCGTGTGAGATGCCGGAGATAAAGACATTCTGCATCTCCTGTGCCTTGCGGAAGTTGGTGATGTCGCGGATATTGCCGATGATATTCACCAGACGGCCATCTGACGCATACAGCGGCGCATAGGTGATGGCGATACTGAGGGTCAGGCCATCCAGCCGGACAATATCGCCTTCCACATAAAGCGTTTCGGGCGCATCTTCACTGGCATGATTGTGCGGCCAACCGGTATCCATCGCGTCCTGAAGGCTGCTGGGTTCCACCGCGCTCCACACCAGCACGTCTTCTTCCATGCGTCCCACCGCATCCACCGCGCGCCAGCCGGTCATGCGCTCCAGCGCCGGGTTGAACATCAGCACCTTGCGGTGGACATCCAGAACCATTACCCCGTCGGCACTGTGACGCACAAAGGCATCCAGCCGCTGACGTTCCCGGCTGACCCGTTCATACAACTGCGCGTTATGGACCGCAATGGCAGCCTGGTCCGCAAAGCTTTTCAGAATTTGCAGGTCGTTGGGCGTGGTGACGCCGACATAGTCACGGAAGACAATCAGCAGACCCACCGGCTCACCAGCCATTACCAGCGGCATGGGGAAAAGCTGGCGCAGGCGGGGGTTAATGACCTCAGCCATCTGCTGCAAATTCTGCTCAAGGTCGGCAAATTCGACGCCTTCACTGACCCTTGCGACCAGTTCACCGAGATGTTCTTCCAGTTCCGGCACTTTGTCCGCGTCAATGTTGAGAATGGCGCGAATGCTGTAGTCTTCGGTCACAGGGTTGCGCAGCGCGACAAACCCTACCCCATCATTCGCCAGCATCGCTGCCGACGCTTTCAGGACGAGTTTAAGTACCTCGCCCAGGTCAAGCTGGGCGGTCATGGCGCGGATAATCTCAAGGAGTAAATCGCGCTGGCGGACTCGGTAATCAGGCAAAAGTAACATAATGCTCGCATTGTAGCATGAGATAATTTCGCAGGGAACAGAGCCGGGGAAATTCTGTTGCTATTCTAACAGCGGGACCTGACCGCCCTGCGTGTGTACCAGCGCCGCCGCGCCAATGATGCTGACATCTTCGCCAAGCGCCGCGTTTTCGATGCGCAGACGGTCAATATACCCCTCATAGATGACGCTCTCGCGGATAGCCGCGCGCATGGGATCAAACAGGAGTGGGCCGATTTTGCTGACCCCGCCGCCGATGACGATGATTTCCGGGTTAAACAGATGCAGCAGACTGGTCAGACCCAGACCGATGAGCCGCCCGGCCCGCTGGACAATCTCAAGCGCCAGGGGGTCGCCGGCCAGTGCAGCCTGCCCTACGACTTTGCTGTCAATGCGGCTGAGATCGCCCTGCACCAGCGCGCGAATCTGAGACTCCGCGCCAGCTTCGATACGCTCACGGGCCTGCTTTGCCAGGGCCGGGCCAGCCGCCGCCTGTTCGATACGCAGTTCCTGCTCGTTGATGACCATGACCATGTGGCCGATTTCCGCCGCAAAACCGCCGTGCCCCAGCAGCAACCGTCCGTCGATCAGCACGCCGCCGCCAATACCGGTGCTGAGGGTAATGTAGATGGCATGTTTGCAGCCGCGCGCCGCCCCGCGTGCCACTTCGGCCAGCACGGCGACGTTGGCATCGTTGCCGACGTATACCGGCACGTTAAAGGCACTGCGCAGCCGTTCCGCCAGCGGGATATGATGCCAGCCCGGAAGATTGGGCGGGGCCAGCACGACACCTGTCACCGGGTCCAGCGGGCCAGGCGAAGACACGCCGATGCCAATCACTGGTTCATCCTGCGGCCACACCTTGCGAATCAGATCGATCATACGCTCAATCACGCGATCCGGCCCTTCATCTGCCAGAGTCAGAGTCTCATCACGCATGAGAACGTTCAGGGCATCGTCGAGGCAAGCAGCCCGAATGCGTGTACCCCCCAGGTCAACGCCGATAATCATAAAGTCTCCAGAGTGGTGGATTAATCGCCCGCCGGAACCCGTGTTCCGCTGCGCGCTGATTGAAAATCGTGCCGGTAATCCGGCGAGAGCGTGCCAAACAGATGATCCCAGATGAGGGTATAAAACCCGTAGTTATGATCCTTGTCGAAATGATGTTCAGCGTGAAAGGTGCTGGTCGAAATGTAGCGGCTGAACAACAGATTGATCCAGCGGTTGGGCATCGGTTCCACACCGAGATGCCCGACCAGGCCAAACACGATGTTCAACGTCAGATACAGGATAATGCTCAACCATGAGGCCGGGTAGATCACCAGCAGAACCAGCCACAAAAATCCGAAACCGAGCGTCTCGAACGGGTTCAGGACAAACAGAGTCAGGGGGCGCGGGTTTTCAAAGCGGTGATGGGTCTGGTGAATCAACGGGAAAATCCAGGGGTGATGGGCCACGCGGTGGAAGACGTACATCGCCAGGTCCATCGCAAAAAACAGCACCAGCGTATCGACCCCCACACGCAGAACGTCAGCCTCATCGCGCACATGGATGACACCGGCCTGCCACAGCAGCACCCCGATCACTGTCACCAGCGCATTGAGCAGTACACAGGAGAGCGCCAGCAGCACTTCGATGCGGGTCAGCGGTTCAGGGACTTCGGTGACGCGGTGTTTCTGATAGCGCCGCACCAGAAATTCGCCCATGACCAGCACCACAAAAAAGATGATGAAGTTTTCGAGCAGTGACCAGGCGATCACGCCGGACAGCGGCATGACCCGGAGCGTATCGAAAAATTTCTGGAACAGATCGGGCATTCGCACCTCGCAGGTGGACTGTGTGCCGGACGGTTGCTACAATCAGGCATAGAACAAATTGACCAGAACTTGCCCTTAAATTGTAACTCAGGAACAACGACATGGCGAAAGTCACACCCTCGCGCCAGCAGTATCTGGACATCAAAGCCGAATACCCTGACTGCATCCTGTTTTACCGGATGGGTGACTTTTACGAAACCTTCGACGAGGACGCCGAGATCGCGGCGCGGGAACTGGACATCACCCTGACCAGCCGCCCGACCAGCCCCGGTGATGACAGGTCGCGCATTCCGATGGCGGGTGTGCCCCATCACGCGCTGGAAAATTACATCGCACGCCTGATCGAACGCGGCTATCACATCGCGGTGTGCGACCAGATTGGCGACGTGACCGGGCGCGGGCCGGTGGACCGGGCAGTCACACGGGTAATCACACCGGGCACGATTATCGAGCCGGAACTGCTGCCGGAAAAACAGCCAAGTTATCTGCTGGCGCTTGTGCCGGTAGGCAATGTGGACAGCGGCGCGTGGGACAAAGCGGGGCTGGCGTTTGTGGACATCAGCACCGGCGAATTCGCAGTCACACAGCTTGAAGGCGACAATGCCGGTGTGCTGGTGCTGGAAGAACTGGCCCGCCTGAACCCGCGCGAAATCATCATGCCGCAAAGCTGGGTCGAACGCGGCGTCACGCTGCCAGAAAATATTCACCTGAGCGCCGTGGCAGACTGGAAATTTGACACAGATACCGCCGGACAAATCCTGCTCGATCAGTTCCGCGTGAAAACCCTCGACGGTTTTGGATTGAAGGAACTGCCACATGGGGTGTGTGCCGCCGGCGCGATTCTGTTTTATCTGCGCGAAACGCAGCGCAACAGCCTCGCTCAACTGACGGGCATTCGCGCTTACAGTACGGCCAACTTTATGGTGCTGGATCAATTCACGCGGCGCAACCTGGAACTGACCGAGACGATTCGCGGGCGCACGACACGCGGCAGTGTGCTGGATCGTACCGTGACGGCGATGGGCGCGCGCCTGCTGCGGACCTGGATCAACCAGCCGCTGCTTGAAATTGACCGGCTGAAGGCGCGGCAGGATGCGATTGAAGCGCTGACCGGGGCCGCAGGTGTGCGTGAAGAACTGCACACGGCGCTGCGGGGCATTTCTGACATTGAGCGGCTGACAAATCGCCTGCTGATTGGCCGGGCCGGGCCGCGCGATCTGCTGGCGCTGCGCGAAAGCCTGGGGACAGTTCCACACCTTAAGGCGCTGATCGCCCCGTTCACTCCGCTCAAAGCCCTGCTGGATCGGCTGGACCCGTGCGACGAGGTGTATGACCATATCGGGCAGGCGATTAACGACGAACCGCCGGCAACGCTGAACACCATCGGCGTGATCCGACCCGGTTATGCGCAGGAACTGGACGATATTCTGGAACGCACCCGCGACGCGCGCGACTGGATCGCCAATCTGGAAGACATTGAACGCCAGCGCACCGGCATCCCCAAGCTGAAGGTCAGCTATAACAAGGTCTTTGGCTACTATATCGAGGTGTCGCACGCGCAAGCGGAGCATGTGCCGGCGGATTACATCCGCAAGCAAACGCTGGTCAATGCCGAGCGCTACATCACGCCGGAACTGAAGGAATATGAGACTCTGGTGCTGAACGCTGAGGAGCAGATTCTTGAAGTCGAACGGCAGTTGTTCGAGCAGTTGTGCCGTGATCTGTGCCAGTCGGCCAACCGGCTGATCGCCACCGCGCGCGCTGTCGCCCACCTCGACACTTTTCTGTCACTGGCTGAGGTGGCCGTGCGCGAAGGTTATATCCGCCCCACCCTGACCAGAGACGACGTGCTGGTGATCCGTGACGGGCGGCATCCGGTGGTGGAGAAGCTGCTTGAAAGCGGCATTCGTTACATCTCGAACGACACGCAGTTTGACTCTGCCGCGCGCGTTCACATCATCACCGGGCCGAACATGGCCGGCAAATCGACCTATATCCGGCAGGTGGCGCTCATCACGCTTATGGCGCAGATTGGCAGCTTTGTTCCGGCAGATGAAGCGACCATCGGGCTGGTGGATCGCATCTTCGCCCGCATCGGCGCGCAGGACGAAATTCATGCCGGACAGAGTACCTTCATGGTCGAGATGGTCGAAACGGCACGCATCCTTTCGGGCAGCACCGGACGCAGCCTGATTATCCTCGACGAAGTGGGACGCGGCACATCGACCTATGACGGACTGGCGATTGCCCGCGCGGTGATC
>CAZKIB010000013.1:38889-46347 GCA_964552425.1 uncultured Anaerolineaceae bacterium | reverse complement strand
ACTGTTCGCCACGCATTATCACGAACTGACGGAACTGCCGGCTATTCTGCCGCGCACCCACAATTTTAACGTGGCAGTAGCCGAAGAAGGCGATTCGATTGTCTTCCTGCACCGCGTCCTGCCCGGCGGGGCGGATCGCAGCTACGGGGTGCATGTGGCGCAGTTGGCCGGGATGCCGCGCCCGGTGGTGGAGCGTGCCCGCGAACTGCTGCAACATCTTGAAGGCCAGGGCAGCGATTTCAAACTGCCCGCCGGGAACAATCGCAAACGGGGCAAACCGGATGGCCCGGCGCAGCTTGCGCTGTTTGATATGGAACCGCACCCGGCGCTGGAAGCGATCCGCAAACTGGCGGTGGACGAACTCAGCCCGCTGGAAGCCCTGACCAAGCTGTATGAACTGAAGCGCATGGCCGAGGGCTAAATTCTGCTATAGTATGAGCAGTAGCTGTGTTGGAGTGACAGGTTATGACCGATTTACCGATCAGCGATGAACTTTTTGAACAACTGCGCGAGATTGCTGAAACTGAGGGTCGTTCTACAGATGAAATTACAGAGGCACTCATCCGGGATTATGTCACATCCCACAAGGCTGCTGAAACAATGAGAGCAGCCACACGTGACCCGTTTCTGCTGATTGCGCAGGCCGCAGACGAACTTGGCGCAAGCTCTGGAAACGGCAGCGTCGCCGACCTGAGCCGGGAAATTCTGACACTGGAATTCGCGGAATACCTGAAGCGTCGAATTACCGGGTCCCCAGATGAAGCTGCCCATGACTCCTGATAAGCTGCTGGTCGATACCAGCTTTCTCTATGCCCTGGCCGACCCTGCTGACCGGCGGCGACCTGAAGCCCTGGCTTTTGCCCAGAGCAGCAGTGCGGTCCGGGTTGTTCCTGATGTCGCACTGACAGAAGTCACCTATCTGCTGCGCCGCTTTGTTAATCAAGCTTCTGTACTACGCTTTATGAAAGCCTTAGCGACATCCGAAGCAGAACTCGCTGCTCTTACAATGGATGACTTGCAGCGCGCTCACGATATTATGTCAGCGTATGGCGACGCGCAGTTGGACTTTGTGGACTGCTGCATCATGGCGCTGGCGGAACGCTTCTCAATTACGCGGGTGTGTACCTTTGACCGGCGCGATTTTGCGATTTTTCGCCCGACGCACTGCGACTTTCTGAAACTCCTGCCCTGATCGGAGTATCTGGCGATGGGCTACCTGTACATCAGTTACAGCCGAAAAAATGTTGATTTTGCGCGGCGGCTGGTCAACGAACTGGAGACGCGCGGGCACACTGTCTGGGTCGATGTGGATGATCTGGAAGCCGGTGATCTGTGGACGAAACAGATTGACTCGGCCATCCGTGAAGCCGAGGTGGTGATTACGCTGCTCAGCCCGGCTACGGTCACAAACCGCACCGTCCGCCGCGAGATCGCTATCGCGGAGGCGGCCCGCAAACCGATCATCCCGGTGATGGTCGAGCAGACACCGGTTCTGCCGGCCCTCAGCCGCCGGCAGGTGGTGGATGCCACCGGCGAGTGGGAGCCATTTATCGACAATCTGCTGCGGGCGATTGACGCCAGCACCGCATCACTGTCCATGCGCGCGGTTCGCAAATCTGCACCCCCACCGCTTACCACTCCACCTGCACCCGCGTATGCTGAAGCGCGCGCGCCGCAGGCCAGACGATCACGAGCGCTGATCCCTGTTATTATTCTGGGCTTGCTTCTAGTTATCGTGATTGTGGTCGGGCTGTTGATGCTCCCTGTACAGAGGGGGCAAAATACGGGGGCTATTGACCCTGCCCAACGCCTGACCTTTACCGCCGCTGCGCTGCTGCCCACAACGACCCGCACCTCAACACCGCTGCCCACTGAGACACAGATGCTCATACCTACCGAGGAAGCAGTAATCACCAGCGACGGTGTTCCCGCTGAAGATGATGTACCCCTGACCGCAACGCAGCTTGCCATTGCCTATATGACCGCAGCAGCGCAGGCTTCGCCAACCAGTCTGCCACCTACAGGCGGGGGTGGAGGCGGTGGCGGGGGTGATTTCATCGGCACAATCGTTGCCGCCAATGTCCGCGCCACAACCAGCGCTTTTGCAGCCACCGAATCCAGCCAGCTTTCCCCCGCCGAAGCCGCGCTGATCCTCGGCCAGACGAACAGTGTGAGTAATCTGGTTTATCTGACCGGGCTGCTGGCCGCGCTGGCGCTGGGGGTATCGGTAGCCGGGCTGGTCATGTCGCGCTCGAATGCTGCCCGACCCCTGCCGCGCCGAACCGGGCATCAACCAGCCCATCACGGCGGCGCACCCGGCCAACCGGATTCGGTTTTGCCAGAAAAAATGCTGGAAGATTACCAGATTTTCATTTCCAGTTCGGAAAAGGATAAGGACTGGGTGCGGATGCTGGTGGATGATATGCAGGCGCTGGATTATCTGGTGTGGTGGTATGCCAAAGACGCGCCCGGTCTGCCGTTTGGCAACGAAATCCGCAGCGCGATTTATCACACCAAAATCTTCCTGATCGTCGTCTCGCCGGATTCGATGCGTTCCAAGCATGTTGAGGAGGAAATCCGCTGGGCGGAAATTTATGACCGGCCCATTGTCCCGGTGGTGTGCCGCCCGACGACAATTGAAGAACGCCTGTATGGGCTGGCGAAAGGGGCCGACATCAATTTCATTGACGATTACAAAGCGGCGCTGGAGTTTCTGACCCAGGCGGTAGACCATTATTTGCAGCAGCGGCTGGAACGGCTGCACATTCTGCCCGAATCATCCAGCCCGAACCAGGCACATTAAGCGCCAGTCATCCCAGGAGACAACGACTACATGGCAAACGACAATGGGTATTTCTGCTCGACTCTCTCACTGGAAGCCAGCGAACCTCTGTATGGTTCCGCGCCGGAAAAACAGGTCTGGTTCCTGCTGGAATACAACCGGCCCTGGGGGGCGCAGGCGTTCCCGGAAAGCGATCTTTCAGAGGCGGTTAAAACACGCATTTCAGGCTGGCTGAACAGTGTGCCGAACTCGAACATTCTGCTGATTCGCCGGCCAGGGCAGCAGAACGCGACCCTCACGTTTCAGGTCGTGTTTGCGACTGAAAGCAGCCCCCACGCCTATGCGTTCGAACTGGCCGATTATGATGATCTGCTGACTATCGACATGCCGGCGCTGGTCAAGGGTGATGTCGTTTATGCGGACCATTACAGCACCGACCCGCTGTATCTGGTCTGCACGAACGCCAAACGCGACCAGTGCTGCGCGAAATATGGGGTCGGTATTTACAACGAACTGCGCCGTTACGCCGGGGAGCGCGTGTGGCAGTGTTCGCACCTCGGCGGGCATCGTTTCGCGCCGACCAGCCTGTTTATGCCACAGGGCATCTGCTACGGGCGCATTCAGCCGGACCACGTGGGCACGATGGTCGAGGCACACGTGCAGGGCCGGATATTTCTCGACCACCTGCGCGGGCGGGTGTGTTACGATGGCCCCGCACAGGCAGCGGACTATCTGCTGCGGGCGCAGAATGGCATTACAGCGATGGATGCGGTCAAACATATTGAGACCCAGGCCGCCGGGACAAATGCCTGGATCGTGCAGTTTGAGGTCAACGGGGAAACTCACAGCATCCGCCTGAACAAAGTCAAAACGGATGCTGAGATTTTCACAAGCTGTTTTAACGACAAACGCGAAGTGGTCAGCGATTATGTGCTGGTTTAATCCCCGGTAGCGGCCAGCGTGGGCGACACCGCTTCGGGGCGGGGTTCGGGAATGATGGCGTCTTCTTCCCGCAGAATGCCTTCGGAGACCAGGACACGCTCGAATGAGACAATCGCCACTTCGATCATGTGCAGGTCCGGCTGGCGCGTGGTCAGGTGCTGCAAGGCCAGGTTGGGTTTGACGAGAGTGCGCACCAGCGGATTGTGCATGTTGCGCGCCGAAAACTGAATGACTTCATAGGCGATACCCGCGATGACCGGGATAAAAATGACCCGCGACAAAATCAGCAAAGGCAGCGGCGGGCGGCCCAGCAGCGAAAACACAAACACGCTGACAATAGCGACGGTCAGCAGGAAGGCTGTACCGCAGCGGGGATGCTCGATAGGATACTGGGCCACAATTTCAGGCTTGAGATCGGCCCCTGCTTCGTAGGCGTTGATGGTTTTATGTTCCGCGCCATGATAACCGAACAGACGCTTGACATCCGGGATGCGGCCAATCGCCCAGATGTAGGCGACCAGCAGGCCGATCTGAATGGCCCCTTCGATCAGGTTCACCAGAAAGGCGTTGAACCCTACCGGGGCGGAACCGTCCGGTGTCAGGCCGAGAACATTACCAATGCCAGCCGCCCCCAATGTGGGCAGTAGAAAGAACAGGCCCACGCCCAGCAGCAGCGACACGCCGAGTGTCGCCCAACCAATCGGGCCGTTAAAATCGACTTCTTCATCCTCCCCTACCGCGACATCTGCCGCCCACATGAGCGCGCGGGTTCCCAGACCAAGCGCGTCCCACAGGCCGATCACACCGCGCACAAAAGGCGTCCTGATAATGCGTCCGCGATAGAGCGTGCGGCTGAGAGGCGTTTCGTGAATGACGATTTCGCCTTTGGGATTGCGCACGGCGACAGCCGCACTGTGCGCGCCGCGCATCATGACACCCTCAATGACGGCCTGACCACCATAATTAAATTTCATCTCGCGCCGGGGCGTATTGTTTTCCATTGCGCTTTGTATCACTCCTATTCAAACACGAACTGCGTTTGACTGCTGACTTCAGTTATCTGAACATTTCCCGCCGGCTGCACCAGTATAGACACCGGGCCACCCACCGCGCAGCCATCGGTAGGGTTGCAGCGCGCCGCCGGCAGCACCAGCGTATAAACATTATCGACGGGCCTCAATAAGGTGATATTACCATACTGGTCAATCCATTGGGCCTTTTCGGCGCTGGCGCTGATCTGCACCGTTGAAGATTCCTCAGTGCGCGCCCACAGAACCCATACCACATAGCCCGCGCCCATTTCGAGCCGCACCACATCGCTTAGACCGGTGCGCGCGCGCTGTGCCCCCACCGCGCCATTGAAATAGCGGCTGACAACATTCCAGGCATGGAAGGCCGGGCGCGGGGCCTGGTCGAAGGGACTCAGAATACCAAACGATTCACCGCCCGCCGGAAGCTGCTGATCGTACAGTTTGTAAACGGCGATGCGCTCTGCACCGGCTGCCACCCCAAGCGCGGCAGACTGCACCAGAAAGGAGGCCTGCTGGTCCAGATCAAGCTGGTAGACCGGGCGCTGCACCGGCCACTGCGGGTCATCGGTGGGCGCGGCGTTGGTCTCGTTGATCCAGATGCGTTTGTCCGCCAGCCCATACGAATCCAGCAAATGGCGCGCTTCCATTGTAATATCATAAACGGTATCGGTGCGGAAATAAATGTGCAGGCTGAAGACATCAAAAAAATAGTCGTTGGCCGCCGCTTCCGGGTCTGCTGTGAGCAGCTCTAACAGGCGATCCATATAGAGACGCTGGCCGGTGTTGACATCGTGCCAGTAAGTGGTCCCCGCCAGATGAATCACCGCCGCCGGGTTGCCTTCTTTGGCGGCAAGATAGGCGACTTTCACCAGCCGGGCGTAATCCTCAACTGTGCCCTCAAACTCAAAGCCATAGGTTTCGGGGGAAATGTCCGGTTCGTTCCAGATGATGAAATGGCGCACGCCCCGGCCGGCATAATATTGCGCGCTGCGGCGCACAAAATTCGCCCATACATTGTCAGGATCATCCACCGGCAGATACAGGCCGCGCGGCACACCCGGACCCGCCAGTCCATCCGTGGCCCAGGCGGGTGTGTTTTTCAGCAGGGCGACCACCTCGCGGTTACACTGATTGGCGGCTTTCAGCCAGCGGTCATCCACATTGAGGGTGTGCCAGTCTTCCGGGCCGGTGGGCTGGTGCTGCGCCCAATCGAAGATGAGGCGCTCCCACCCGACACCCAGATTACAGGTTAAATCGGGAAACCAGAAGCCTTCGACCACGCCAAAGGGGCTGCTGTCCTGCGCATGAACCTCTCTGGTCAGGCCCAGCACGATCAGCAGCGCCAGCGCAACGCCGATTTTACGAAGAACCATTCGAGCCATCCGCCGGGCGAATATCCTGGACATTTAACTGAAGGGTGCGGCGGCCATTCCATTCATTCATCTCAAGCTGGTAGGCCACATCGACATGGCCTGGCAGGCGGCTGTCCCATTCACCCAGGCCAAAACCGATGGCATCCAGCGGAGGACGGCCCGCGCGCGCGATGCGAAACTTCAGATGGCGGCTGTCCTTGCCCACCAGACGCTTTTCGAGGATGTAGGCGTTGTGCATCATGAAGACAGGGGGGCTGTTGTGGTAGCCGGTGGGTTCCAGATGTTGAAGTTCTTCCCACAACTCGTCCGACACCTGATTGGCGTCCACCATCGCGTCAATATCCAGTGTCGGAATCAGGTCCTGACCGTCCAGCGTCTGGTGCGCCAGGTCCGTGAGGCGAGCCATCAGGTCGGTGACATTGTGATTGAGGACTGTGAAACCGGCTGCCTGCGCATGACCGCCATGCCGCACCAGCAGATCGGCACACTGGTCGAGCGCCTGGGTAATATCAAACTGCGGGATACTGCGGCAGGAGGCGCGGCTTTCGTCCTCGCCCAGTTCCATTACTACCGCCGGGCGATAATATTCCTCGACCAGCCGCCCGGCCACCAGCCCGACGATGCCCGGCTGAAAATTGGGGTCAGACGCAAAAATCAGCGGGGCGTCCTGGCGCTGTTCGGCTTCGAGCCGTTCGCGGATCATATCCTGCGCTTCGCGGGTGCGGTCCTGACGCTGGACATTAAGTTCCTGCAATTCGAGCGCCAGTTTCGCGGCCTGAGCCGCATCAGCCGCTGCCAGCAGATGATAGGCGGTCATGGCGCTGCCCAGGCGACCCGCCGCGTTGATGCGCGGGCCAAGCGAATAGCCGATATTCATCGCGCTGACCCGGCCGGCCTCCACGCTGGAGACATCCAGCAGGGCGCGAATGCCGGGACGCCGCGCCTGATTGATCTGTTCGAGACCACGCCGCACGAGCGCCCGGTTTTCCATACGGTTCAGGGGGGCGAGATCGGCCACAGTGCCAATCGCCACCAGATCAAGCAGATCGTCCTCGGACATCACAGGCCCATTACGGCGGTCCTGACTGGCGGCTCTTAGCAGGGCCTGCGCGAGTTTATAGGCCACCCCCACCCCGGCCAGCATATCTTCCGGGTACGGGCAGTCAACCTGTTTGGGGTTGATGACCGCCAGCGCTCTGGGAATCTCCGGCCCGATGGAGTGATGATCGGTGATGATAATGTCCAGCCCGGCGGCCTTGCCATCCTCGACATCTTCTACGGAACGTATGCCGCAGTCCACCGTGATGATGAGCTTTGCGCCGGCGCGCGC
>CAZKIB010000013.1:33481-38879 GCA_964552425.1 uncultured Anaerolineaceae bacterium | reverse complement strand
TCAGGCCGTAGCCCTCGTCCACGCGATGCGGGATATAGGGTTTGACCACCGCGCCCAAAGCCCGCAGGACCTGCATCAGCAGCGCAGTGGAGGTGACACCGTCGGCGTCAAAGTCACCGTAAATGATGACAGGTTCCTGCTTCTTGATAGCGTGGCGAATGCGATGCACCGCCTGAGTCATGCCCTTCATCTGGAAGGGGTTGGACTGCACATCGCGGTCATATAAAAATTCGTAGGCTTCAGTCGGGTCTTTGAGGCCGCGATTGTAAAGCACCTGGGCCAGCACCGCGCTCATCTGGCGATACTGGCGCAGTAAACCGGGCGGGGCTGGCGGGGCGATCAACCACTTTTTGGAAGCGATAGACATAAAGAACCGAACAATCTACAATAACAAACCTGTCGCCTGATACTATCACGCCAGTGCCACCATGTACAAGCACTTCGTTTATTCAGGAGGGAGCGTTCGATGGCCGCTATTGTGTTTATGGGAACGCCGGATTTCGCCATTCCGGTTCTTTCCGCGCTGATCGAACACCATCATGTCATCGGGGTCGTGACCCAGCCAGATCGTCCAGCAGGTCGCAGCCGCCAGATGCAGGCGTCGCCGGTCAAACAGTTGGCGCTCAAAAATAATATCCCGGTTTTGCAGCCGGAGAAAATCCGGCGGCCCGAAGCGGTGGAAGAACTGAAACGCTGGCCGGCGGATGTGTACATCGTCGCAGCCTTTGGGCAGATTCTGCCGCAGAACGTCCTTGATATTCCGCCGCACGGGTCAGTGAATGTTCATGCGTCGCTGCTGCCACGCTGGCGGGGGGCAGCTCCCATTCAGGCAGCGATCCGCGCGGGCGATGCCGAAACCGGAATCACCATTATGCAGATGGACGCCGGGTTGGACACCGGGCCGATGCTGACACAGCGAGCGATCCCCATCGCGGTGGATGAAACCGGGGCGTCGCTGCACGACAAGCTGGCTGTCGTCGGCGCGGAACTCCTCATCGACACTCTGCCCGGTTATCTGGAAGGCCGCATCCGGCCCCAGCCGCAGGATGAAAGCGCCGTAACGTATGCGCCGACCATTAAAAAAGAGGAGGGCTTGATCGACTGGACCCAGGACGCGGTGAGCATCGAGCGTTTGATCCGGGCCTTTACCCCCTGGCCGGGAACATACACACGCTGGAACGGCCATCAGCTTAAGGTATTAGCCGCCCGCGCCGCACCTGGAAACGGCCAACCGGGGATGGTGATTGATACGCGCGGTCAGATTGCGATTGGCACAGGCGAAGGGTTGTTGTATCCACAGCGCCTGCAACTGGAAGGTCGCAGCGCGGTGTCTGTCGAGGACTTTGTGCGGGGGCGGCCCGACTTTATCACGTCGGTGTTGGGGACGTAGCGGGCACTTTGCCGGCGTCAGCCGTTTTCTTATCAAAAACCGGGTGAAGATAGGGGACCAGGTCGGCGGCGGTATGTACTTCTCTGGCGCAGTCCAGCAGCAGATACTGCCCGGCGGTCTTGGGGAAAGCATGGGTATAGCTGGCGAGGCGAAGCTGCTGCGGCCCGACCTGACCGTAGCCGCCTTTGACCCCGATGTGCCCGGCCACCAGCACGCGCTGTTCATGGGGACTGACTTTGGAAACGTAGTTCAGGAAATTTTTGATGGTGTTGGTGTAGGACGAATTGCCATCCAGTTCATTCTGTGAAAACAGGGTGTTCCACAGCAGGTCAAAATCGGTATTCTGACCGCTCAAAAACAACACGCGCAGCAGGTCGTTATAGCGCGGGTCATCCGGCCCGCTGACGGCCAGAAAGCGCCGGGCCTGTTCGTCATAAGACAGGCCAGTGAAGTGGGCGTAACCCCGGCGCAGGCTTTCCACATCGTAATTGTGCAGTTCGCGGTCTGCTGAACCGATCACTTCGAAATGATCGACCTTGAGCAGGCGCTCGAACAGGCCAACTGAACCCACCGCTGTGGACGCGCCCGCATGGGTGAGCATGACGCCGCCTTTGGTGCGCACGAAAAAAGGCAGCGAAGCCAGGAATTCGACGACATTTTTGCGGCGAAACAGCGAGCGATAATACTGGTCGAGCCGGGTGAGTGAGGCTTCGAAACGTGGGGTGTACTGGATGGAACCCTTTGCCAACGAGAGGCCGTAAATGTGGGGCAGTTCATGATTCCCCAGCAGCATGATGACCACCTCCGAGCCAAACTCGGATTGCAGGGCCATCATATCCAGAATCATTTCCAGGCTGGAGTCGGTTTCTTCGGGGCCTTCACCATGTATCAGATCACCACAGATAATCAGGCGGTCAATCTCGCCTTTGCGATGTCCTTCGAGGAAGCGGTTTCGCAGGCTGAAATACGCATCCCATGCGCCGTGCAGGTCGGTGACGACCATTGCTACACCAGTATCAATATCAAGCACCCGCCGGGACATCCAGGCCTCCTCAATACAAAAGAGGGCGAGTTTGTTCACCCGCCCTCTGCATCGGACGGATCTTCCTAGTAGCCTAGTACGGCCACTACTGATTTCACCGCATCCGCGCTGTGATCGAGCATGGCTTTTTCTTCGGCATTCAATTCCATCTCAATCACACGCTCCACACCACCAGCACCAATCACGGCAGGCACGCCGATATAGAGACCATCATAACCGTACTGGCCGTTCAGGTAAACCGCCGACGGAATGACCCGTTTCTGATCCTTGAGGACGGCCTCGACCATTTCCACAGTACCGGCTGCCGGGGCGAAGTACCCGCTGTAACCCAGCAGTCCCACGATTTCGCCACCGCCCTGCCGTGTCCGCTCGATAATAGCCTGCAATTTATCCTCTGCCATCAGCTCGCGCACCGGGATACCAGCAATCGACGTATGGCGGGGAAGCGGAACCATCGTATCCCCATGACCACCCAGGACAATGCCGTGAACATCGCGCACGCTGACACCCAGTTCCATCGCGATAAACGTTTTATAACGCGCGGTATCCAGCGCGCCAGCCTGCCCAATCACCCGCTCGCTGTTGAATCCACTTTCCTGCAAGACCACATGGCACATCGCGTCCAACGGATTGGAGACCACAATTAACACGGCGTCAGGAGAATATTTTGCCACTTCGCGGGTGACTTCCCCCACGATGTTCTGATTGGTCCTGACCAGATCATCGCGGCTGGGGAACTGACCCGTAACCGGGTCTTTTTTACGGGGCACACCCGCCGTGATGACCACGACATCCGAATCGGCGGTCAGTTCATAGTCTTTGGAACCGACGATGTTCAGGTCAAAATCCATCACCGGGCCAGATTGTGCCAGATCAAGCGCTTTGCCTTTGGCTGCGCCTTCGACAATATCAACAAGGACCACATCCGCTAGTTCTTTCGAGGCAATCCAGTGGGCACTGGTCGCGCCAACATTGCCCGCGCCTACGATGGTGACTTTGCTTCGAGCCATATCAACCTCTATCTTAAACCGGAAGGATAAAACAGACAATATGCGGCGCATAAGACCGCAACATCAGCCAATTAAAAAATTGAGGAGATTTGAGTTGGACTCTGGCTCTCCTCCGGCCAATTGATGACAGATGTGGTTGTTAATTGTGAAGATTATAGCACAACTTCGACAGGCGGACTACCGTACACCTTCGGCGATCTGCGGGCCACCGGCCAATACTTCCGGGCTGGCGTGATCGGCAAAACGCTCGAAGTTTTTGACAAAGCGCGCCGCCAGTTCGCTGGCTTTGGCCTGGTAGGCCGCTTTATCACTCCACGAGTAGGCCGGGTCCAGCAGTTCATCCGGCACGCCGGGCACATGCTGTGGAATGCTGAGACCAAAATACGGTTCGGCTGTGAAAGCCGTGTCCTTCAGTTCGCCGTTGAGGGCCGCGTTGACCATGCGCCGGGTGTATTTCAGCGGCATCCGTTCACCCTTGCCATTCCAACCCGTATTGATGAGCCAGACATCCGAGCCGTGCTGCTGGATTTTCTCCGCCAGCAGTTTCGCGTAAACGGTGGGATGCAGCGGCATAAAGGGCGCGCCGAAGCAGGCACTGAAGGTGGCGCTGGGTTCGGTCACGCCGCGTTCTGTACCCGCCATGCGGGCGGTATAGCCGCTGATGAAGTGATACTGAGCCTGGGCCGGGGTCAGCCTGCTGATGGGCGGCAGAATGCCAAAGGCATCGGCAGCCAGGAAAATGATGTTCTTCGGGTGTCCGCCCAGACCCGTCTTGCTGGCGTTGGGAATATAGCTGATGGGGTACGAGGCGCGGGTATTCTCGGTGAAGCGTGTGCTGGTAAAGTCCGGCGAGCGATCCCCATGACTCAGACGCACATTTTCGAGGATTGTGCCGAACATCTGCGTGGTGGCATAGATTTCCGGTTCGCCTTCCGGGTCAATATTGATGACTTTGGCGTAGCAGCCGCCTTCGAAATTGAACACGCCGTCATCGCTCCAGCCATGTTCGTCATCACCGATCAGCGTGCGGGACTGGTCAGCGCTGAGGGTCGTTTTGCCGGTTCCACTCAGGCCAAAGAAGACCGCTGTGTCGCCGTTCGCCCCCATGTTGGCGGAGCAGTGCATGGGCAGCACGCCTTTTTCCGGCAGCAGGTAGTTCATGACGGAGAAGATGCCCTTCTTGACTTCGCCGGAATAGCGAGTGCCGACGATGACGATGGTCTTCTTGCCGATGTCCACACCAATGAACGTCCCGGTGCGCGTGCCATCTTCATAAGGTCTGGCGATCAGGCTGGGGGCTGCGACCACCGTCCATTCGGGCACATGCACGGCCAGTTCGTCATAGCTCGGACGAATAAACATGTTCCACGCGAAAATCGAGTGATAGGCAGCCTCGCTGACGACGCGCAGCGGCATCCGGTATTTGGGGTCCGCCCCGACAAAGAGGTCCTGCACAAAGAGGTGCTGCTGTTGTTCGAGGTGGAAGCGGGCGCGTTCCAGCATACGATCAAACAATTCCTGCGATACAGGCTGGTTGACCTCGCCCCACCAGATTTTGTCCTTTGAGGAGGGTTCCTCCACAAAGAATTTATCCTTGGGGCTGCGGCCCGTATACTGGCCTGTGAGGACCCGCAGCGCGCCAGTGCTGGTCAGGTGGGCCTCACCCAGTTTAAGTGCATATGCATAGGTTTCTGCCGGGTTCAGATTCCAGTGAACCAGGTTGTACCCCTCGAAAGTCTCGATGCCGATAGTGTCCAGTCCAACCGGGCTATGCGGATGGACAACAGTTGGGAGTGGCATAATGCCTCCTTGCGTACTTATGTCTTTGATGTCGGCCAGGATGTTGGCAGGTTGTGATTGCCCATAACCATACTGCCCTCATTGTACGCAAAGCCCGTTTTGGAACGGACGAAGAAACTCCTTTTATCCGATGATGTTTGTCACCAGAACGGTCTA
>CAZKIB010000013.1:13077-33469 GCA_964552425.1 uncultured Anaerolineaceae bacterium | reverse complement strand
CCCGTTCAGATGCGGGGTGGCGGCCATTTCGCGCAGGGTCCAGCCAGCGTCCTCAATATCGATTGTAGTGATCGAGGTGTTCGGAATGTGGACATCGAGGCGGGAATCTGTCTCGCCAAACAGTTTCCACAGGAGTGTTTTGATCGTGCCCCCGTGCGAAACCACCGCCACTTCCGGCCCCTGTGTCTGGCTGAGAAGGCTTTGCCACGCTTCGAAGGCGCGCTTCTGCAAATCCCGGCGCGATTCGCCGCGCGGGTAGGTATAACCCCACAAATCAGCGTTTCGAGCAGCCAGTTCCTGTGGATAATGCTTCTGCATTTCCGAGAAAGTCAGGCCCTGAAATTTGCCGAGGTGAATTTCCCGCCAGCGCGGATCCGTCTGTGGTTCAAGCCGCAGGGCAAAGGCCAGAGGTTGGGCTGTTTGCAGCGTGCGAGGCAGATCGCTGCTGATGACCACACGGATCGGGCGATCCTTCAGGTAAGCTGCCAGCGTTTCCGCCTGTGCGCGCCCGACAGAATTGAGGTCCGTTTGCGCGAAGCCCTGCCAGCGGCCCTGCGCGTTCCAATCTGTCTCGCCATGACGAATTAATAAGACCGTTTGCGGTGGCATTCGATACTCCTGACGGGCTGGACTTGACGCGCCCCTGTTCCAACGGCAAAATGGAATGATTAACCAGTTTAGCATAATCAGGAGCAGTCGTTCAGTGACTAATCAGCCATCCAGAACCGTACTCGCGGGCCTCGCGTTTATCGCCGGCGCGGGCCTCACCCTGATGATTATCGCCGGTGGAATAGGCGTCGTGGGCGGGGAAGCTGCTGACAGCGCCAGCCTGAGCCTGCTGTTTATCCTGGGTGTCGCCATGCTCATCAGCGGCAGCGTCGCCTGGTTCGCCATTGTCCGGCCCGATACCCACTTTGATAATATCAACGTGCCCATGTATCACGGGCATGACCACCATGATGACCACGCAGAAGGCGAAAAGGCGCTGGCAGAACATCACTGATGCCAGTTATCCCTGAACGCCAGCCCATCGTGGACTTATTCAGCGGGGTGGTCCTGCGGACTGGCGACTCCCATCTGCTGGCCGTTGAGCCAGCGCCCCCGGCTGAGGTGGCCGCCAGCGGCAGTCTGGTCATTCGTTACGCCGTGCCTTACCTGGGTAAACCTCATCTGGCGATTGTGCCGGGTCTGATCGCGCTGGATTACGGGGACATGCTGACCGGAGAGGAAGCCTGGGACTGGCTGCTGAACCGCAGCAACCTGCATCCGCGCGCCGATGTACTGGGGTATCGCAGCGATGGCGCGGATGATATGATTGTCGTCAAACTGCTGGACCTGGCGGAACCCATCCAGGTGCTGGTCTACCGGAATACCGCTGACCCCTTACCGCTGGCACGGGTGGAGGCGCTGATCGCCCGGCAGACAGACCGCCTCGCGCCGCGTCTGTTGCAGTATCTTCCCCGCTATGATTCCTTAGAGGACTGGCTGCATCGTGAGTGATCTGGATACCCTGTTTGATGATAGCTGGCCGGACGACCATCGTTCGGGATTTGTGGCGGTAGTGGGACGGCCCAACGTCGGCAAATCCATGCTGATTAACGCCATTCTCGGCCAGAAAATCGCCATTGTTACGCCGCGCCCGCAAACTACCCAGCGCCAGCAGTTGGGTATCTACACCGAAGAACACGCCCAGATCATTTTTGTCGATACGCCGGGGCTGCATAACCCGCAGCACAAACTGGGCGAATTTATGGTCAGGGTAGCGGAAGATGCCCTGCGCGATGCGGATGTGATTCTGTGGGTGCTGGACGTGTCTGTGCCGCCCACCCCGGCAGACCAGCATATCGCCACAACAGTGCAGCGGATGCGCCACGACACGCCGGTCATCCTGGCACTGAACAAAGCGGATCTGCTGAATGCCGAAAATCGGGCGGCGCATGTGGAAGCTTACGCTGCGCTGGTTCCGCATCACAAAGCCATGCTGATGAGCGCACTGCGGGATGAAGGCGTGCGCGATCTGATCGGTGTGCTGCTGGAACTGCTGCCAGAAGGCCCGCGTTTCTACCCCGCCGATCAGGTCAGCGAAGTCAATATGCGGTTTCTGGCGGCTGAAGTGGTGCGCGAAAAAATCATGCTGGCGACGGAGCAGGAAATTCCCCATTCCGTCGCCGTCGAAATCGCGGAATACAAAGAACGCTCTGAGGAACTGACGTATGTCAGCGCGATTATCTATGTGGAACGCGATTCGCAAAAAGGCATCATCATCGGCAAGAGCGGCGCGATGATTAAGCGAGTCGGTCAGGAAGCCCGCAGCGAACTGGAAGGGATGACCGGCACGAAGGTTTACCTTGACCTGCAAGTCAAAGTCCTTAAAAACTGGCGCAGCGACAACCGGCTCATGCAGCGGCTCGGCTACCGAATCCCCAAAGAAACCGACAATTAGGGCTTCGCGGTCAGGTAGGCCCGGCTGGCATCCACATCCGCGCCGATCTGGGCGATGAGCGCTTCCAGACTGTCGAATTTAGCCTCATCCCGCAGGCGTTTCTCGAATGTGACGGTGAGTTCCTGGCCGTAAATATCGCGGTCAAAGTCGAGAATATAAGGCTCGACGGTGATGTCCTCGCCATTAAATGTTGGGCGCACACCCACGCTGGTCGCGGCCATAAAACGCTCGCCATGCAGGTAGACCCAACTGGCGTAAATCCCGTTGGACGGCAGCACCTGCTGATCCCAGATTTGCACATTAGCGGTGGGATAGCCGATGGTGCGCCCGCGTTTCGCGCCATCCACCACCGGGCCGCTGACGCTGTAGCTGCGTCCAAGCCAGTGGCGGGCCGCATCTATATCCCCGACTTCCAGCGCTTTGCGAATGGACGTGCTGCGGATCGCGTCGCCATCGTTGGTATACAGGTCGATCACTTGCAGGTCAAAACCTTTGTGCGCGCCCTGCTCCCGCAGAAAATCGACATTCCCCTCACGCCTGTAGCCCATCGCAAAGTCCGGCCCAACCGCCAGCCGTTCCATTTGCAGACGTGCCCGAAGCTGGTCCACCAGATCGGCGGCACGCACCTGACGGGTGGTGTCATCAAAGGGATGGGTAATCACAAAATCCACACCCAGGTCCATGAGCAGCGCGGCTTTCTGTTCGGCTGTGGTGAGGTAGTAACGCCCGGTCAGGCCGCGCAGCACCACGTCAGGATGAGGGTAAAAAGTCAGCACCACCGCCAGCCGGTTGTTACCATGTGCCGCGTCCACCACCTGCCGGATGAGATGCTGGTGGCCGCGATGCACGCCATCAAAGACCCCAATCGTCACTACTGATGGCTGCGCGAGATTTGCATTCGCCAGATTGTAAATATGCTGCGCCACAGATGACCCTTTCAGGCAAAAACCTTGTGGGGATGCCAACCCGCATCATCCCCCCGCACAATCGCAATCAGACGCCCGTCACCAGCATACGCCTGGGCCAGAGTCCCGGCTGTCACACCTTCACTTTGGACCACCTGCCCGCGAACCAGCCGCAGGACATCCTCCGGTTCAAATTGTATCACAGGCATGGGCCGCAGCGCTGGCAGCGGTGGAATCAAATAATGCTGCCAATCCGCAGCACTCAGCAAGGTATCCAGTTCCAGCGCATCCTTCAGATGAAAGTTTCCACTGGCGGTGCGTACCAGCCCGCTCAGATGTGCCCCCACGCCGAGAACCGCGCCCAGATCATGCGCCAGACTGCGGATGTAGGTCCCCGCGCTGCATACGACGCGGACCGTCACAACAGGGGGGTTCCAGTCCGTAATTTCCAGCGAGTCGATGGTTACAGCGCGCGGTTCCCGTTCGACCACCTGCCCGGCGCGGGCCAGTTCGTAGAGTTTACGACCACCCTGTTTGATGGCGCTGTGCATGGGTGGAACCTGCTCAACAGCGCCGATAAACTGGCTCAGTGCGGTTTCAACTGCCAGCCGCGAAATCGCACTCGCGTCGACTCCGGTGAGGATGTTCCCTTCGGCGTCATAGGTCGTGGTTTCAACACCCAGATGAATACGCGCCTGATACTGCTTGGTGGCGTGCATGACATATTCACTGAGACGAGTCGCCGCGCCCACGCAGATCACCAGCACACCCGTCGCCAGCGGGTCGAGTGTACCGGCGTGACCGACTTTTTTAATGTGCAGCCCCCGGCGCAGGCGGGCCACCACATCATGGCTGGTCAGGTGGAGGGGCTTGTTCACATTCAGAAAACCGAAAGCAGTCATTGGTCAGTCGATCATACCGGCAGCGACCACAGGTTGCAGCAGGCCGAGAATGCGCTCACGGGCTGTGTCCAGGGGGCCGGGGATGGTTGCGCCGGCGGCCTGTTTGTGCCCGCCACCACCCACGCTGAACGCGACCTGGGCCACATCGTAACCCGGCTTGCTGCGCAGGCTGATCTCGACGCGGCCATCTTCCAGTTCCTTGAACACCACTGCGATGCGCGCTTCGTTGACCGTGTTCAGCAGGCTGACCAGACCGCCGTCGGTTACATCGTCCAGGCCAGCCCGTTTCAGATCGTCCTGCGAAACCACCGCCTCAATAATCTGACCGTTCAGCCGGGCCGAAGGCAGCGCGTTTTTCCACAGTTCAAGCACGCGATAGGATTTGCTGTCCAGCGTGCGGGTGGTGATTTCAAAAAGCGATGCCCCCACCTCCATCAGCCTGACCGCGATCTGCAACGTACCGGCAGTCACACTGCGGATGCGAAAGCCCAGCGTGTCCGTGACCAGACCGGTGAGCAGCGGCGTGGCGATTTCCAGCGTCAGGGGCTGCTGCATCACAGCCAGCCAGTGGTAAATGACTTCAGTAGCCGAAACCGCCGAGGGCATAATCAGATGAATGTCGCCAAACAGGGTGTTGGTGGCGTGATGGTCAAGGTTGATAACCTGTGCGCTGTGGGCGCGGCCATAGGCGCCCGCTTCGCCGGTGCGTTCTTCGTCGCTGGCATCCACCGAAATCATCAAATCCCACGCGCCGGACTGGAGTTTATCCACCACCACCGCCGCGCCGGGGAGAAAATCCAGATAACCTGGCACACCACCGTCCACTGCGCAGGTGATGCTGCGCCCCGCTGACTGGAGCGCATTGCCCAGGCCCAGCAGCGAACCAATCGCGTCTCCGTCCGGGCTGATGTGGGTCACAATGAGGATGGTCCGTGCGCCGCGAACAGCCGCGCTGGCCTGATCCCAATCAGTTTTATTCGTCATCCGACGCCGGCTCCTCCGGTGGAATATCGAGATCAGACAGCAGCCGGTTCATACGTTCGCTGCGTTCCAGGGTGACATCCCAGTGGAAGTGCATTTCGGGGACGGTGCGGAGATGAAGCCGCTTGCCGACTTCACGCCTGAGAAAGCCGTGCGCGTGCGAAAGGCCCTTCATCACATCTTCCTGACGACTTTCATCGCCCAGCGCGTTGACATAAATGTCGGAAAATTTGAGTTCCGGGTCAATGGTGACATCGGTAATGGTGATGTTCTGCAAGCGAGGGTCCGCAATTTCGCGCAGCAGCAGTTCGCTTAGAATGGTACGAATACGATCTGAAACGCGATCCTGTTTGATCGACATGTTTCACCTTTCTCCGGGCAGAACAGCGCATGAAAACGACTTCTGCAATCGGAACGCCCGGTCAATTACAGATTAAGTGGTGCATCCGGTAAATAAGCGTCTATTCCTGTTTTACCTCACCCCCGTCTCATTGCGTTCGACTCCCCCTCTCCATCGCAATGGAGAGGGGGCGGGGGGTGAGGTTATCCGAATCTGCTTGAACTTGTCGGATGCACCATTAAGTGAACAAACGAAACATTACAGCAAATCATTGTCGGGGCCTGCGTGGTGTTCGCAAGCCCCGGCTCCGCATTCGCAGATGACCAGTGCGTTAGTTCACTCGTTCCGATACGTAGAATTCGATCACGTCACCTTCTTCGAAGCTTTCGAAGCCATCCAGCCCGATACCGCATTCAAAGCCGGCGCGCACTTCGCGCACATCTTCATTGACGCGCTTCAGGGACCCCACCGACAGGCCCTGAGCCACAGGCTGACCTTTACGCAGCACTCGTGTGCGGGCGTTGCGGCGAATGACCCCATCCAGCACGTAACTGCCCGCGATGGTGCCAACGCGCGAAATATTGAACACCTGCCGGACTTCCGCAGAACCAATCACCTTGTCGGCATACTGGGGTTCCAGCATACCATGCAGCGCCAGTTCAATATCTTCCAGCAGTTTATAGATGATGTTGTAGACGCGAATATCGACACCCTGCGAGTCTGCCGAGCGGCGGGCCGCGTTGTCGACATCCACGTTAAAGCCAATGACAATCGCACCGGACGCGCTCGCCAGCATGACATCATTCTCGCCAATGTTCCCGGTATCGGCAGCCAGAACATTGATCTTGATGCCTTCGGGGTTATTCTGGGACAGGTTCTCCAGCGAACTGACAATAGGCTGCAAGGTCCCCTGAAAATCCGTTTTGATGATGAGAGTCAGTTCTTTGGCCTGACCACTGCTGATCTGCGCGAACAGGTCTTGCAGGGTAATCGGCGCGCGCACCTGGCCGGCTTCGGTGCTGGTTTCCACCCGTTCATCGAGAAGCTGGCGGGCCGCTTTCTCGTTCTTGACGGCTTCAAAGCTGTCACCAGGCTGCGGCATATCGCTCAGGCCCATCACCTCTACCGGGGTGGAAGGTCCGGCGCTTTTGACCTGCGCGCTGGTTTCATCGAACATGGCTTTAATACGGCCGTAGGTGTTCCCGGCGATGATGGTGTCGCCGCGTTTCAGTTCACCATTGAGTACCAGCAGAGTCGCAATCACGCCGCGACTGGGGTCCACATTGGCTTCCAGCACCACACCGGCGGGGTCGGCATGGGGGTTCGCCACGATATTGCTTTCATCCGCCACCAGCAGGATGGCTTCGAGCAGGTCATCAATACCTTCACCCTGCAACGCGGAAACGGGCACAACCAGCGTATTGCCATCCCATTCATCCGGGATCAGATCCACTTCGGCTAACTGCTGCTTGACACGATCCGTATTGGCGTTGCGTTTGTCCACTTTGGTGATGGCGACGATAATAGGCACATTCGCGGCCCGCGCGTGATTGATCGCTTCGCGGGTAGTCGGCATCACACCGTCATCGGCGGCCACCACCAGCACGGCAATATCGGCTCCCTGAGCGCCGCGCGCGCGCATGGCGGTAAACGCCTCGTGACCAGGGGTATCCAGAAAGGTAATCTGGCGATTGTTATGCCGGACACGGTACGCGCCGATATGCTGGGTGATGCCGCCGGCTTCGCCTTCGGCCACATGCGCTTTACGAATGGTATCGAGCAGGGTAGTTTTTCCGTGATCAACATGGCCCAGAATGGTGACGATGGGGGGGCGGGTCTGGAGATTTTCCGGCTTTTCAACCGTGTAAAGCTGCCGCCAGCTCTGGGCTTTGGCCGCTTCTTCCTTCTTGGCCTGTGCCGCGATCTGGCTGACAGACTGGGCCTCGAAGCCCATTTCCTCGATAACAATCGCGGCGGTATCAAAATCAATCTGCTGATTGATTGAGGCCATGATGCCGTTGGCGATCAACTGCTTCATCACCTCAATCGGGCTGGCTTCGATCAATTCCGCCAGCTCTCGCACACTCAGATAATCGGGAACCAGAACGATCTGCTTTTCCTTTGCCATAACATCCTCCAGGTGGTATCCGGCGATGGGGGGCAAAGGTTGCAGAAACCTGATTACCTAACCCATCGCGCGACCATTATGAAACTGTCGAAAGACCGTATGGACCATCATGGGGTCAGCCATCAGGTTTGCGGTCGTGCCTGTTGCAGGCGTTGTAGGTCTTCATCGGTCAATGTCATCCGTAGTGCTTTACCGAGAACCTGACCCTCAAGAGCGCGTTTCCAGCAGGACTGCTGATCGCACAGATACGCGCCACGTCCATCCATTTTTCCGGTCGGGTCAATTTGCAGGCCAGCAGTGCCATACACGATGCGCACCAAAGAACGTTTGTCGCGCTTTTCCCGGCAGATTACACAGGTGCGCTGCGGTACAGACCGCTGGCGATGTAACTGTTTCCCGCTCATAAGCCTTAATCGAGCATGTCGTCCCAATCTTCGCGACCACCCCGCCGGCCCTTGCGCCGCCGCCGTGCCACAACTTCGCCGAGTTTTTCGTCGTAAACCAACTGGCGGCGCTTCTGGCGGTCTTTCTTCTTTTTGCGGGTCTCATCTTCATCTCTCGACCCGGTTCCAAGTTCATCATCCTCTTCAGAGTCGAATTCTTCGAAATCTTCCGGCTCGGCAATTGTGGCCGGGGTGCGCTCCCGCGTCTTACTGCGGGCCTCGCGAGCCGTATCGGGCACGGCGAGTTCGTCCACTTCGTCCCCAAACGCGGCAGGAATCACGTCCTGATCGACAACCGTTTCGGCGACTGCCGCTTCAGCCAGGGTATCCTCGACCTGGGCTTCCACTGGCATTCTGGCGGCCTCTGGCTCTTCAAGTTTTTCGAGTTTGGTTGCGATCACTTCAGGAATCACCACCTGATCGAGCGCGATTTGCAGCTTCGCGAACGAATCCGCCGGAAGCTTGCCAAACATTTTGTGCAGCGTGTTTTCATCAATGAGGAAACGCCACATGATTTCGCCGACGTTTTCCAGCGGCTGAAGCGCTTCGATGATTTCATCCGGCAGATCAAGCGCGGTGACAGGCAGTTCGAATGCACCCTGTGGAAGGGTCGATTTGACGGCGTTGATTTCGGCCACCCGTGCCTTGCGCTTCTGTTCGCGCTGGTCGAGCATCCGGCGTTCGGCAAGGTCCGCGAAGTGGCCCAGAATGGTATATTCTTCTGGCATCACCGTCCGGTTAGCAGCTTTCTTTTCCATGATGCGGCTGACATCAGCCAGCATGTCGGCGTGGGTCTTGGTCAGTTCGGACAGCGGGGCCACGGTGATACGGCTGAGGGCGTCCTGAACGGCCTCGGTGACACTCTTGATGTCGATACGCCAGCCGGTCAGTTTGGCGGCCAGGCGGGCGTTTTGCCCCTCTCGCCCAATCGCCAGCGAAAGCTGATCATCCGGCACGATGACGACGGCGGTACGTCCACTGTCAAAGTCATCATCCAGGTAAACACCGCTCACGCGGGCCGGGCTGAGGGCTTTGGCAATGAACACCTGCTGGTCAGGAACCCACTCAATCACGTCGATTTTTTCGTCGTGGAGTTCCTTGACAATGTTCTGAATACGCATCCCGCGCATCCCGACACAGGCTCCTACCGGGTCGATGCCATCTTGCAGCGCGGCCACCGCGACTTTGGAACGGTATCCGGCTTCACGGGCAATGTTTTTGATTTCGACCTGGCCGTTATAAATTTCCGGCACTTCATACTCGAGCCAACGCCGCAGCATATTGCGGTGGCTGCGGCTGACGATAATCTGCGGCCCACCGCTGCCCCGTTTGACTTCGAGTACGTAGGTGCGCAGTTTGTCATGCGGGCGATAGCGTTCGCCGGGAATCTGCTGGGCGCGGGGCATGATGGCTTCGGCGCGTCCGAGGCTCAGGGTGACAAGATGGGCGTTCGCGCTCTGAACCGTACCGTTAATCAGATCGCCTTCGCGTTCGACAAACTCCTCGTACAGCGAGTTGCGTTCGGCTTCGCGAATCTTCTGCAAAATGACCTGTTTGGCGGTTTGCGCGGCAATACGACCGAACTTCTTGGTGGTGCGCTGAACCTGCACCATCACCATATCGCCGAGCTGGCATTCAGGATCGTAAAAACGCGCCTTCTCAAGATCCACTTCTGTGTTCACGTTCTGCACATCGTGGACCACTTCTTTTTCAACAAAGATGCGTGGCCGCCCGGTTGTGGGGTCAATATCCGCTTCGACGCGCTGTGCTGCACTCGCGCCTGTGTCCCGGCGATAAGCCGAAACAAGGGCGGTCTGCAAAGCCTCCAGAACGACTTCACGCGGCAGTGACCTCAACTCGGTGATCTCGTTGAAGGCGAGTTCGAATTCGCTTCTCATAATTCCTGTGTTTAACTCCTGAAATATCAGGGATACTGAAATTGGGTTGGGATGGAAAGAGTACCTTAATACGAAGAAAAGTGGGGTTTTGGCCCCACTTCACCCTGTATATCATAGCATAACAGCGCCCGAATGACAAGTTTTCCTGGAATTTTCATATGCCAGCCGCTTCGGACCGGGCCGCACTGCCCCGGCGATTCGCCAGTGAGCGCGGAGTCAGGTCAAACCAGGTGTCGCGCCCATGAAAAAAAGCGCTCAAACTCATCCACCGTCATACGGGAAACAATGGGGGTGGGTATCCCCTGCAAGCAGCCTTTGAAAACGCTGATGATACAGGGGAGGCCCACAGGTTCTAAACGAAGGAATCAGCCCGCAGCGTCGAGCACTTCCGTTTCTTCGGCAGCCGGTTCCAGTTCAGCCGTATTTTCTTCCACTACCGCCGCGTCATCCTGAGCCGTCTCGCTGTCCGCAGACAGGCCAAGCGCCTCCAGATTGGGTTCGAAGGGGGCAAAGCGCAGCACGCGGCCCGAACCAGAATCGGTGACGTAGACATAACCTTCAGAATCCACCGCGATGCCCGCTGAGGTGCGGAACTGCGTCGCGTCGAAGCCTTCACGGCTGGGCTGGCCGAACGAACCGAGACAGTCGCCGGTGGTGGTGTAGACCAGCACACGGCCCGCGTCGGGGTCCGTCACATAGATATAATCACGCTGCGGGTCCACCGCGAGATACGGCCGGTTGCCCTGCTCATCATACCAGGCGCGCACCGGGAAGGTATACATAAACGCGCCGCCGGTGTTAAACACGGAAATGCGGCGGTTCCAGTAATCGGCCACGAACAGGCGACCATCCGGGTGCAGCGCGAGGCCAGAAGGCTCATCCACCTGCCCTTCAGCGCTGCCGCCGGAGCCAATATCCCGCACATGGACACCGTCAGATGTATACACGCGAATGCGCTTGTTGCCAGTATCTGAGACGTAGACCTGGCCCTGAGAGTCGACCTTGACATCACGCGGCCCCCAGAAACCGTAGACCGGTTCAGGCTGCGCGCCGAGGCCATACTCGCCGCGTTCACCCCAACGATTGATGGTTTCGCCCTCCGGCGAGATCACCTGCACCTGAAAGTTCCAGGTATCCGCGACATACAGGCTGCCATCTGGCCCCAGCGCCACACTGTTCGGGCGGGTGAAGAACAGGTTATTGCCCTGCCCCAGCACACCCTCAAATTCACCGTTACTGGTGAAGATCGACAGGCGGTTGTTCGATTCTTCAGCGATATACAGACGGCCATCCGGCGCAACGGCCAGCCCCACCGGGCGGTTCAACTGCCCTTCAGCGGTCCCTGCTGTCCCCATCACCACATCCGCCGCCAGAAGCTGCCAGTTGGCGTTGCACACGTTGACTTCCAGGTCATCAAGCGGGCTTTGAACACTGCCTTCGCCGATGCCCAGGTCCCAGACCTGCGAGGCGACATCCTTGCGCACGTAGAAGTGCATCCGGTCAGACACAGGCCATTCAGTCACGTTGAAGCTGCGGCTGACCGCCTGACCATAGGCGTCATAATCACGCGACCACCAGATGTCGAACAGACCACGCCGCAAAAGCGCCGCGTTGGGATTCTCCGGCGAGAAATCGAAGGTGGCTACCAGACGCTCCGGGGTCAGATTGAAGTAGTCCTGCATCGGCCACCACAGCCGGATATATTCAAAATGGTAGTAACGATCTTCCAGCAGCGGCTCCACCGCAGCCCGATTGGCCTCGCCGACCACCGCCACCGACTGGTCAATGATCGGACGGCTGGGGCTGCTGCCAAAATAATGCGCGTTGGGGAAATCACGGAAGTACCAGCTATACGGCCACGAGACTTCGTTGTCATACGCAAAACTCAGGTCCATGCCATCGGTTGTGCGCAGGCTGAGTTCTTCCAGATCGTTCAGCACCGTCTTGACTGCTGGCGCGCCGTGCGCATACACCAGATATTCTGTCGCCAGATCGTAATTGACAAAGGACGCCATCAACGCGGAACGGGCCGTGAGCAGGCTGAGAAATCCAAAGACCGCCACCCCGAAAACGCTGCGCAGATGCGACCAGCCGGTGCGTTCGACCAGTTGATAGATCGCCAGCACCAGAAAACCGCTGACCGCCACCACCGCCAGCCATTGACCGGACTGGGCAAGCTGGGCCTGCTGCAAGCCCGCGAACGGCCCCGGACCGAAGATAAACGGTGTGATGACCTGATACAGGGTGATAAACAGCACCGGCAGCAAAATGATGTATAACCAGCCTGCCCGCACAAATCTGGGCCACTCTACGGTCTCGAACACGCGCCCGAAGTACCAGCCGCTCAACAGAATAAGCGGGAGTGTCATGTGTGTGCCGAGCCAGGGCATTTTTTCGCCCGCGAGGGTGTAGCCGATCAGGTTGAGAATGGCCCACCAACTGACAAACAGCAGGAAAGGAACCGTGTCCAACCAATCCGGTCCGCCTTTGTCTTTAGGTTCCGTTTCCCATTCCGGTTTAATCTTAAACTCATCGTCAATGAGTTCGGCGATGGACGGTGTTTCGGATTCAATATCGGCCATTTGCGCCGCATCGGGTTCAGCGCTGCTGCTCAGTTCGACAGGCGCTTCGCCGGCCTGCTCCTCAAGGCGGTCCCGACGCCAGCGCCAGAACAGACCGAGGCCGCTGAACATCGCCAGCGCGCTGCCGATCACCGGCAGGAATTCATAAAAGGGCATAATCAACGCGAGATAATAGTACTGGGGTTGGCTGCCGCGCCGGACACCCTGCTGTTCCAACCAGTAGCCCAGGCTGCCGATGACGCCGGTTGCCAGCCCGTTGGGGTTGGTAAACATGGTGGTAAAGAAAAACACAAAAATGCCGTAAAACAGCGCTGTACAGACCAGCCAGCGCCGCCAGTTCCACACCAGACCCACGACCACTGATACGGCGACTGTGGGGATGAGCGCCAGCACCGCGCGGGTAATGCCTTCGGGCGAATAATCCGTCGCCTCCACCCCCATCGCTTTGATAATGAACGGGGATGCCCAGGGCAGAATCAAGCTGCCCATGATGATGAGGACATCCAGTTCGGCGAAGTGGTGCAGCGTATGCCACCAGCCAAGCCGCCAGGAAGCCAGCACCAGCACCACGATAATCGCGCCGCCCACCCAGGCCCCGATCAACGGCAGGGTATTGACGCTGCTTTCCAGCATGACGGTTTCCTGGCCCGGCACAGGGGGCAGCGCCGTTTCTGACGAGTTCGAGGCTTCCAGATGCGAGAGTTCTTCGATAACGATAAAACCGCCACACACCACCAGCGCGATCAACCCGATCACGAGCGCGTCACTCCAGCGGATGCGCACCGCGCTGCTGCGAAACGCCCACAACAGGGTTCCGAAAAGCACGGCCAGCACAGCAGCGATCACCCCCACCGTCATCACAATGAGACTGATGAAATCGAGACTGCTAACCCAGGTATCACTGGCTTGAGCAGCCGCAACCACCCGCTCAAGGGGCACAACCGACAGCACGATATAAAATGCGAGCGCTGCAATGCCCGCCAGCAGTGTCCCGATACTGGCGAAATAAAAGATTGTTTTACCGGGTAGCCCCCGAAAATACTGCACCAGCCGCACCAGCCAGTAGAGCGTCAGAAAAGAGCCAAAAACAGCAATGTTGATGAAGGCAGTCTCTTTCGTTCCCAGATTGGCGATCATCCCGATTGACAACAGATACAACCAGCGCACCCGGCGGCGCTGCCCTTCTGGCCCACTCAGATACATCATGATGGCATAGACCATCACCAGCGTATAAAGGATGGCCGGGGTATCTTCACGAATATAGCGGTTGTAATACATGATGAGCGGCGAGATCAGCAGCATCACTGATGCCAGCAGCGCCCCGATGCGCCCTAACCAGCGCCGGAACAGGAATGGGGACAGCACCAGAAGTACACCCAGAATGGCCGGGTACAGGCGGGCCGTAAAATCATTGTCGCCAAACATAAAATAAAAGAAGGCGGTGACATGAAACAGAATCGGCCCGTGCATCAGCGGGGTATGCTGAAAATTACCGTCGGCATACAGGTTGTAGGAATAGCGGGTATGCAGGCTTTCATCGTGGCTCATCACCCGGTCACCAAGCGCGTAAAAACGGGTAAAAATCGCCAGCAGAAAAATTACCAGATAGGCGATCAGTTCCCAGTTCACGGTCTGTGAACGCGCCAGGAGACGGTTTACAGGATTGACCCGCTCTGGGGATTGGGGCTGTTCAGTCATCGTCGCCATGCAGTTACTTTGTCCTTATCGGTTCAGATCGGGTTCTGGCAGTGTGGGGGGAGCCGGGTCCCCATCCAGGCTGCTCACTTCGGTGGCGGAGGCTATCGCTGTCGATACCATACGGGCCTCATCGGTGCTGGTGGGTGTCTCGGTGGAGGCCGCCGTCTGCGGAGAAGGCTGCTGCGGAACCACCGACAGTTCGTGGTTGCCCATCGTGAAGGGCACGAGCAGGGCCAGCAGCAGCACAAAGGCGACCAGACCGTAGCGGAACTGGGCATAACGCGGCCTGGAGCGCGGCAGTTCAGAACGGATCGCACCCCACATGCGGTCAAAGTCCGGCTCGTGCCCGCGTCCAACCAGTGGCAGCCCCTGCCGGAGTTCCCGCTGAAGATCACGCCGCCGCGTATATTCCTGATAACAGGCCGGGCATGAATCCAGATGCCGGGCCACCAGCCGCCGGGTACGCACAGGCAGCGCGCTGTCCAGATAGTGATCCAGTCTGGATTGTGTATAACGACAGAATATCCACTTTACCATCATCGCATCTTCACCTACGGGCAGTCCGGGAATGACCCTGCCCGATCATTCGGTTTCGTCAGGAACTTACCAGTAATTCTTCCAGCAAAGCCAGCCCTTCGTTTTGCAGCAGTCCGCGCAGCGCATCATGCGCCAGGCGCACGCGGCTTTCGGCGGTCTTCTGCGGGCAGCCCATGATTTCGGCCATCTCGCGGTACATCAGTCCGTGCCCATAACGCAGCACGACGGCTTCACGCAGGCGCGGGGACAGTTCCGCCAGCGCCCGTTCCAGTGTCGTTTGCAGATCACGCTGGCTGATGGCTGTTTCCGGGCGTTCGGATTTTGGCCCGGCGATATTGAGCTGAAGCATGTGGGCAATGTCCATGAGCGCGGGACGCCGGCGGCGGTACAGATTACGACAGCGGCTGATGGCGATGGTATACAACCATGTTTTGAAACCAGCACGCGCCGAATCGTAACGCTGAAGATTCCTGAAGGCGTACACGAACGTCTCCTGGGTCACATCTTCTGCGTCCTGTTTATTGAGCAGAATGCTGTAACACAGCCGGTAAATGCCGCCCGCAAATTCATGGTACAGCAGCTCAAAACTCGCTTGATCGCCTTCAAGACAATGTTCAATCAATTGATCGGTTGTCTGCATGGTTCACGCCGCTGTTAGCCAACACACATTTTATTTATACACACCCCGGCCGCCCAGTCCTCACTGCTGCGTCAGGTCGAGTTCGACCCCATCATAAATGTCCTGTCGCAGCCAGAGTACATAATCCGGCTGGGCCACAGCCCCCACCCGCACGCGCCGCTGAGTCCACCAGGGAATCAGGTCAAATCCCAGGAGCGTGTTCGGTGTCCAGGTGCGCGCGATGACAAAATTCTGGCCGACATAACTGCCACCCAACTGGGGCGGTTCCGCGCTGGCCGGCATTAGCACCACTTCCTGCGCGCGCGCCTCGGCGGGGTCAACCACATAATGAACGTCCTCAAAATCGCGCAGCAGCCAGGCGATCACCCCACTGTCGCCGGCCTGAGCATAGACGGTCAAAAAAGGGAAACCGCCGCTTTCGCGTTTGGTCAGTTCCAGCAGAGTCTCACGCAGCAGCGCGGTTTCACGCCCCGTCGCCTGGGTGTGCCAGAACTCCACCGGATTGTCCGCATGAAACACCGCCGCGTTCCAGCCGCTGCCCAGTGAGGTAATCAGCGCAAAAGCCAGCAGGCCAAGCGCCCCGCCCCGGAGCGCAGCCGTACTGCCCCACAGACTGCCCACCAGAAAGTAGCCGACGATGATAAACAACAGCACGATTACCGTCCAGACCACGTTCAGCGGGTTGGGCTGTAGGGCCACCAGCGAACCATCCGGCGTGCGCAGCAGTTCACGGGCAATCGTCTGGGCATTGATCGTAAAAATCGCCAGCAGCGCAAACAGGATCACCGCCACGAGGGGTTTGCCCCACCAGGGAATATCCAGAAAGGGGTGTTCGTCCGGTTGCAGGCAGGCGATCACCCCGCCGGACGCCAGCGCCGTGAGCGGCACGATCAGCCAGAGCGCATGTTCCGGGCGCGCCCCCTGATAAATGAGCAGCGCCGCGCCGGCCAGCACAATCCAGATGACCAGAAAACGCTCGTACAAAGGTAAATCTGCGCGACGGGCCAGCAGCACCAGCGCGCCAAGCGCGAATATCCACATGAACGGCTCGTAGAAAAAGGTCGTCAGCAGCCCAAAAAGCGGCGGCGCACCCACCGGCGGCGTGAACACACCTGTCAGCCCGGTTTGCAGAAGCTGGCTGACCGCAGCCAGACCGGGCAAATGGAACATGAACAGCGTTGACACACTAAACACCGTCAGCACGACTGCCAGAAGGGACTGTGACCAGGGCCATGCGCGCAGACGCTGACGAATGTTTGTAGAAGCCTCACTGTCCGGGTTTTCGATACGGTTCCATATCAGAGCAATCAACCCGGAAACCAGCAGCACCAGCGCGAACCACCAGCCGGCCGGGTCGGTGAGCAGAAGCAGGCCCGCAAACAGGCTGCTGCCCAGAATGGCATAGCCCGTTCCAGAGGTCAGCCACCAGCGCCGCAGCGCCCACAGGCCCCCCACCGCCGCCAGAAGCGCCCAGGTCGTGGGAGTATCAAAACGCGCAGCCACCAGCAGCACAGGTGAAAAAGCCAGCAGCAGGCTGAGGATAAAGGCGCGCTCACGGCCTAATAGGTCACGAAATAAAGACGGCGCAAGCACCAGCGCGGTTCCACCCAGAGCCGTGAACACCCGCGCGGCAAATTCTGTACCACCAAGAATACTGAACCCGACACTGTGCAGCAGAAACAACAGCGGACTTTCCGGCACAATCACGCTGCCCGGCAGATCAGGATGCACCGTGCGCCAGGCCGCCAGCGCCTGAGATGCCTCCTGGCTGGTGAGCGGCACAATGTCCAGATCAGCAATGCGCATCACCAGTGCGAAGATCATCAGCACCGCATAAGCGATCCACTCGTAAGATACCGTCAGCAGCGCGGGCTGCGACTCAACAGGTTGCTCCGATTCTCTCACAGCTTGCATAGCCTTTTACCCTCGTGCTGTCAGGCTGGCGGTGTTCACGCGATAGAAGCGGCTGCCACCCCGTTCACAGATCACCTGCAAGTTCTCGGCAAATTTTTCTTCCGCCGGAACACCATATTTGTTGCGCTCGGTCTCGCCAAAAAAGATGTAGTCGATACTGTACTGGTCGAGCAGCGGGCTGACGACATCCCAGCGGAGATCGGTATAGATGCGGTCAATATCCTGCGGGCGTGTGCCCACCACCTGCGCATAAGTGGGGCCGCGCCACTGCCCTTCATGATTCTGCCAGCCGAGTACAATGGGCACACCGGTCAACATGCCGACCCGTCCCCATTTGCCCGTAATATTGTAGGCGGAACCGGGATCGGCAGCTTCCAGCACCACCGTATCGTCACCCTGCACCAGATCATTAAAGCACATAATCGCCGCATAATCGTCGGCGCTGACGGTGGTCGGCCCGCCGTCGAGTGTCAGCGGCCCCACATCCGAACTGGATGAACGCCCGGATTCAATCAACATGCGGTTATGGAAGCCCAATACCGGATAAAGCATCCCCATCACGATGCCACCGGCAGCGACGATTGTCAACGCCGTCCGCGCCAGGGCCAGACGCCCATCCCACCGGCGGTCTGCGACGATAACATATAATCCATAGGCGCTGGCTACGGCGAACATCAGCCATGCCTGATAGTAGAATTTGAAGATCGTGTTGATGCGCACACTGAAGTTATCGCGCAGGTACAGGAATTCCGGCACGAGAGTCAGCACCAGCCCGGCCCCCACCAGCAGCAGCGCGAAACCTGTCGCCGGCGGATAGGTCATAACCTGCCGGGCGTCCTCATCGCGTTTCAGGTCGAGCGAAACAGGTACACGCGGGAACAGGCGCGCCACCACCAGCGCGATGCCTACCAGCAGCACCAGCGTGGTCAGCCCATAGGCCAGCCGCCGGTTCAGCAGCGCGGGCAGCACCGCTCCGAGGCCGCCGTTCTGGTTAAGAAAGTCGGACACGAACGTGGTCTGGTCGGTAATCAGCAGCGCCGCGCCCACGAACAGCAGCACCAGAATCACCAGCCCGGCCAGCAGCGTCAGCGCCGCCGACGCGCCCAGACGCCAGTTCATGCGCCCGCCGGCGAGACCGGTTTCCAGCGCCAGAAACGGGCCAAGAATCAGGATAAACGGCCCGAACATGATGAAATACTGCTGGAAGCGGGTGGGGTGCAGCAGGTTGGGCAGAATGCCGGATGCCTGTGAACGGAAGCTGATGAAAAACGGAAAGTACAGCACCAGGGTCAGCAGGCCCAGCGCCACCCCCAAACGTCCCATACCCCACCAATCCGCCGCGATAAAGCCGCCGGTTCCGTTACGGAGCAAACGGCGCACCGCGTCCGCCCCGACCAGCACCACCATATAAATGGGGCCATCCCAGGTATTCAGGAATACCAGCCCGCCCAGCGCCAGCCCATAAAACAGCACCTCGGAACGGTTCGGGTCCCGCCGGGTCAGGATGACATTAAGCGCCAGTCCCAACGCCAGCACCGCAAAGGGCAGCGCCAGCACATGCGGGTGTACATCGGCCAGCAAGAAACTGAAGGCGGGAAATTCGTCAATCGGCTGGATGGCGATGAGCGAACCGTCCAGGTTGGTATCGGTCACAACACGGCTGGCGCGAAACCACCACCAGAAGTCCCAGTTGGTCACAGAGATTGGCCCGGCAGCTTCTGGCAGGGCGGCTTTAGGCGTCAGGCGATCATCCTGCCCCCAGAAATCGAGATAGTCCTGTGTGGCCGTGCGCGACTGGTAGGGCAGTTCGATCAGCGCGGTCTGGAAATTGCCGAGCAGCACCACAAAAATCATGCCCACCAGCCCACAGATGAGGGCCGGGCGCGCGGCGCGGCGTTCCCCTTTGATGCGCGAGGCGACCAGATTATAGACGACGCCGTAGCTGGTCAGGCCAGTGAGCGCGAACAGCAGCGCGATGGTCATATTGAAGCCCACTGAACTGCTGATGCCGCTCAGCATCGACAGCGTGGCCGACATGACATAACCGAGATAGTAGTAGCTGATAGCGTAACCCGACAGCCAGGGGTCATTGGGCGGGAAAGTCTCGCTGCGCTGCACGGCGCTCATGAAGGCCAGTTCCATCGGCTTTTCCGTGCCGGTCAGGTTCGGCATGTGGGCGCGATAGACCACAAAAAAGATGAGCAGCGCGGCGAACAGCACCTCCCCGACGAGAATCACCGGGCGGTTATGCTGCCACCAGGCGCGCCAGTCAAAGCGGGGCAACTGCCGAAAGTGCAGCGCCAGCCCGCCCACCAGCACGATCAGCCAGGCCAGCAGCACACCGCCGGCGGTGTTGCGCAAAAAGCCAAGACTCGCCAGAAGCCAGAACACCACGCTGATGAGCAGCAGGCCCACTGCCCGCGCCAGCGTGTAGCCTTTATCCGGCAGGCCGCCCAGCAGACGCACCGTGAGAGGCAGCACGGCCAGTCCTGCCAGTGTCACCAGCAGCCACCAGTTGAATACGATCCAGCCCTCACGGGCCAACCAGTCGACAATCACGGTTTACCCCATCGCCTGCGCCAGATGCGCATCGTTGATGACTCGATACACCCTGGACTGACCGCGTTCATACACTTTTTCCAGCAAACCCATTTCCGTCATACGCTCGAATTTCGCCAACCCTTCCAGCGGATAATAGACATTCTCCAGAGTGCCCACAATAATATAGTCCACACCATAATGCCGGATAATATCCAGCGCGGTGCCGATCTCGGTGGTGCTGTAGAAGCCGTTGACATTGGCGCGGCGCTGGTTAATCAGCAGGCCCATATTTTCGAAAGTGCGCTGCTGCGTCTGGTGGAAGCGCCAGCCAAGCACCGTCGGCATCCCGGTATAGATCGCGATGCGCCCGGACCAGAGGTATTCCCGCCAGCTTTGCGCCTCGATGATCGTGGGCGTGCCCGGCACATTGTCCTGAAGCC
>CAZKIB010000013.1:2444-13063 GCA_964552425.1 uncultured Anaerolineaceae bacterium | reverse complement strand
ATCGTCGTCCAGTGTGACGAGTTCACCGTCCTCACTGTGGCTGGCGTAGCGCATGTATTCCATACCATCGAGTGTGACAGGCATTTCGGGAGCCATCCGTTCCAGCGCTTTCGCCTGCGTCGACATGAGGGGATACAGCGCCGCGATGGTGAACAGCAGACCACCTATCGCATACCAAACCGTGCGGACTGATGAACGCCAGCGATCCGAGGCTTCCCACAGCCAGGCAAAAGCGGCCCCGCCGACCACACTGAACAGCATCCACGCCTGCATGTAAAATTTAAAGACCGTGTTCTGACGTCCAATATCACCGGCCAGCACGATAAACTCGACGCCGAGTGTCAGGCCCACCGCCAGCCCGGCCAGCGCCAGCACAAACTGCATGGCACGGGACTGACCGGGGCGCAGCAGCAGCACAGCCATCCACACCAGCAGCGGCACAGCCACCAGTGTGACCTGATAGTCCACAGCGGCCAGCACAATCGAGCCGATCAGAATGGTGGCGAAGGCCACCCCAAGCGCGACCAGCAGCGGCCCCATGCCGCGCAGGGCACGCACGTACACACTGCGGAACCAGCGGGCCGTATCCCACACCAGCAGACTGAACAGCAGGAAGATAAACAGGCCGTGCAGATCAAAATAAGCCCACAGCGGTGTCTTGCCGCCTTCCCACAGCGCGATACTACCGTAAGTCGCGGCGTACCAGGTGGTAAAGGGCAGCGCCAGCAGGAAACTGAGCGCGATAAACCCACCCACTCTCAGCGCCAGCAGGAACAACGAACGGCGGTTGATCTGCCGCCAGGCCAGCCACCAGCAGAAGATCAGCCCCAGGGTACTGAGCAGCAGAAAAGTCGGCCAGTCCCAGGTGTTGGTGGCCCGCAGCAGGCCAACCACCAGCGCGCCCAGCGCCAGCGCCAGCCAGCGAAATATCCCGCTTCGGTTATCCTGCCCGGCCAATAAAAGCTCGTTGAGCAGAAAGGCCATCACGAACAGCAGCAGCGGCATGGCAATCATATGGGCGTGCAGGTCGCCATAGAGGAAAGTAAAGTAGGGAATCTCGGTGATGGCGTTGCCTTCCACGCCCGGCGTTTCGGATAACACACGGGTGGGCGCCCAGAACCAGCGATTGCTGCCGATGGGGAGAGTCTGGCCGTTGAGCATTTCCCCAACGCCGCGCACCAGGCCGCTGACCAGCGACAGGGAGTTGTGCAGTTCATAACGCAGCCGGTCTGAAAGTTGATTTTCTTCAGCGCGCCCCCGCAGGTCGAATTCTGTCTGCGGGTCGATGCCGCCAAATTCGGTCGTGTATTCATTGATGAGAAAGTCAGCCAAACCCTGCGGCTGCACATAACCGCCCAGCGTTGCCAGCCCGTTGCCGAACACGCGCGGCGTATCCAGATTGCCCAGTACCACCGCCAGCAGCAGCGCGGCGATCCCCGCAATCCAGGGATTCCCCAGCCGGCGTTGGCCGGGCACATCGCCGGCTTCGTCCGCGAAAGTCTGCCGCCGTTCCTGCCAGTGATTCACCAGATTGAAGGCCACCGCGAACGCGCCAATCCCGGTGACAGCGAACAGGGTTGGCAAAATCAGATTGTAGGCGATGGACGGAACCACCTTGAGCAGCAGCACCGGCACGCCGACAATGACATAGCCGAAGTAGTAGTAGTTCAGGTAGCCGCCCGCGTACCAGGGGTCAACAGCCGGGAAGATGGTGCTCTTCAATACAGCATTGAAGTAAGCAAAATCCATCGGCTTTTCACCACCGAACGCCGGATGCCACAAATCCGGGTTGGTCAGGCGCACCGCCAGAAACGCGAGGAAGGCCAGCAGGGTAATCAGTTCGATCAGAGCCATCTGCCGCCAGTGAGTCCGCAGATGCTGAATAAAAACCTCCCGCTGGCGGGTCATAATCACCAGCGCGACGAAAGCCAGCAGGATCAGCGCCAGCAGGATGCCGCCCTGGGACCACAACGCCAGCCCGGCAGTGGCAGCGGTCCAGGTGAACCAACCGGCCAGCACCAGCCCGGCCAGTTTGGACATGGCATAACCACGATCCGCCAGCGCAGGGAACAGCGCGAACAACAGCGGCCATGTCACCCACCCAATCGCCATGATCGCCAGCCACCATGCAGCGACGGTCATCACTGGCTGGGTGTTGATGGGGCTGCTGCGGTCAAAACGGTTGAACCAGCTTCCGTTGGTTTCCTGAATTTCGCGGCGGTCTTCGGTCAGCATCAACTGAGTGGGCGCTTGGCTGGCGTCCGGCGCGGACAGGGTGAAGGTATCCACCAGCGTGGTATCACAGCCGCCCCCGCCCGGTTGCAGGAAAATCGATGGGCAGGTATCCACCGGGTTTGTGCCCACTGCGCCGGGACGATTGAGAGGAATGCCGTTGAAGAAACTCACCACCTCATCGTGGTCATAATCTGCCGACTTGCGGAAGATAAACACCACCGGATGATCGTAGACATGGAAGGCTTCTTCGGCCTCAAATTCGTTCAGCCATGCCGGGCTGTCATAAACTGGCAGATGCTGATCTGATACGCGCAGCGGGCCAAGCTCGAAGGTTTCCTGAAACACGGCGGCCAGTTCGTAACCGAGTTCGCCGGCAAAGAGCTTATCATAGTAGGCGTTGGTCATCGGCCAGCGGGCGCGAATGCGGCTTTGCGTGTCGTAAAAGCGGTTGCTGCTGATGGTCAGATAGTCGCTGTCGTGCAGGGCTTCCAGCATCAGATCACGCTTGTAGGCTTCATCCTCAATCGCCAGTCCCATATCATAACCGACGATCAGGCTGGACCAGGCGTTGCGGCCATTGCAGTTGCTGGCGTTTTGCAGGCCCGGCGGTGGGTTATCGGCCACGCTGACCCCCTCCGGCAGGGTACACACGGAATAGGGAATCGGGTCATCCCAACCGCCTTCGTGTGAGACTACCGACCCGCCGCTGACCACCGGTCCGCCCTCGATTACCTCGAAGCGGAAGCTGTAGCGTTCGCCGCGTGTCACCGGAACCGCCTCGCTCAGGGTGATGTCGTAAGCCTCGCCAAGCTGGTGATTCTCACGCGTGAAATTGGTTATCAGCGTGGTTTCGGCCAGCACGAGGCTGGATTCCGCCGGGCTGATGGCGATGCGGACGGTTTCCGGTTCCGGCGAATCGCTCAGATCACCGAGGTGCGGCGCATGAATAGTGGAGATTGCGCCGTTGGCCGGGGCCGTAAAGGTGTATTCGAAGACCTGCCCCTGATAATGGGTGGATGACTGCGCCAGAATGTCGTTATCGCCGCCCAGACCATTTGAAACGAGGATATTGACCAGCGAAACACCGGCATCCGCGCCGTCAATACGCATCGAAAAATCACCAGAGACCTGTTCCCAGACCCAGTGACTGGCCTGCACGCGGGTCAACTGGTGGCGGTAGATATTCGTGAACATGCCCGCCCACAGGAAGGTGAAGCCGACCACGCCGACGTTCAGCGCGACTGCCAGGACGCGGCGTACAGAATTTTTCGGTGCGCGACGGAGCACTTCATAGAGCAGCCAGGCTGCCAGCAGCGCGAAGACCGGGTAGAGCGGCAGGAAGTAGCGCATGGTCGCCACCCAGTTGCGGCCCAGCCACCCGAAATACACCAGAAACCAGACGAACGGCAGCAGATTGCGCAGTGCCCCTGCCCGGCCCCAGGCCAGCCGCCAGCCCGACCAGACCCAGCCGGCCAGCCCTGTCAGGCCGAGCGCGATGCCCAGGCCCCACAGCACCATATTATTGAGCGCGAACAGGTATGGCGTGCGGCCCGCCCACTGCCAGTTGGGGGGCATTTCCGCCGCACCGCTCACCAGATACTGCGCCTGACGCACATCTGCCAGCCAGCGCTGATTGGGCACGAGACCGAAGAAACCCGGCCCCATAAACGCATACGGGTTGGCGACACGAAACACGAGCAGACTCAGCCCACCGGCGACCACCAGCCCCAGGCCATTCTGCCAGATGAGCCGCCAGCGCTCCGCACCCGCCAGATTCATGTCCAGCACTGGCAGCATCGCCGCCAGAATCAGCAAGCCGGCAAGCGGCGCGATGTTCACACGGCTTGCCAGCGCCGCACCAAATGCCAGACCGAACAGCACATAATCCACAAACTGACCGCGCATCTGCACCCGCACCGCGAACAGAATGCCCAGCGCAGCGAACAGATTGGTCATGGCGTCGGCAGTGCCAAAGTGCGCCACCTGAATGGAAAACACAGCGGCGGCATACAACGCGGCAGCCAGCAGACCGACCCACTTGTTGTGCATTTCCAGTCCGGTGAGAAAAACGATCAGGATGATCGCCATTTCTGCCAGCGCCGACAGGCCGCGCCAGACCAGATGTACGCCGCTGTAACTGTTCAGAGAATGATCACCGGTCAGGTTGACGAGTGTATCGCCCGCCGCCCGCGCCAGAAACAGCGGCAGCGTGCCATACACATACAGCCCCTTGCCGGCATTGTGCGGGTTGAGTGTGGAACAATCGGCATCGAAATAGGTGCCCACCCCGCCCGTGTTGGGATACTGGGCGAGGCAGCGTTCGATCTGCGCCTGCTGTTCATCCGGGCTGGACAGACTGGAGCGAATCGAACCGCCGCCAATCGAGGAGGCGACATCGGTGAGAAAACGTTCATCCGGGTGCAGGTGGGTGAAATCATCCCAGTTCTGACCCACAAAACGGAAGTAACCGCCGATGAGCATGACGATGATGAGAAAACCGCCCACCAGCACATCGCTGAGGGTCATGCTCGCCCGCTCGACCTGTTTGAGCGGCACTTCCGCCGCGTAACTTGCTTCTGCCATACCGTCGTTAACCTGTCAGCACAAACCCGCTATTCTACACAGCGTCGCGCGCGTTTCCTCAATTTAGTTCAATCCATGCGGAAATACAAACAGTCCCCGAATCAGCGGCTGTTCACCTGATGCGGCAGGGGATCACCACGCAGACCGGCCAGCAGGTTGTTGGCGGCAATCTCTGCCATGCGGTTGCGAGTGCGCACACTCGCGCTGCCGATGTGCGGGACCACTGTGATGTTGGGCAGGGTGAGCAGGGGATCATCTGCGGAAATGGGTTCCGGGTCGGTGACATCCAGAGCAGCGTACCCGATGACGCCGTTTTTGAGCGCTTCATACAGCGCCTTCTGGTCAACAATCGGGCCGCGCGCGGTGTTGATAAGAATGGCGGTGCGTTTCATTTTTTGCAGCGCCGCAGTGTTTATCATGTGGCGGGTGGCGTCTGACAGCGGGGTATGAATCGACACAAAATCAGACTCGGCCAGCAGAGTATCAAAATCGACCAGTGCTGCGCCCACCTCAGCAGCCGATTCCGGTGAAGTGCTGCGGCTGTAGGCGATGATACGCATATCAAACCCGCTGGCACGCCGCGCCACTGCCCTGCCGATGCGCCCCAGGCCCACAATGCCGAGTGTCGCGCCGGTCAGGTCTGCGCCCAGCAGAGTCTCCGGCTCCCAGGTTTGCCATTGGCCGGTTTCAATATAGCGGACACCCTCGACAATGCGCCGGGCAGCAGCCAGCAGCAGCGCCATCGTCAGATCAGCCGTCGCCTCGGTCAGCACGCCGGGTGTATTGCCCACCGGAATACCCCGTTCCGTCGCGGCGCGGATGTCGATATTATCGTAACCGACGGCCATCTGGCTGATGACTTTCAACTGCGGGCCAGCCGCATCCATCAGGGCGGCATTTATACGATCTGTCAGCAAACACAGCAAACCATCGACCCCTTTGACGCGCTCGGTCAGCACCTCATAAGGCGGCGGCATCTGCCCCGGCCACACGTCCACGTCACAGGCCGCTTTCACTTTGTCCAGCCCGGCAGCCGGGATCACACGCGAAACGAAAACCTTCGGTTTGCTCATCACAACTGCACCTTGTCGGGTTCGGGTTCGAGCCTGGAAGTCACCGAATAGGCGCGCCAGTGCATATCCACATACAGACGCCCCAGGTCACGCAGGGTGCGCGGAATACGCACCAGCGGGCTGTAACGGGAAGGGCGGGTTTCTTCCACATCAGCCGGCACTTCTACCGTTGTCAGCCCGATCTGCTGGCCGCGCAGGATGACCTCGGTATCGAAGATTTCACGATCCGTAATGCAGCGCAGCACCACCGGCACAATCCCCACCCGGCGGAAGGCTTTCATCCCGTGTGTATCCGAACCGGAAAAACGGAACATGATACGTAGGAGCAGGTTAAAACCCCAGGTGATGAAGCGCCGGTTGAAGGGGCGCTGATCGTGGGATTCCGGGTGGCGCTTGGAGGCGATCACGATGTCATACTGCGTCAGAAGCTGTACCGCCGTGCGCAGAAAATCCAGGTCCCACAGGTCCGCGTTGAAGATGACGACATATTCGCCTTTGCTGTGCAGGATGCCGTCGCGAATGGCCTTGCCATAACCGGCCTGCGGGTTGGTCAGCACAACGACCTGCGCGTAAGTCTGTTCAAGCTGGCACGCGACAGGAAGGGTTTTGTCATGACTGCCGTTTTCCGCCAGGATCAGTTCATACTGCCCTTCAAAATCTTGCAGGCCGCTGATGATCCCGGTCACCAGACTGGGCAGAATGGCTTCTTCATTGTGAATGGGGATGACGATAGAGAGCAGTTGGCTCCCCATGTGGTTTACTCCCTGGTCATTGGATTGTTTATTGTGCAAGCGTTGATAACAACCGCCAACACCCTGCGGGACTTTACCCTACAAAAGCCGATCCGTAAAGTGGGGGTTGGACAGCCCTGTGCAGCGGTAATGGGCAGCATATAATACGGGCGGAATCGGGTATCAGCAGGACATTCAGGATGAAGCAAACTACTGTGCGCCCCTGGCTGATCGCACTGGCAGTTATATTTTTCAGCGCGGTTATCCTCGTCATCGGGATCGATTCTGTACACATGCGGGCGGATGAATCCCTGGTCTATGATTTCACCCGCAGCAATCTGAGCTATCTGGTGACGTACCTCGCCGCGCAGGATTCGCACCCGCCGCTGTGGTTTTCCTCGTTCTGGCTGTGGCGTCAGATGGTCGGGGAAAGCGAATTTGCCGGGCGTTTGCTGGCCGCGTTTTACAGCCTGCTGGCGCTGGCCGTGATCTACCGGATCGGGAAGCGCTGGTTTGGCGCGGCGCGTTACGGGGTTCTGGCGGCTGCGCTGCTGGGGGTGAATACGTTCTTCTTTATTCACTCGCTGGAAATTCGCCCCTATGGATTGATTCTGCTGCTGGTCGCCACATCTATGTGGACGTTCCAGCGCTGGCTGACCCGCCGCACCGGGCGCGCCGCCTTCTGGTATGCGTTCACGCTGGGCATCATGCTGTATGTGCATTATTTCCTGTTCGTGTTCATGCTGGTTCAGTCGGTCTATTTCCTGCTGACCCGCCCCGGCTGGCGGTTGTTCCGGCAGGCGATCCATGTTGTCATCATGACGGTGCTGATCTGGCTGCCCTGGCTGCCATTCGCCATTTATCAGGTGATCCATGTCCAGCAGGCCGAAGTGACCGGCGGCAACGCACGCGGCTTTTTCGGCGCGGGTTCCACCACCGAACCGACCTCCATCGAAGCGGCGCTGCGGCTGGCACGGCTGGCGACCAACGGCCAACTGCTGCTGTACGGCGCGCTGCTGATCGTGGGCGTGGCGCTTCTGTGGCGCAAAGCGAATTACCGGCTGGCGCTGGTGTGGGCATTCGGGGTTCCGGCCATGTCCATGCTGGTCAATCTGGCTGTCGCGGTGTACGTGCCTCGTTATGTCGTGTACATGGTGCTGGGGGTCGGGCTGGTGGCCGGGGCCGGGCTGGCAGTGCTGCCAACACGAGCGCGCTGGCCGGGCGCGCTACTGGCAGTCATCATCAGCCTGATAGCCCTGCCCGATCAACTGCCGGTGCGCGTGCCCCTGCGTGACCTGTACCGGGAGGTATCGGCTGCCGCGCTGCCGGAAGATGTCATCTATTTTGACAGCGGCGGGCTGGGGGACGGATTCGTGCGCGGTCAGGTGCGCCGCTACCTGGACCCGGACCTGTGGGCGCGGCGTGTCAGCAGTATTGAGGAAGCCCGCCAGCATCGCCGGGTGTGGTACGTGACCGATGAGGAGTGGCGCTTTGATTACACTCGTGAACGCTTTGCGCAGATTGAACGCGATCACCCGCTTCAGGAGATCATCGGCCAGTGTGACCGCGACTGGTGCTATCTGCTGCAACTGCTGGAAGCGCCACCACAGCCGGAGCCAGTCTCATTCGGCGGCGTGCTGAACTTTCAGGGCAGCGATGAGGCTGCCATCACGCCTGAAACCCTGTTTGTGCGCCTGTGGTGGGGCGTAAGTGAAACGCTGCCGGTGGATTATTCCATTGGCCTGCAACTGCTGGACAGCGCCGGCAGTCTGGTCGCGCAGACGGATGGCCCGATTGCGGACTGGTATTCGCAGCAGCCGCTGCAAACCTCTCAGCTTATGCCAGAGAGAGTTTATATAGATGCCCGCTCGATCACGCTGCCGCCCCATTTCCCCACCGGAGACTATCAGCTTGTGCTGATCGTTTACCAGTCGTGGGACGGCACGCGCCTGCTGCTTCCTGATGGCTCCGATCATCTGGTGCTGCAAACTATCCGACAGGACGCCGGCTGAATTGGTGTTAATTGGGCTGTCGAACCTGGGCTACCATAAGAAAACGTGTGCTGGCAATTTCAGGGACGCAGTATGACGGTAGAATTTCAGGCCCAACGCTCATTTACGAGCAATCACCGCAGCCCGGCGCGTTTTATTCTTTCCCATGTCTTCCGGCACTGGTGGGTTGGCGTGGTGATGGTATCGGGCGCATTTGGCAACGCGGCAGGGGCAGCTTTAATCCCGCAGTACATCGGCAATGCCTATAACGCCGTGACGATTGACCGCGATTTTCAACAGGTCGGGGCTATCTGCCTGGGGATAGTAGCAATCGCGCTGGTGCGCGCAATGGTGCAGTTTGCGCGTAATTACAGCGCCCAGGTTTACGGCCAGCTTATCGAGCGCGATGTGCGCGATGAACTGTATGGCAGCCTGCTGGGTAAGAGCATGGCCTACCATGATATGCTGCCGGTGGGCGAGATCATGGCGCGCGTCACCAACGATGTGATTGAACTGAACATGATGATGAATACCGGCGTGAATATTCTGATCGGTTCATCCATGTTCATGATTATGCCCGTACTGTTTTCGCCGGGCATTCACCCCCATCTGATTGTGGTTCCTGTCCTGTTTGTGATCTTTCAGGTGGTGATCCAGTTCGTTTTTGTGCGCGAACTGCATCCCATCGCGCAGGAAGTGCGCGCCAGCTTTGGGCGCATGAATGCCCATCTGGAGGAATCGCTCGAAGGTTTGCAGGTCGTCAAGGGGGCCGCGCAGGAAAAGCAGGAAATCGGCATCATCAGCAAACTGATTGATGTCGCACGCGAATGGTTCACCAGGCAGGGTGAACTCGAAGCGCGTTACTGGTCGAACCTGCTGTATCCATTGGCGATTTTTGCCGGGCTGCTCCATGCCATGCTGCTGTATCAGCAGGGGCAGATCGACACAGGGGACATTGTGGCCTACGTGGGCACACTGTTTCTGTTCCAGTTCCCGGTGTTCGCCGGTCTGGGGGTTCTGCCACGCATCGCACTGGGATACGCCAGCGCCACCCGCATCCTGAAAGTCATCACGGCTGAGAACAACCTTGACCAGAACGAAGCCGGTTACAACCAGCCGATCCGGGGTGAGATCACCTTTGAGGGCGTGAACTTCGGTTACACATCAGAAAAAGAAGTGCTGCACGATATCTCCTTCAGTGTGCAGCCGGGGCAGACGGTAGCACTGGTGGGACAGACCGGCGCGGGCAAAACCAGTGTCACCAAACTGATCAACCGCACCTATGACGCGACGGCGGGCCGGGTGCTGGTAGATGGCGTAGACGTGCGCGACTGGTCAATGGCCGCGCTGCGCTCACAGATCAGCATCATTGAGCAGGATATTTTTCTGTTCAGCCGCACGCTGGCGGACAACATCGCGTTTGGTGCTGAACAGGCCACACAGGAACAGATCGAAGAGTCGGCGAAAAAGGCTCAGGCCCATGATTTCGTGACGTCCTTCCCGGACGCTTACGAGACCCGCATCGGGCAGCGTGGTGTCACCCTGAGCGGCGGCCAGCGCCAGCGGATCGCCATCGCGCGCGCCTTCCTGACTGACCCGCCCATTCTGATCCTCGACGACAGCACCAGCGCTATCGACAGCGCCACTGAAGACCTGATTCAGCAGGCCATCTGGTCGGCCTCACGCGGGCGGACCACCCTGTTAATCACCCACCGGCTGTCGCAAATCCGCTGGGCGGATCATATCATCGTGCTGCGTCAGGGCAGAATCGTGGCGCAGGGCAAACACGAGGATTTGCTGAACACATCCGACGCCTACCGGCGCATTTTCGCACGCTACGAAGAGCCGGTTAAAACGGCTGACCAATCCTGAAGGGGAATGTATGGGTGGCCCAGCAGTAGTACGCGGTCTGGAGGGCGATGATTATGATCGCCAGTATACCGACACCGAACTGTTAAAACGCATCTTCCGTTACTTCAGTCCGTACCGCAAACAAGCCGTTGTTA
>CAZKIB010000013.1:0-2434 GCA_964552425.1 uncultured Anaerolineaceae bacterium | reverse complement strand
GGCCTTTCTGGTGCTGGCAGTTTTTCAGGGGGTGCAGCCGCTGCTGATCGCGGAAGGCGTGAACGCGCTGGACAACGATGGCAGCAATCTGCCGCAGCTTGTCCTGGGGGCATTGTTTGTCGCCGCGTTCGTCCAGTACACTGCCAATCATATCCGCCGCCGTCTGCTGAACGTCATGGTCGGCAGTGTCGTCGCCCGGATGCGCAAGGACGCGGTGGCCGCCGCCATTGACCGCGATCTGGCATTCTACGATGAGAACAATACCGGCAAAATTGTCAGCCGCATCACCAATGATACGCAGGACTTTGGCGACATCGTGATCGTCACGAGTGACATTGTGAACCAGGCGTTGCAGCTTCTCATTCTGGTGGTCGTCATGCTGGATCGCTCGGTTCCGCTGACCGGGCTGCTGGTTGCCACCACGCCGGTGGTGATCGCGGCGGCACTGATCTTCCGGCGCATGGCGCGTTACGTGACCCGGCAGTCGTCGCGCCAGCTTGCGGTAGTCAATGACACCATTCAGGAAAGCGTGTCAGGCATCAGCATCGCCAAGAATTTCCGCAAAGAGGCGATGATTTACGACCAGTTCGTGGATGTCAACAACCGTTCCTACCGCATCAATTTGCAGCGTGGGCTGGTGCTGGCGCTGGTATTCCCGGTATTGACGACACTTTCCGGTCTGGGAACCGCGCTGGTCGTTTATGTCGGCGCGCAGTTGGTCTTCGACGGGGCGATTACGGCGGCGGTGTGGTTTATCTTTATTCAGGGCACGGATCGTTTCTGGTTTCCGTTTATCAACATGGCCTCGTTCTGGAGCCAGTTCCAGCAGGGCCTCAGCGCGACGGAGCGAGTCTTTGCGCTCATTGATGCTGATAACACCATCATCCAGCGCGACAACCAACCCGCCGGGCAGCTTACCGGTCATATCGAATTCGAGAACGTGACGTTTGAATATGTGCGCGGCGACCCGGTGCTGAACAACTTTGATCTCGACATTCAGCCCGGTGAGAGCATCGCGTTTGTGGGGCACACTGGCGCGGGCAAAAGTACCATCGCCAAGCTGATTACCCGCTTCTACGAGTTCCAGCAGGGGCAGATTTGCATTGATGGGCGCGACATCCGCTCGTTCGATCTGCAATCCTACCGCAGCCGCCTGGGCATCGTCCCGCAAGCGCCCTTTCTGTTCAGCGGCACGATTATCGAAAATATCCGCTACAGCAAACCGGACGCGACAGACGCAGAAATTGAAGAAATCGCCTACAGCGTGGGCGGCGGCGAGTGGCTGGAAACGCTGCCGGATGGTCTGTACAGCGATGTCGGGGAACGCGGCGCGCGCCTGAGCATGGGCCAGCGCCAGTTGGTCAGCCTGCTGCGGGTGCTGCTGCAAAAACCGGCCATCTTCATTCTGGATGAAGCCACTGCCAGCATCGACCCCTTTACCGAAACGCAGATTCAGGAGGCGCTTCACCTGATTCTGGTGCAGTCCACCTCTATTCTGATCGCCCATCGTCTCAGCACAGTGCGCAGCGCAGACCGGATCATCGTCCTGCGGAAGGGGGAAATCATTGAACAGGGCAGCCATGAATCGCTAATGGAACAGGGTGGACATTACGCTGAACTTTATAACACCTACTTCCGTCACCAATCGTTAAGCTATATCGAAAATGCGAAAGAAATGTTTGCGAACAAAAATGTGTGACGAAAGCTGTGATAAAATCCATTCACCGGATTTTGTGAGGCGGGATGTTGTAGAAGGGTTGATTTGATGCCAACTGTTCCGATTACTGTTGAACTTCCGGAAGATCTGGCACAGGATGCTGAGGAATTTGGCGTATTGCTCAACGAACAGATCGTTGAACTGATCCAGGCTGAAGTAGACCGTCGAGTGATGGTGTTTGTCAACGACGAAGTTCATGCCTACCGCGCTGAAAAAGCAGGGCGACAACCTAAGATGGATAAGTGATGCGTGTCGTTTTCGATACGAATGTGGTTATCTCAGGTCGGTTATGGTCAGGTTCACCCAAATCGGCCCTTGATGCAGTTTATCAGAACCGTGCCACACTCCTCATTAGCGAAGCGATGTTGGATGAATTAAAGGATGTTCTCAGTCGTCCCAAATTCACAAGACGTCTCGCACAATTAGAAATCAATGCTAAAGAAATTGTTGAAGATCACCTGCGATTTACCGAAGTCATTGATGCAAGCCCTTTATCTTCACCAGCCAGTGCTGATCCCGATGATGACCTGATTCTCGCATGTGCTGTAGCCGGAAAAGCAGATTATGTGGTTACCGGTGATCCCCATCTGCTCACCTTGCAGAAGTTTGAAGACATTTCCATTCTTACAGTGACCAGCTTTTTAGAACAAGTTTCACTTATGTAGGACTTTCGCTTCAGGCACTCAAATAGGCTGGGATACGCGGATCACGTAGCTC
>CAZKIB010000012.1:45208-54687 GCA_964552425.1 uncultured Anaerolineaceae bacterium | reverse complement strand
TGCCTCTGCCATGATTATGATGCTGCGCACGCTGGGTGTTCCGGCGCGCATGGCAGCGGGTTTCGCGCAGGGGACATGGGATGCGGACATGCAGCAGTTCGTGGTTCAGGAACGCGACGCCCATACCTGGGTGGAAGTTTATTTCCCCGGTCATGGCTGGGTGGAATTCGAGCCGACAGCCGCGCAAGCGCCCCTCAGCCGGGTGGATGATACGCCGGTAGTGCAGGTGCCCACCGCCACACCGCAGGCCAGCCCCACCCCAACGGCGACCTCCACGCCGACCAGCACACCGACTCTGGACCCTACAACCGGCGCTGCGGCCAGCGAAGGGCGCGAACTGCCGACTCTCACGCCGACGGTGACACCCTCCGCCACACCTTCGGCCACGCCCGTGATTGTTCCGACCATTCCACCGCCTGTCGAACCCTCACAGCCGGAATCTTCCAGCGTGCTGTCATTTCTGCTTTCGCTGCTGGGGGTGATTGTGGTGGCGGTGCTGGTGATTCTTTTTGTGATCGCTGTGCTGGTGTTTGTCTGGTGGTGGTGGGAATGGCGAGGTCTGGGCGGCCTGAGTCCGGTGGCCCGTGCCTATGCCCGGCTGGAACGTTATATCCCGCTTATCGGCCTGCGTTTCGCCCAAAATCAAACCCCGGCAGAACGGCGGCAGCATGTGGTGCGCGAACTGCCGGTGGCCGAACCGCCGGTCACAGCCATTACAGAACTGTACACGGCGGAACGGTACGGGCCAGAGCGCAGACACCCCCGTGAAATGGAGCGTCAGGCGGATACAGCGAATGATGCCTGGAAAGAAACGCGCTCCAACATCTTACGGCGCTGGCTGGCGTTCTGGCGGCGTTAATGCTCGTTGACGATGCTGAAGACCATCGGCCGGCGCTTGGTTTCGTTGTAGAGTACTTTGCTCACATTGTCCTGAAGCATGTCGCGGCGTTTGCCGTTTCTGCTCTGACGGGTTTGTTCGAGTGTGTGATGCACGGTGTTCTTGACGGTTTCGATCAATTCATCGGCTTCGCGCAGGTAGATAAACCCGCGTGAGATGATTTCCGGTTCGCCGAGCAGCTCACCCGTGTCGCGGTCAATATTCACCGTGACGATCAGGAAGCCATCGCGCGCGAGGATTTCGCGATCCCGCATCACCGCACGCCCCACGTCACCCACACCGCTGCCATCCACGAAGACATAACCGCCCGGCACACGCTCACCGATGCGGACACCGTGTTTGTTGACATTCAGGGTGAAACCGTTTTCCACCACAATAATGTTGTTTTCGGCGACCCCGGCCTGAGCCGCGAGTTTGGCGTGTTCTTTGAGATGCCGCAGTTCTCCATGAACGGGCAGGAAATAGCGCGGGCGCGTAAGGTTCAGCATCAGCCGCATCTCCTCCTGACGGGCATGGCCGGATACATGCACCGGCGCGACAGGGTCATAGATCACATTAGCGCCGCGCTGGAGCAGTTTGTTGATCGTCCGGTAAGCCAGTTCTTCGTTGCCCGGAATGGCGTGCGCGGAAATGACGATGGTGTCATCCGGCATAATATCCATGTGCCGGTGCTGGCCCTGCGCCAGACGGCTGAGGACGGCTGAAGGTTCGCCCTGTGTGCCTGTAACCATGATGACCATTTTGTGCGGCGGATAGCTGTTGATGCGGTGCAGATCAACCAGGGTTTTGTCGTCAATGTTGAGGATGCCCATTTTGCGGGCCATTTTGACGTTTTCCGTCATGCTGTGCCCGGCGATTGCCAGCTTGCGTCCATAGGTTTCGGCGTAGTTCGCCACCTGCTGGATACGCGACAGATGCGACGCAAAGGTGGCAACCATGATGCGCCCTTTGGCTTCCCGGAATACCGAGTCAAACGCCTGGGCGACGACACTTTCGGAAGGGGTCCAGCCGGGCTGGTCAGCGTTGGTGCTGTCCGCCATAAGCAGCAGTACACCGCGCCGTGAAAAATCCGCCAGTTTGGCATAGTCTGGCTGCTTACCATCTACCGGCGTATTATCAAATTTATAATCTCCGGTATGGACGATCAGACCGTGCGGTGTGTTGATCGCAAAGCCCACGCAGTCCGGTATGCTGTGACACATATGGAAGCTTTCAACTTTGAACGGCCCCACTTTGAGGATGTCTCCCGGCTGGAAGACATTGACTTCCGTTTTGTCTTTCACACGCGCATCTTGGAGCTTGACCTGAAGCAGCGCGGCTGTCAGTGGGGTTGCGTAGATGGGTGTTCCGGGGAGAGATTCAATCACATGTGCGACAGCGCCGGTATGATCTTCATGACCATGCGTGTACAGAATGCCATGCAGTTTGAGGTCTTCACGACTGAGCAGATAACGGAAGTCCGGGATAATATAATCAACCCCGAACATGTCATTGGTAGGGAACATGATTCCGGTATCAATGATAATGGCGTCGTTCCCCATTTCCACCACCATCATGTTTTTGCCGATTTCCCCCAGTCCGCCCAGGGGAACAATGCGAAGTTCTGATTTTGCCATAACAGCAATGACCCGGCGATACCTGCATCGCCAGGACGTGTCCTTTCGTATATCTAATCTTTACAGGTCTTAAATAAGGGAGCTAAAGCAATTTATCAGACTAATTATGGGGATCATTATATCACAAAAATATTTGAGAATAGTCAAACTGGCTCCAGATAACGCATTTTCATGGCTTCATGAATCTGATTGACCACAGCCAGCACCGCTTCTGGATTATTCGACCCCGGTGTACCGCCGGCCTCGATAAAGGCATTTTTCAGAATCAGTCCCCAGTTGCCGGTGCTGCGCAGTTTGGGATCGCTGACATACTGCTCGACAGTCTGCGCGGTGTTACCGCTGGGTGGGGCCAGCATCCGGTTCAGGCTGGTATAGACATCATCAATGTCGCGCGGTGTAATGTCCATAATTTCGGCCAGAGCGCGGTGCATGTAACGCCGTTTCAGTTCATAAAAATCTGGCAGGGTCATTTCAGTCCCTGCTGCCGTTTTGAGGAGTATATCGGTTCCGTAACGATCTCCCTCCTCATGCTGCTGGGTAAACTGTATACGGTCCAGCGGGCCGAGAATGGCCCACAGTACCGGATCATCATACATAGGCTCCAGATCACAGCCAAAACGGCGAAAATAATGTTCGATAATGATGTGGCTGAAGGAAAAATCGGTCAGGACCGCCGCCAGCCGGGATACGCTGATCTGGGCAGGCATTCCGGTGCTTTCGACAGTGCAGATACGTTTGCTGTTCGCCAGGTCTGGGCGCACCCGGCCTATCGGGTTGTGCATGGCCGATACGGGCATACCGGGCGTATCATCGTTGCACAGCAGGGCGCGCGCCATCGCGTTTACCCGTTCTGTGCGCAGCAGTGTCGCGTACTTTTCCAGGTCGCCAGGTCGTATATGCGGGCTGAGAGGCAGATCAAGATACCGCCCGGTGACGGTGGTTTGCCGCAGATGTTCGCGCACACACAGCAGTTCCGGGTCACAGGTTCCATTAACGAATGGGCCACCTTTGAGGACGGTGGCATTGGCGATGGCCGTTGCGCTGCGCAGCATGGTATAGAACGTGAACAGGCCCAGCGCTTCTGAACGACCTGCCAGATCAAGGTGAATGTGACAGCCCTGAATGCGGAACATCTCCACATAATGGGCGTTGTTGGTGACATGGTAGCGCTGGCGGGCCGCTTCCAGACGCCCGGCATATTCAGGAAACTGGCTGTTGACACTGAGCATCAGATCCACTGCGGTCTGGACTTTTGGATCATCGCTCATTTTGAAGTCTGACAGCGTGGGGTAGGCCGAAAGAATAGCGGTGCGCAGCCCGGTTTCGTCACAGGTTGCCGCCAGCGCCGCCATCAGACCGGTCAGCGCCGAGCGCGTTTTCTGATAACCGATGCTTGGAGAAATATGCGCTTCGATCTGGTACTGACAGGCTTCACGATCCAGACGCGGATAAATGCCGAGGCGCTGCGCATGGTCATAATAGATGCGGATAAAATTCTGCATCTCCACTTCAGTGGGGGCGTTGCCATCATGATGCACCAGACCGAGTTCCAGTTCAGCCCCCAGCGGGCGCATCCGCTCGGTGCTGTCATCGGTCATGTGAATGTTGGTGTGGTTGACTGCCGGGTTCAGGTTGTACGGGGTGATGGCATCGACCATCGACTTGCCACCCCGGTAGCGTGGGCTGACCGCGCTGCCGAGGATGTAATGCTGGCCTCTGGATTCGGCCATAAAAATCTGCGGGGTGCGCGCGTCCTGCGGTTCAAAATAAGGGTAGACACGAGCGCCAACCGTATTTGAAAGCTCGTCCAGCGGAAGGATGTCACCGGTACTATTGAGAGACAGTCTGCGAATTTCCTGATTGAAGCGTTCCTTTTGCGTCTCGATTTCGTCCCAGGGGAGCGCTTGACTGTAAGCGATCAGGGCATCGTTCGAGGGCAGCGGACTGTCTACCATACGTGTCCTCCCACATCATGCACACCTACATTGTCTATTATCCGCGATCTTCTCACAAGGCGCAAAATTCGCTCCGGGCGGTGCTGCTGGTAAATATTTCCATTTAGCACTATATTTGTGTGCAGAGTTATCCAATACATGCCGTAGAGGGTGCGTTATGTCCGTAGTTTGGCCGTTGCCGAAGATTGAGTTTCGTAACCTGAGCAGCATCAAGGAATCGCGGCGGACAGCGCTTCTCACCAGTGAGCCAGCCTGGCAGTCAGTGAGTTCCATGCTGGATTTACCCCTGGTGGTTCAGGCCGAACCGCACAACGCCGATTATGCCTTTTTCAAGGAACTGGCTGCCAATATCCCGCCGCAGGTCGAGGTAATTTACGGCGTGGGCGGTGGCCTGGCCTCAGATGCCGCCAAGTACATTGGCAAGACCAATAATCTTCCTACGGTGGTCATTCCGACTGCGTTGAGTGTGGATGGCTTTTTGACCGCGCTGGTGGCTGTCCGTAACAAGGGCACAGTCGAATATGTGGAAACTGGCCCATCTGATTTGCTCATCATTGACTGGGAAGTCATTCGTAACGCGCCCGCCAACATTCGCGGCGCAGGTATCGTGGAACTGCTGAGTATTGTGACGGGCCTGCTCGACTGGCGTTACGCCGCCGAGCGCAACAAAAACACGCCGGATACGCGCTATATGCCCTGGGCGGCCAGCATGGCTGCCGGTATCGCGCAGCAGGCCTTCAAGATTGCGCGCGGCGTGGGCGAAGGCAATGTGGATGCCCTGCGCAACCTGCTTGATCTGATGTGTATTGAGGTTCAGTTGACCAATCAGATGGGGCATAACCGCCCACAGGAAGGCAGTGAACAGTTTTTTGCATACGCCATTGAACCGAAGACCGCCAGCGGACGCGGCGTGCCCTATGCGGACCTGGTTGGGCCGGGCATTCTGATCGCGGCGGCGCTGCACGGACAGGATATTGCACCCCTGCGGGACACCATTGCTTCAGCCGGGGTACGTCTGGGCCAACTGCGCCCGGATGATATTACAGATACGATCAAAATGCTGCCCAAATATGTGGTCGATCATAATTTGCCCTACAGCATTCTGAATGATCTGGACCCAACTTCAGTGCGTGTGCAGGAACTGCTGCAAACCACCGGGCTGAGTTCGGCACGCCCACTTTAATCAGAGGAGTAACAAACTCATATGATCGGTTTTGGGACAGACGGCTGGCGTGCGGTCATAGCCGATACTTTTACGTTCGCTAATCTGCGGTTGATCGCTCAGGCCGTAGCCGACTCGATCAACAAGCAGCACGAGGGCAGTGACCCGCCTGCGGTAGTGGTAGGCTATGATACCCGTTTTCTGTCAGATCGTTTCGCGGCAGAGGCGGCCCGTGTCCTGGCGGGCAACGGCATCGTGGCCTGGCTGACCCGCACCGATGCGCCCACCCCTGCGATTTCATACAACGTCAAACTGAAAGGCGCTAACGCGGGCATTGTGATTACCGCCAGCCACAACCCGCCGCGCTATAACGGCTTCAAATTAAAAGCGTCCTACGGCGGCAGCGCGACTGCTGAACAATGCGCCCTGGTTGAAGATGAACTGGTGGCGAATGAGCGGCGCGCGCGCGGGCCAAATATGCTGGATTACGATAAGGGCATCGAACTCGGTCTGATCCGGCGATTTGATCCTGGTTGGGACTATTACCAGCATCTCAGTGAACTGGTCGATCTCGACAAGATTTCCGAGCGCGAGTTGAATATCGTGGCTGATGCCATGTGGGGAGCGGGGCGGGGCGCTTTCCCGACAATTTTGTCCCGTTCGCGCTGTAGAGTGAGCGAAATCCGCGCGGTCCTGAATCCCGGTTTTGGCGGCATACACCCGGAGCCGATTACCCGTTACCTGAACGAACTGGTCGCTGCGGTCCAGCGTGTACAGGCTGACGTGGGGCTGGCAACCGACGGGGACGCGGATCGCATCGGCGCGATTGATGCGCAGGGCAACTTTGTGGACCCTCATCATGTATTTGCGCTGACGCTCCGGCATCTGGTTGAGAACAAGGGCCAGCGCGGTATGGTCGTGAAGACCGTATCAACTACCTTCATGATTAACAATCTGTGCGAGAAATACAGTCTTCCGCTGCGCGAGACGCCGGTGGGCTTCAATCACATTGCCGACCTGATGATGCAGGAAGATGTGCTGATGGGCGGTGAGGAGAGCGGCGGTATTTCCATTCGCGGGCATATTCCCGAAGGGGATGGCATCCTTATGGGTCTGCTGCTGCTGGAGATTATGGCGCAGACCAGAGCGCCCCTGCATGAAATCATTGCTGATTTACAGGCGAATTTTGGCCCGGCCCATTATGGACGAATTGATACGCGGCTGATGAAACAGCTTCCCAAACGCGAGGTGGTGGAGCGTCTGTCAGGCAGCGCACCGCAAACACTGATTGGCGAAACCGTTTCCAGGGTGGATACGCTGGATGGGGTCAAGTTTTACCTGGCCGATCACAGTTGGTTGTTAATCCGCCCCAGCGGGACCGAGCCGGTGCTGCGCATCTATGCCGAAGCCCGCACGCCCGACGCGGTTCAGGGGCTGCTCAAAGAGGGCAGCGCGATGGGCGAAAATCTGATCCGATAAGAGACGAAAACGGGGGCGCAGTCTTGGCCCCGTGAATTTAACCTTTGGCGTCGCTGCTGCCGCTGCGCGTGAGTTTGCGCAGCAGGTCGAACCAGAAGGGCGCGCCCTGCGACAGCGCGATGCTGGTCAGCAGCAGACCGGCGATTTTGTAGAACCAGAGTTCAAACCAGCCGGCGGGGTTGTTGGGCGGCCAGAAACTCCATAGATTGCGATAATCCAGACGGGCGCTGTCCAGCGGTACACCCTCGTCGCTGATCGGTGTCTGGATAACCCATCCGATGGGCAGGCGCAGTTCGAGCAGCGTTTCCAGGGTGTCGCGCGCTTCATTGATGGATGCTTCAACTTCCTCGACTGTGCCCGTGCCCTGTGTGGGATCGGCCTGATTTTCAAAATCGGCCTGCAATTGAGGTGCGGTGGCAACCGCAGTGGCGGCCACTGTGGTGCGAAGCGCCGGGTCTTCCCACAACACGCGCGCCAGATAGAGCGTATCGACATTCAGCAGCAGCGCCAGCAGGAAGCTAATTACCAGTGAAAAGCGCTGTAATTCCTGCACGTATTTATTGGTGGCGCGCTGCATCGTGCCGTCGAACCACTCGCCGATTTTGGCGCGGGCCTGCTGGATATTGCTGGCGGTGTTGAGGATAGCGACCAGCGAGGTTTCAAGGTATTTGTCCTTGATCTGGCGCACGCCGAGCAGCAGCGGAATAAGATCGCTGTTCTCGGCTTTGAGTTTGTCCAGTGCGGCGTCAACCAGATTAAGAGCGGCCAGCATCTGTCGTTTGGTTTCCGGTTCAGAAAGTGAGCTGATAAGCTGGCGCAGTTCATCCAGTCCGGTCCCTGATAACTGAACCTGCCGAAGGAGCTGCCGGAAGGTCGATTTTTCGACGCTGGGTTCCATTTTATCGATCACAGTGGACAGTGCTTCGTAAAGTTTCTGGCCGGTATTTTCTGTCAATACATCAATCAGTACGTCGACAAAGGTGTCCGTTGCGATGTAATCAACCCGCCCCTTCTGATTTTCAGTCATCCGCCGGGCAATTTCTTCCGTCAACCGTGCGCCTTCTTCTGAATCCGTAAGGACAAAGTCAGACACTTTAGCATCGACCATGCGAATGAGCGGGTGGGTCAGAATTTTCGCGCGGATCACCGGGTCGGTCAGCATGGTGTCCAACTGCTCTTTAAGGCGCTGCGATTTGAGATTGAGGATATTGATAATGACACTGTTGATCTGCGTCACCAGGATGCTGAGCAAGCTGAACACGAAAATCAGCCCGATGGCGACTTCGACAATCGCAGAATTCAACATGGCAGAACCTTTCTGTGTGTCCGGTATTCCGCTCCTCATTATAGTCGAAGCGCCCGGTTTTTGCCGTTGCCCCGCCCGAACTGGCCCTAATAGGGCAAATATTGTGTGCTATAATCGGCCCAGTTCATTCAAGACGACCATAATCTGTAAGGAGACAGGTAAGCATGTCTTTCGACAAAGTTGTTGTGCCGGAAGGTGGCGCTAAGATTCGGGTGACGAACGGCGTACTCAATGTGCCGGATAACCCGATTCTGATGTACATCGAAGGGGATGGTATCGGCTACGATATCATGACCGCCAGCAAGCGAATCTGGGATGCGGCAGTCGAGAAGGCTTATGGGGGCAACCGCAAGGTTTTCTGGATGGAGATTTATTCCGGGGAAAAAGCCGCCTCGGTTTACGATGGTAACTATATGCCCGAAGAAACCTTCGACGCGCTGCGCGAATTCCTGATCGGCATCAAGGGTCCGCTGACCACCCCGGTAGGCGGCGGGTTTCGCAGCCTGAATGTCACTCTGCGCCAGGTGCTGGACCTGTATAGCTGCATCCGCCCGGTGCGCTGGTATCGGGGTGTGCCCAGCCCGCTGAAAAACCCGGAAGAAGTGGATGTGGTCATCTTCCGCGAGAATACCGAAGACATTTACGCCGGCATTGAATTTGAATCCGGCACGCCGGAAAATGAAAAGCTGGCCCGTTTCCTGCGCGAAGAACTGGGCGCGACCAGTTTCTTCGAGGGCGCTGGCCTGGGCATCAAACCAGTCAGCGCGTTTGGCAGCAAGCGCCTGATCCGAGCGGCGATCCGTTATGCGATTGAACGTGGGCGCAAGAGTGTGACCTTTGTGCATAAAGGCAATATTCAGAAGTACACTGAAGGCGCGTTCATGAAGTGGGGTTACGAAGTGGGCCGCGATGAATTCCCCAACGAAACGATCAGCTGGGACGAAGTGGCCGAAAAGCACGGCGGCAAAGTGCCCGATGGCAAGATTCTGCTTCAGGACACGATTGCAGACATCATGTTCCAGAAGATGCTGCTGCGCCCCAGTGAGTTTGAGGTGATCGCGAC
>CAZKIB010000012.1:42887-45131 GCA_964552425.1 uncultured Anaerolineaceae bacterium | reverse complement strand
GCTAATGTGGGCGATGAAGTCGCTCTGTTCGAAGCCACACACGGCACAGCGCCGAAATATACCAATCTGGACAAAGTGAACCCTGGTTCGCTGATGTTCAGCGGGGTCATGATGCTGGAACATATCGGCTGGAACGAGGCGGCGGAACTGATTACCACCGCGTATGAGAAGACTCTCGATCAGAAGGTTGTGACTTACGATTTTGCCCGCCAGATGGTGGGCGCTCAGGAAGTGCCAACGAGTGTCTTCGCGACCACGTTAATCAATAATATGGGCTAGGTTTCCATACGGTTTGGATGATGAGAAGGACATGCGTATGTCCTTCTTTTTTTTGTCATTCCACGCCCTTGATTTGAGCAGAATTCACACATTTTTCAGAAATGGGCAGTGGGTGGGTGCGATATAATACAAATTATTATATGCTTGACTTATCCAAACCAATGATCGAAATACGATGGCCCCCAACTTATCGAAGAGCTTCAAACGGGTTCTCATTGTTGATGATGAGGATTTAACGCGAATTCTGTTGAGCCAGGTTCTGGAACGCGCGCACATCGGACCTGTGGATGTGTTTATGGCCGAAGATGGTGAAGAGGCGCTCAGGGTTGCTGAAGAAACGCGACCTGATCTGATACTGCTTGATTTACTGCTGCCCAAGATGAACGGTTATGATGTGTGTCGGGCGCTCCGTTCCATAGCGGACTACCAACCCTACATTATTATCCTGACTGCGCGTGGACAAAACACAGACCGCCAGCAGGCCAGCGAAAGTGGGGCGAACGATTTTATGACCAAGCCCTTTAACCCGTCCGGCCTGATCGCTCAGTTAAATGCACTCTGGAATCACCCTGCTTAACTTTGCTGCCCGATGAATTGTGCGAAACCACTGCGCTGATGACTATTAACGAGCTACAGATAACAGTGAACAGCAACAAATTCCAGGCTCTTTTGCCAGAACCTGTTCTGCGAGAGGTCATTGAACCGCTCCAGAGTTTATTGGATATTGGGACCAACATTTTTGTCGTCAACAGCCTGGGTGGATTGCAGTATGGGCATATCCTCTGCGAACAACCGGAATCCCTGGCATCCATCATTGTGGATAACGAAATCATTGGCAGCGTGGGTATCTGCAACCCCGGCAGCGCTGCCAGTTCTGGCGCGGTGACGTCCTATGTGGCGCGCAACCTCAGCCTGATTGCTACTGAAACATTCCGCCGCCGCCGCATTGCAGACGAAGTTCTGGAGCGCTATGACGAACTGAATCTGATCTACGATCTGGTCGGGGTGATTTCGCGACACAATATGTCCCTGCACGACATCATGCGCGCTGTGCTGGAAGAAACCAACCGCATTCTGCGCGCGGAATCCGGTGTCATTTACCTGTATGATTCCGAGCATTCGGAGCTGACACCGATCAGCTATTTTGGCCGGCGCAGTGATGAACAGTTCTGGCAGGGGCGCACGCGCGAACTGGCTTTGAGTACCCTGTACGCTTATGATACGACACAGTTGTCGGAAGGCGGACGGGTGATCTGCGCGCCGCTGCGCTACGACGAAGAGCGCCTGGGCGCGCTGGTGCTGATGCACGAAGGGTCTGGGCGGGTGTTTAACGCCAATGATGTCAACTTGTTGACGACCCTGGCCTACAACACGGCTCTGTTTATCCGGGCGGCTCGCCTGTTCGATTCGCTGACCCAACGCAACCACGAACTTGAACTCACGCTGGAAGAACTGCAATCCACACGCGATGAGTTGAGTCGCGCAGAGCGGCTCAGCATTATCGGCCAGATCGTGGGTGGTCTGGTACATGATATGCGCAACCCCTTGAATATCGTCATGGGGTATGCCGGGCTGCTGCAAGAGGGGGGCCTGACCGAAGCAGAAGTTTCGGACTATGCCAGCCAGATTATTATTTTTGTCAGCACTTTTTCGTCAATGGCTCAGGAAATTCTCGATTACGCCCGTGACGATGAACGCATTGAGCGTGGTAAAGTCAAGTTGAGCGAGTACATGCAGTTTATCGAGACTTTACTCAAACCCCCCGGCCTGAAGCGCCAGGTTGCGATAGACATTGACGCTTCATCTGTTCAGGGGCATTCGATATACGTGGATCGCCAGCGCTTCTCGCGCGTGTTTCAGAACCTGGTCAATAACGCGGTGGATGCCATTGAAGATAATGGGGGAACCCGCGTGCTTGTTCACGCCGAACCTGCTGAAAATCACCGCATCCGTTTTACCGTTTCA
>CAZKIB010000012.1:38441-42859 GCA_964552425.1 uncultured Anaerolineaceae bacterium | reverse complement strand
AGTTGCGGCGACAATGTTTGAACCGCTTACCACGACCAAACCCCAGGGAACCGGTCTGGGGCTGGCGATTGTCAAGCGAATGATAGACCGGCATGACGGGGACATTCACTACGAGCCGTCCCCTCAGGGTGGCGCGGCATTTGTTTTTACCGTACCCGAAGCCTGAAGCAGGTTATCCATGAACTCTCCAAAACAAAAAGCCCTGGACACATCACCTGTCCGGGGCTTTTCGTTCAGGACATCCAGCATCAGGACCCGCTCGTGCCGGTCTGATTCACCACCGTGAGCATTGTGCCGTTGGTGCTGACCGCCTCGTCAGCGCTCAGAGTCAGATAATTGATCTGAAAACCATCCGTTCCAATGATTGTCTCTAATGGGAGCTGCTGGCTGTCTGGCTGAAGATTTGGGTCAAGTATAACAACCTGCCATTCAGAGTTGTCTGTCAGGTCGCTTTGATCGGTGGCAGTCCTCACGGTTTCTAAATCCACAATAACCCCCTGATCCACTGGTACATCATCCAGCATGGCGAGGCGTGCCAGCGGGTATTCCGGCAGGTAGTATTCGAGATGTCGCCAGTCGCTGGAGAGCAGCACGGTGGTGGCGGGGTCGAAATGACCTCTTACCAGTTCGATCTGAGATGACCTCAGATGGTCGCTACCTTGAACTGTATCATAGGTGAGCAGGCGCGGCCCGGAAGTGCCCAGGGGGTATTCTGGCCCGATGACAAAAATCGCGGTGTTGAACAGAGCGATGATCGCCGCAGCAGTGCCCAGCGCCGCCGGACGATTCTGGAACAGGCGATAAAGCCCTTCAACACTCAGCAGAAACAGCGCCGGTAAATAGACAAAGATCAATCCCTGCTGGCCCATATGAATGACAATATAGAATGTGAGCGCCGGAGTCAGCCACAGCACGAAGAACCAGAATTTCCGGCTGGTGAGCCATGCGCGCCACTGTTTTGGCAATTGAACTGCTGTTGCGCCCCAGTAAACCAGCGCGGGTACGAGGGCCAGTGACCAGGCATAGAGCGTGTAGGGGATCAGTTTTTGAATGACATTGTGCCGCAGACCCGCCAGCCCTGCCCCGGCCAGCAAAGAGGTGGGCGTGAAGAAGGGGGCCGAGAAGGCGCTGGAACCCTCCATATAGGCCTGTAAACCGCCTGTATTCTGAATAAGCGGGATGAACCAGGCCAGTGTAACGACGAACCCGATCACTGTGAAAATGATGAGGCGGCGGATGCCAACCCGGTAGATCGCGAACAGGGCAACCGGCCCCAGGAACAGCAAATCCTGCTGGCGGAAACCACCCAGGAGCGCCAGAAACACTGCGGTGAACCACAGCGGACGTGTATCCCCTTCCATGATGCGATACAACAGCCACATCACGAAGATAATGGCAAACAAATCCAGCGTATGGGGCAGGGCGATTTCGCCGTAGAACCAGACCAGCGGGCTGGTAATCAGGATCACACTGGCGATCAAACCGGTCACCGGGCTAAACAATGCGCGGCCCAGAAGATACATAGCGGCGGCTGCTAACCCCGAACTGACCACACTGATGAACACCAGGGTGGTCTGACCATCGCCGATGATCGCATTAATAAGCTGGCCGAGCGCGATGTAGACGATATAACCGGGGAAATGCGGTGCGCCGTTCAGCACATCAAAGTTTTGCAGCCCGAACGCCATGTTCACCGAGTCCCAGTGGTAAAGGTACTGGCTGGCGAAAGGGATACGACTGAGAACCGCAACGGCAAACAATACGAACGGCAGCCAGCGGTTGTCAAAGCGGCTGGCAGTCATGGTGTGGTGTGCTGGGTTTGAAGTGTTCAAGACATACTCTCCGCAGCCTGTTCCAGGCGACGTGTATTTTGGCTGGAGGTGGTAAAACGTTCTAGCAGCCAGGGTATCAGGATGAGCGCGACTGCTACGGCGAGAATGAGCGGCAGCAGGCTGGTCAGGCCAGGCAGATTCAGCAGTATGCCACCATAGTTGCGGGTTACATCTCCCTCGGCCAGCAGCGGCAGGGCATAATCCACCACCGGGAAGGTGGCATTCATTTGTTCAACCGTGAATGGAAAGAATTCCATCGGCGGCCAGGCTTGTCCCGCGATGGTGAGTGCGCCGTTGACGAAGATACTGGCTGCAATCAGTGCGGCTGTCAGAAGCTGACCCCAGGCACGACTGAGCAGGAAATTCAGCACATAGATAATGGGAAGGGCGATAAACGGTAACATCGGCACAAGATAACGTGGGCCTACGGAATGCCCACCCCACCACATAATGCTGGAGGCGTTGTAAGCCAGAAACGCGGCGGCGACCATCACCAGCACAATCACGAGGCTGCGCTGGTCCTTTCGCTGCCGCCACATGGCATAAAAACCGGGGAAGATCAGCAGCAGGAAGGGTGACATCAGGAAAATGCCCCGCACCGGGCTGAACGTGAGACCATACAACCGCTCGGCTGTCGGATAGGTGAGGCTGACAAAACCTTCCTGATGCTCTTCCTGCCAGTTGATGGAATAGTTATAGCCAACGGGGAGAGGGGTTTCGAACACCACGAAGTTGTAGGCCGCAAAGAGCAGTCCCAATGGAATGCCCGCCAGAATCATGCGCCACAGAGCCAGACGCTTGGGCATCTTGATAAAGGCCCAGACCACGATGATGCCGAGGATAAGCACAATCGGATATTCGGTGATGACCGCCAGGCTGAACAGGATGCCTACCAGCCACAACCAGTGGACGCTGGCATTCTCATAAATAATACGCCACAGAAGAAAAAACCCGATAAAGGCTCCGAAGGCGGCCAGCTGGTGCTGGTAGAGCGCCATACTGTAGGGCAGCGCCATTGTGCCCAGCCCATAGGCCAGCGCCAGAACAAAGGCGTACAGGTCTTTTCTGGCAAAGCGCGCGGCAAAGAGGAAGACCGTTACACCCAGCAGCGCAGATGGAATGGACATAGCGAAGAAGGTCATAAAAGTCAGCGCCATCCCCTGATACACCGCTTCAGGCCGCACGCCCTGACCTTCGGGGCTTAATGTGCTGTCGAAATTACCGGGCAGATTGCCACTGCTGATGATCCGCTCCACAGGCGGCAGCGCGGCGATGCCCTTAAAAACCATATAGAAGGGCAGCGCTACAAGCGAAGGGCCGATGGATTTATCCGTATAATAGTGCCCGTCTTCACAGGGGCTGTCGCCGGTATAATCCCGTCCGGCGAAACAGGCCAGATCACCCGTGTTTTCGTGATAGGCGTCTATGTGAAGGACGCCCAGATCGCCTACCGCGTAGACCAGATCAGCACGCGAGTTCGCGCCCCAATCCCCCCAGCGAGGCATGAAATAGCCGTAGCACATGGTGAGGACAACAAATAATGTAATGGCATAAGTTCTGCGAGAGGCATGTGTGATAGCTGCCATATATCACCCTGTTGATAAGTACCCTAGACCCTTATCACAGTAGTCCGAATGCCTTTCAGCGACATAACGTTCCCAGCGCAAGTCTTGTAATGATTGGGCTGTCGGATAGTTTGAGCTTTCAAACTTTGGATTACAATGAGACTATAGCAGAATAAATCGGAAAGTGTGGGTTACGGTGAGCCAGATAAACCACAAGAAGGACTTTATTCTGGTCGTGGATGACGACTGGATGAATCGGGAAGTGATTGAAGCGCATTTATTGGGGGCGGGTTACGCGGTGACAGTGGCCCACAGCGGGGAACAGGCCCTTGCTCTGGCCCAGGAAAAACAGCCCGACCTGGTGCTGCTGGACGTGCGAATGCAGGGTATGAATGGCTTTGATGCCTGTCAGCGGTTGAAAACGGATTCTGCGACCTGCACCGTGCCTGTGATGATCGTGACTGCGCTGGATAGTGATGAGGAACGCACAAAAGCGATTAATGCGGGTGCAGATGATATTCTTGCCAAGCCTTTTACTGCGCTGGTGCTGCTGACGCGGGTCCGCAACCTGCTGCGGCTCAAGCATCTGCACGACGAACTGCACTCGCGCGATACGCTGCTGCGCGAGGTCCTGGAACGGTATGTCAGCAATGAAACTGCACAGCAGATACTGGAAGATTTGCGCCGGGTTTAGGTGCGCCTGCGCAGGGTTGGACTCAGGTGAGAAAACCACCGCCTGACCACCGCTGGCATTGGCGATCCGATCAATTGCTGGTAAAACAACAGACTCAGTTGAGAGGAGATCGGTTAAGGGTCTTTGATGCGCCAATCGTCAGCGCCACCCTGGATGGTATTTTTGATCGCTATTGCCGTGATTTTCGGCGCTTATTATGTCTGGCAGGGGCTGCGCAATTATCTGCAAACAGGCGGCCTGGGCATTCTTGAAGCGACAGAGCGGGCTGAAATTGTTGCCAGCGCGACGGCGAATCGGGTGGTCAGCCAGCCAGGACCCACGCAGCCG
>CAZKIB010000012.1:35396-38431 GCA_964552425.1 uncultured Anaerolineaceae bacterium | reverse complement strand
TACCCCTATTCCTGAGTGCAAGACTTTTACCGTGAACGTGCCCAGCGCCATTGTGCGCGAGAGCGCGACCACCGGCGCGCCGATAGTGACCAGTTGGTCCAGGGGGACACGGGTCTGTGTGATTGATCGCGCCCCTGCCGATGCCGAGTGGTATATTGTGGATGGCAATCCGCAGACACGGCGTATTGAATTTGCCTACATGCACGAGACTTTAATCGAGGCCCTGGAACCGACACTCACACCCAGCCGGACCCCTACCGCGCTTTCAACAGTCACGCCCCAGCCAACCCTGACACCGAGCCGCACACCGACGCCAGTCCCGACTGAAACCATCGACCCACGCGCAACCGCGACTCCGACCAGACCGCCGACGTTGACGCCCACGTTGACACCGACCTCAACGACCAGTTTCCGCAGCGCTTAATGGCGCGTTCGGGCGAAATTGAAGGCGCGCGCTGGCAGCAGGGGGATGTGGGAATGGGCGCAATAATAGGTGATGGTGGCCGCGATCAGCCGCAGCAGCGCCCCGCCAAGCAGCACCACCGCCAGATCAACCCCGGCGTTCGCCAGGCTGCTGCCAAGCAGAGGGCCAAAAAACGTTGCCAGCGAAATGATCTGCATATACAGGGTAGTCACACGCGGTTCCGGGGAGGTTCTTTCACTGAAGAGACCGAATAGGGCAATCCCGGCACCGGTCCAGGACGCGCCCCCCAGCGCGGCGGCCAGCAGCGTCAAATGCAGCGAGGGCGCAAAGGCGAGAATGCCGGCGCTCAGGGTTGTGCCAAGCATTGCCAGCGTAATCAGATTGCCATTGCCGATGCGTGCCACAATTCTGCTCGTAAAGGCTGCGATCAGGGAAGCAGCGGCTAATTCCGCCATCCCATACATGGCAATAAAGGCTTCACCTGCGCCAAATTCTGTGACCAGCCACAGTGGGGTAATCGGCGTAATGGCGAACCAGCCAAGATGGATCACCACCGCGATGATCGCCACTGTGCGGAACCCGCCGGACTGCCAGATGCGTTCGCCGGTGGATTTGACTGCCTCCAGCACGACAGGTGCGGATGGCAGGGTCTGCACATGGATCAGATGCCACCAGCCGACCATCGCGAAGCCGAACGCCACGATGTACATTATCTGATAATTGACCGGGAAGATCATCTTTTCCAGCCAGATGCCAAACGCCAGCGTACTGACGGTAATGGCGATATTCATGGCGAGATGGCGGCGGCTGATGAGCGGGGTCAGAAAGCGCTCATTCACGGCCTCGCGCACCATCACCAGAAAGATCACTCCCTGAATGCCAGACGGGACTGCCGGAACGATCAGCGCGATGATAACCCATACCGGCTGCCATTCCACTGGCAGAAAAGGCGCGAGAAACAGCAGGGGAAAGCCCAGTCGCAAACCAAGCGCGGGCCAGCGCATCGCCAGGGCAGAAGTCGGATAATGTTTCATCCACCACCCGGCCAGTGTCGCGGCGAGCATCGTGAAGATCGCCGGGAGAGCAGCCAGCAGGCCCAGTTCCAGCGGAGTCGCGCCCACCCGAATAGCGTATACGGACGCAAAACGGGTGGTGGCGGCACTGGCAAGGCCCATCCACAACGTATTCTGTACCAGATGATAAAAATTCCTGCGCTGAACTTTTGGAGCCGGGGTTGTATGGTGCATAGCAGCCTGGTCGTCGTCCGTGAGCAAAAATAGAACCCCGCGCGAGCAGCGCCGGGCCATATTCTTGCCATAGATTCAAATTATGGTGGAACGTTAACACCTTCTAAATTCATTCTAACGCTGCTTCCCCTCTGGTATAGGGCCATTGGCTCAAGGCTTTGTGAAAATGGACTCATATCATCTCATAAAGATTAATAATGTCCGGGCATGTGGGCGCGTTCCCTGTTACACTGGCAGAATAATCACAGTTTTTGGAAAGGCCACAAAATGCTTTCTGATTTGTTGATTGCTCAACAGGCAAGTTTGAAACCAGCTTACGAAGTTGCTGAACAACTGGAACTGGAACCCGGTGATCTGGACCTGTACGGTTCACCTTATGTGGCGAAGCTGCGGCTGGACGTGCTGGATAAAATCCGCCAGCGCCCAAACGCCCGTTATATCGATGTAACCGCCATCACACCGACGCCGCTCGGCGAGGGCAAGACCACCACGACAGTCGGGCTGGGACAGGCCATGAAGCACATCGGCAGACGCTCGGTGGTGGCGCTGCGGCAGCCGTCTATGGGGCCGACCTTCGGCATCAAGGGTGGGGCAGCCGGCGGGGGTTATGCCCAGGTTGTGCCGATGGACACCTTCAATCTGCACCTGACGGGTGACATCCACGCGGTGAGCGCGGCCAATAACCTGCTGGCGGCGATGATCGATAACAAGCTGATGCGCGGCAACCCACTCAATATCGACCCGTACAGCATTACCTGGAAGCGGGTCGTGGATATGAATGACCGGGCGCTGCGCAATATCATCATTGGGCTGGGCGAAAAGCTGGATGGTGTGCCTCGTCAGACCGGGTTTGATATTGCCGTTGCCAGCGAGGTGATGGCGATTCTGGCGCTGACGACTTCGCTGGAAGATATGCGGGAACGCTTTGCGCGCATCGTCATCGGCCTGACGAATGACAAAAAGCCGGTGACTGCCGAACAGATTGGGGCTGCCGGGGCAATGACCGTGCTGATGCGTGAGGCGCTGCGTCCGAATCTGCTCCAAACGCTGGAAAACACGCCCGCGCTGGTTCATGCCGGGCCGTTTGCTAATATCGCGCATGGAAACAACAGCATTCTGGCGGATATGATCGGTATCAAGTGCAGTGAATATCTGATTACCGAGTCCGGCTTTGGCGCGGACATCGGCGCGGAAAAATTTTTCAATATCAAATGCCGTTACAGCGGCCTGAAGCCGGATGCGGCAGTGCTGGTGGTCACGGTGCGCGCGCTCAAATCGCACAGCGGCAAATATCAGGTCGTGGCGGGTAAAGACCTGCCCCCGGCCATGCTGGAAAAGAACGTCGCAGATGTGGAAAGAGTGTA
>CAZKIB010000012.1:15282-35386 GCA_964552425.1 uncultured Anaerolineaceae bacterium | reverse complement strand
GGCCAACCTGATTAAGCAGATCGAGAATGTGAACCTGCATGGGGTCACGCCGGTGGTGGCAATCAACGTGTTCGAGAGCGATCACCCGGAAGAAATTGCAGCCATTAAACGCATCGCGGTGGAGGCCGGGGCGCTGGGCGCTGCCGAGGCGCGGCATCATGCTCTGGGTGGAGCGGGAGCCATCGAACTGGCTGAGATGGTGGTCAGCGCCGCCGAAACGCCAAGCGAGTTCCGGTTTCTCTATGATCTTGACCAGCCCATTAAAGCGAAAATCGAAACGATTGCAAAGCAGATTTACGGCGCGGCGGAGGTGAGTTACGAGCCGCTGGCCGAGCAGCAGATTCGGGATTATGAGGCTAACGGATTTGGAAACCTGCCGATCTGTATGGCGAAGACGCACCTGAGCCTCAGCCATGACCCGGCTCTCAAAGGCGCGCCGAGCGGGTTTACCTTCCCTATCCGTGAAGTGAGGGCCAGCGTGGGCGCGGGGTTCATTTATCCGATCTGTGGGGAGATGCGCACCATGCCTGGGCTGTCTGTTCACCCGGCAGCGGAGAAGGTCGATATTGATGATGAGGGGAATGTGGTCGGCTTATTCTGATGCGGCTGGCTGGTGAACCGGCGAGATGGTCAGCAGACTGACCAGGCACAACGCGGCCATCAGCAGACCCCCGGCCAGAAATGGCAGAGTCGCGCCAAACTGCTGAAAAATGAGTCCGCCCACCAGCGGCGCTGCCGCATTGGCTGCGCTCACCAGCGCCGAACTGACACCCAGAATGCGGCCATATTCGCGTTTGCTCACCTGACGGGTGAGCAGGCTGTTGAGCGCCGGGCGAATCAGGCCGGCTCCAATGGACAGCGGTATGACGGCAAAGATGACCCATACGACGCCCATCACGCCCCGGTTGGCCTCATCGGGCAGCGGCACGGCGATGTCCCCGATAATCGCTTCGGCGGTGGACATATCGGACTGCTCCAACAGGCGGGCCATCGCCAGCCGCTGGACATAAAACGGGTGCGGCTGTTCCGGCGTCAGGGCCATCAGAATCAACCCCACAGCCAGCAGCCCCAGCGCGCCCCACACCAGCCGGTGTTCGCCGTACTTCCGACTCCAGGGGCCGATATAACGGGCCTGCACCGTCACCAGCAGCGCCCCAACGACAATAAAGATGATGGCGTTGCCCTGTCCCAGGATGCCCAGTCGACTGAGGGTAAACAGACCGAGCAGACTCTCGAAGCCAAAGAAGATAAACTGCTGCGCGAACATGAGCAGCAGCAGCATATTGATCTGGGGACGGCGCAGCATCTGGACCACGACCAGCGGGGTGACGATGCGGCTTTCGCCCTCCCGCCGGCGGGACTCTGGCGGCAGGGTTTCTTTGAAGACAAACAGTGTCAGTAAAATGGAAATGAACGAATAGGCCGCAGCGGTGAACGCTGGCAGCGCCAGATTATTGTTGGACAATTCAAGTGTAAAAATGGCGATGACCGGGCCGAAGATAAACCCCAGCCCGAAGGCTGCCCCTGTGAGGCCCAGTCCCTGTGCGCGGTTTTCCTCACTTGTGACATCGCTCAAGGCGGCCTGCGCGGTGGCGATGTTCGCGCCGAACAACCCGTCGATCAGCCGCGAAAGCACGATCAGCCACAGCGAATCGGCCAGTCCAAGCATGACAAAGCTGAGGCAGGTCGTCACCTGGCTGATGAGCAGCAGGGGTTTGCGCCCGTAACGGTCCGACAGCGCGCCCATCACCGGGACACCGACCAACTGCGCCAGCGGAAAGGCCGCCGCGACCAGACCGATTTCAACCGCTGTTGCGCCGTATGTTACCGCGTACAGGTGCAGCAGCGGCAGGATAATCGTCAGCCCCAGTACATCGACAAAGACCAGGGCGAAGATCGGCAGAACCCGGCGATAATCAAGCTTCATGTCAGTCCATCAGTTCCTGCGCCGCAGACCAGCACACCGATTTTGCCAGTGGACTGCACCTGTCCGGTGAGAACCGCTGCCAGTGCAGCCGCGCCGCTGAGTTCGGCGGCGATGCCCATTTCAAACCACAGCCAGCGGGCCGCGCCGCGCATGTCGTCATCCGTTACAAGAACAATCTGATCGACATGCTGGCGGATCATGTCGAGATTGATCTGTTCGCTGCGGCGCGGGGCCAGCGTGCCGGCGACAGTCGTGATTTCGCTGAGTTCGATCAGATGCCCGGCCTTGAGGCTTTCGTAAAGGGTCGGCGCGCCAACCGCTTCGACACCGATAATGCGTACATCTGGCCTGAGAGCTTTCAGGGCCGCGCTGACACCGCTGATAAGCCCGCCGCCCCCGATTGCTATGGCGACTACCTCTACATCTGGCAGGCTTTCGATCATTTCCAGCCCGATGGTCCCCTGCCCGGCGATGACTGCCGGGTCAGCAAAGGGATGAAAATAAGTGAGTTTTTCGCGTTCTGCCTCCGCCAGAGCAGCCCGATTAGCGTCGTCCCATACCGCGCCTTCGTAGATGACCTGAGCGCCCCAATCCGCCAGTTTCTGCGCTTTGCTTTGTGGTGTGCTGTGCGGCAGATAGATTCTTGCCGGCGCATTCGCCAGCCAGCCAGCATAGGCCACGCCGAGACCGTGATTGCCCCCTGACGCGGTGATAATGCCGCGCGCGATGTGTTCCGGCGGCGTGCTGAGCAATTTATTGACGGCTCCGCGCGCCTTGAAAGAGCCGATAATCTGCATGTTTTCCAGCTTCAGATACACCTGCGGCGCGCCAGGAATAACCTGTTTAACCGGGTGTGCTGCGACCAGCGGTGTCTGCCGGATATGCGGCTGAATGCGCGCGTGGGCGGCCTGAATATCTGCAAGGTCAATCATGACTGTACAGCCGGTAGTAAATGCCGCCGTTTGCCAGAAGCTGCTGGTGTGTGCCGGTTTCGACGATGCGCCCGTCGCGCAGCACAAAGATGCGATCCGCTCTTTCAATGGTCGACAGCCGGTGCGCAATGATAAAGGTTGTACGGCCTTCCATCAGTTTTTCCAGCGCCGCCTGAATTAATCGTTCGGATTCGGTGTCCAGCGCGGAGGTCGCCTCATCCAGAATCAGGATTTTCGGGTTCTTCAGGAACGCGCGCGCAATGGTCAGGCGCTGGCGCTGGCCGCCGGAAAGAAACCCGCCGCTTTCGCCAACTTCGGTACCAAAACCTTTGGGCATCTTCTGGATAAAGTCGTAGACATTGGCCGCTTTACAGGCAGCGACTACTTCATCTTCGCTTGCTTCGGGCCGGCCATAGAGGATGTTGTCCCAGACCGTGCCGCTGAACAGCACCGGGGTTTGCAGCACCATGCCGACCTGACGCCGCAAAGAGCGCACCGTGACATCGCGGATATTATGACCGTCAATGGTGATGTCACCGGAATCCACGTCATAGAAACGTGGGATCAGGCTCGCGATGGTGCTTTTGCCCGACCCACTGGGGCCGACCAGCGCCACTTTTTCGCCCGGTTCCACACAGAATGAGACGTTATTCAGCACCGGCCCCCGGTTGGCTTCTTCTTCTGTGTTTGGATAAGCGAAGTGAACATTGTGGAATTCGACCCGTCCGGTGACTTTTTCCAGTTTTACAGCGTTCGGTTTATCGCGGATTTCAGGGCTTTCGTCCAGCACTTCAAATACCCGGTCCACAGCCGCCATCGAGTTGGCGAAAACCAGATTCAACTGCGCAAAACGCTGCATGGGCGTGTACAGCGGGGTCAGGTACATGCCTACGGCGACCAGTTCGCCGACGGTCAGATTGCCCACGATTACCTGATAGCCACCGTACAGCGTAACGATCAGCGGCGCCAGGCTGGTGATGAGGTTGGTGATGGTCACGTTGACACTCTGAAGAAAGACACGGCGCATGGAGGTGTTCAGCAGATTGGTCGATTCGCGGTTGAAGTGTTCTTCTTCGAACTTCTCACTGGTGAAGGAATGCACGACACGGTTGCCAACGATGCGCTCCTGCACGCTGCCGGCCATCGCCGCGATTTCTTCCTGAACACGCAGGCTGGAGGTTTTGATTTCGGTCTGTGACTTGCGGAAATAATAAAGATAGAAAGGGAAGGTTACAAGCGCGGCGATGGTGACGCCCGTATCAATGTTCAGCAGAAAATAGAAGATCAGAAACAGCGATGCGAAATCCATCCACACATCGGTCAGGGCGCTGCCGATGAGATTCTGTGCCAGTTCAATGTCGCTGATGATGCGCGATACAATGCTGCCGGATTTGTTGCGGTCAAAGAAGGAGGTCGACATGCGCAAAATCTTGTAATACAGGTCATGGCGCAGGTCGAAAATCGCCATCTGGCTGGCTTTACCAGCGTAGTAGTGGCGCATGTACGTGAACGGAACCCAGAACACGACAAACACCGCAATCAACCCGCCCACTGAAAACAGCAGAGCTTGCAGCTTCTCATCAGTGGTCATTATAGGGTTGAGGTAAACCTCGTCAAGCAGATAGCGCGTCACCACCGGGACGAACAGCGGCACACTGAACTTGACAATGCCGCCTACACTGGCCGCGACGATCATCCACTTGTACGGTCCGACATAGCGCAGAAAACGAATGAAATTATTGGGTCTGGGCTGCGCTGGTTTGATGGATGTCCGGGTGGACGATTTGGAAACGGTAATTTCGGTCATGCGACTGTACCCAAAACTTTGTTAAATTCACTTAAAATTATGGGCGCTGTATGCGCCGTGTGCAAGGCTCCAAAAGAAAAGACCGGGTTGTGGCCCGGTCCTGGTGTGTTAGAAGCGGCGATACGCCCGGCGGATGCGTGCAGTGGGCCGGGGCAGCCACTGCCACAGCGGGTCCACATACAGGACCGATGCGCCCGCCAGCACGCGCAGCAAACCACCGACGAGCATCACAACGACCAGATTAATCCCCGTATTCGCAAGATTGCTGCCGATCATTGGCCCGATAAACGCGGCGATGAAAATCAGTTGGTGATAAACGGTGGTGTAGCGGGTCATATCGCTGTTGGGTATATCGTGGGTCGTTTCCACAAAAATGCCGAACAGTCCGACTGTCGCCGCTGTCCAGCACGCGCCAGACAGCGCCCCTGCCAGCAGGGTAATGGGCAGGTCAGTCGCCACAGCCATGATAAGTGCGGCCAGCGCCGTGCCAATCATTGAGAGGCCAACCATCTTGCGATTGCCGATTTTTGCGACGATCTTGCTGGTGAACACCGCGATCAGCGCCGCAGACCCGATTTCCGCGATCCCAAACAGGGCCATGAAACCTTCCGCCGCGCCCAATGACTCGACCAGATGCAGCGGTGTCACCGGAAGAATGGCGAAGAAACCAATATGAATAATCACGCCCACAAACAGCGTCTTCTGAAAGATGGGTGATTGCAGCGGGGCCGCTGTGGATTCCCGCTTCTCACACACAATCGGCACAGGCTTGACACGAACTTTCATCAACTGAAGCTGGCTGATGAGCGCCAGTATGAACGCCGCCAGAAACATGGTCTGGTAATTTATCGGAAAAGGCGCCAGTTCCAGCCAGAAGCCAAACGCCAGCGCCGCAACGCCCAGCGCGACATTCATGCCGACTGTTCGCCAGCTTACCAGCGGAGTCAGCTTTTCTTCGGGGATCGCTTCGCGCAGCATCGATACAAAGATGGTCGAGGAAATGCCCTGTGGCAGCGCGGCCAGGGCCGCCGACAAAATCAGCCAGGCGGGTTGAAGATGCGTCGGGAACAGGGGGGTGAGCGCCGGAAAAAGAAATACAAAACGGAAGCCCAGTGACGGCCAGAAGATGGCTTTGACTGAATCGGGAAATTTGCTGCGCCAGCGTGTACTCAGCGCGGTTGAGCCGAGCAGGATTATATAGGGCAGTGCGGTAATCCATCCCAGTTCGCCCGGTGTCGCCCCCAAACGGATCGCGAAAACGGAAAGAAACCGGCTGGTGGCGGCCAGTGCCAGCCCGAACCAGGCAACTTCCAGAACCAGGTGATGGAAATTAGCGCGTTCGATTTTACTGCTGTGTTCCATAAAGTCCTCGTGGGCGCAAGCTCTATACAAACAACACGGGCCACGCGGTTGTGACCCGGTCTGATGATTCTGCATCCTGATATAGAGTCTACGCGGCTTCTTTGTAAATCAACCTTGAGAGATATATCACAAAGCAGTGTGTTGATCTATGCTCAATGGTAAACCATCAACATGGCCTGCATAGCACCATTAGGGCCAAGTCAGCCTTCGAGTTCAGGACTGTGGATCGGGTCCGGGACAGATAACCCAGGCAGATGTGTCAGGCAGCCCGGTCAGATCAGCGATGATTGTCAAAGTCTGCAAGCAAGATTTTAGGCTCAGCATGTTACCTTCATTCTGTCCCGCAGCGCTCCTGTCATGAGGGGCTAAATTGAGGTGAAGCGCAGTTGAGGGTTATAGAGATTTGCTGTATAGTAAATCTATTCCGGCGCGTAAAGATGTGAGGGTCTGAATGTCATTTTTCAGCAATCGCCGCCAGGTTGATATGACCGAGGATGTTGACGAGGATGTTACACCGCACCCCCGTCCAGCCGCCCCGACGCCTGCTCAGCCTGTTGGGTTTGAAACCGTCCTGGGCGCGAATTGTACACTGGAAGGTGATTTGCGCAGCCGGGCGAACGTGCGTTTGGATGGCACTTTCACTGGAACACTGGAAATCGAAGGTAACGTTCTGGTGGGTGAAACCGCCAAAATTAATGCCGATATTAACGCCAAGAATATCTCGATTGCCGGGGCCGTGCGTGGCAACGTCAGCGGAAAAAAGGTTCAACTGCTGCGTACCGGGCGCATCTGGGGGGATATTCGGGCTGCGGCGCTGACAACGGAAGAAGGGGCCTTTATTGATGGCAAGATCACGATGGTGGGGCATGAGGCCAGCCCGTCCGGTGGCAGAAGTGCGCCCCATCTGCTGATCGAAGCCGTACAGGCTCCCGATCAGATCAACGTCCCGGAAACACAATCTGGTATCCCACAGGATCAACCGGAAACGGATTCAGACAATAAAGCAGAATAAAATCCTGGTATATGAAGCACCTGATGCGGGGGTAAGCAGGTGTTATGAGGTTGATTATGACAATCCTATTTTTCCTCGCGCTGATTGCCGCGATCATTTTGACATCTTCTGATCCGGGGCATCCCGCCACGCCGGTCATGCAGGTCGTTGCGGGTGTCGGTACAGTCGGGATGGCCGCGATGTGGGGTGGTCGTTCGGTCATTCGGCGGCGAGGGCGTCCACCACGTTCGCAAATTACGGAGATTGAACGTCTGTACTTTCGTGCCATGCGCGAAATGTTAAGCGACCTTCCCAATTACGCGCAGGTTGTGAACGACTTGCAGCGCATTCTCGCGATTGACCCGCGTTACAAAAATGCGCGGCATTATTTGCAGCGCGCCATGCTGCTGCAACAGAGCGCTGAGCAGGCTGCTTCTGGTCCTGTGCAGCGCAGTCGGGCCGATTTCGACCTGCTGCAAGAGCAGTTGATTGACCTTGACCCTGCGGTGCGTAAATCCGTCGTGATGGAATTGATTCAATACGGTTCTGTGGCGGTTGATCCGCTTATCGCGCTGCTGATGGATGATGATGCTGACGTGCGCGTTCATGCGGCCACCGGCCTCGGCTGGATTGGCGGTAAGGACGCGGTGCTTCCCCTGCTGGTGGCGCTGCGCGATGACGATATTCAGGTGAGACGCTACGCCGCGCGTGCCATGTGCTGGGTGGTGGATGCTTCGGCGGTGGAAGGTTTAATCGAAGCGCTGGACGATGAAGACAGCTACGTGCGGTGTTATGCGGCGCGGGCACTTGGGTGGAGCCAGGATGAGCGTGCCATTGACCCCCTGCTCGAACTGCTCAATGATGAAAACGCGGATGTGCGTGAATATGCTTCAACCGCATTGATCGACCTGGGTCAGCAGGTTTCGGCTTAAACACATCTCCGCATCTTCCTTGAGTCAGGGAAGAGTCAGGGAATTTTGATGCAAACCATATTTGATGTGGTTGATCTGCTGCAATTGCACGAAATCTGGGTACGGCATCCTATCGCACAGGCTTATACCCGTTTAGAACGCCGGCAAACCACGCTGCCGTGCCCTATCGAGTTTCGGACGAAAGCGCTTATGCCCCGTCTGGGGCAGCTGCGCAATTCGGCAGCCTGGCATACCAATCGTCTTGAAAAACGAACGGACCCTGCCCAGATTCCGCTGTGCGCATTGACTGACTCTTACCTGGAAGTGCTTTTCCCCGATGCGCCATCACCGGATTTGCTGCGACGGCAGTTGTTTATATCTGTCTACAATCACTTTGTCGTTACCCAATATCGCGGCGACCTGGCGCAAACCTGTGGGCTGCTGCACGCGCTGGCTCAGGTGCGGAAGGTGGACCATCGGGAATATCTGAATGCAGGGAATTTGCCCCTGGAAGGGTCCAACTTCTGGATTCCGGTGGATCTGACGGACGAAATCCGGGCATTGGATACCCGTTACGACGGCAGCCAGCCTGACACCCCGGCAACTTACGTCGTCTCCGAAGCGTTCTGGACGCTGCTGGTGAAGGCTTCATCGGCCCACATTCAGGAAGCAGCCTCCCTGTACTGCGAAGATCGGGGCAGCGCCTGTGTGGATGACTGTACGCTGCGGCTCCAGGCTCTGGCGGAACTCGCGCGGGACTGGAATCGCTCTTCTTCTGTGGTTGGGTTGTTTTACCAGATTGAAAGCGGATTGGAAAGGAACTGAGCGGCTGTGATCAATGTGTTACTGGTTTGCGCAGGCAATATCTGCCGTTCGCCTATGGCTGACGCTATCCTGCGGCATATGGTGAACGAAGCAGGCTTAGGGGATCAAATTCACGTTGATTCAGCGGGAACCGGGTCGTGGTATGCGGGTGAACAGGCGCACCCCGGCACTCTGGAGGTTCTGCGGCAGCATCGTATCCCGTACAATGGCCGTGCCCGCCAGATAGACACAGCCGACCTGGATCGATTTCATTATGTCCTGGCGATGGATCGCGAAAATCTGACTTATATTATGCGGCTCCTCAACCGCAGTGAACGTTCGGCTGCTGACAAATTTGAGCGTTTTTATGGGGCAGCCCACCGTCCCGAAATCGCCCTGTTTCTCAACTACGCCAATCGCGCCGGTACACTGGAAACAACAGAAGTCCCCGACCCGTATTACGATGGACGCTTTAGCCAGGTGTATGATCTAATCTACGAAGGCTGCGAGGCATTACTGAATCACATCTGTGAAGTTCACGGCCTCGTGCGTTCCGGTATAAAATAGAACATCAGGCGGTTGGTCTACGGTTGACCGTTGCATCCCTGCCTGTGACGGACGATCTTCATGTTGACCGTTATAATCAAAACTATCGGCGAAACAGGACTGGAAGTACCATGCCTGATGTGTTTATTTCTTATTCACGGCGTGACGAGGTTTTTGTGCGCCAGTTACATGGCGCGCTGGCAAATATCAAACGTGATGTCTGGATTGACTGGGAAGATATTCCCCTGACTGCTGATTGGTGGCGCGAGATTCAGGCGGGTATCGAAGCGGCTGATACCTTTATGTTTATCATCAGCCCGGATTCCGCCCGCTCCGAGGTCTGCTACAACGAAGTCGATTACGCCAATAAAAATAACAAACGCATTGTGCCGGTGGTCTATCGCAGCCCGTCAAAAGAAGATCAGCAGCATATGCACCCGTCTGTCAACCGGCACAACTGGGTGTTCATTCACGACGATGATCGTTTCGAGCGCGATTTTGAAGCCCTGATCGCCGCGCTGGATACCAATCTGGCTTACGTCCGTGAACATACCCGCCTGCTGATGCGGGCGAAGGAATGGGCACAGCGGGATCGCGACAACAGTCTGCTGCTGCGCGGGCGTGATTTGCAGGACGCAGAAAATCTGCTGGTCGAAAGCGCCCATCACCAGACCCCGAAACCCACTGATTTGCAGACCGAATACATTTTTGCCAGTCGACGGATCGCCAACCGGCGGCAGAGCGCGACTCTCGGCAGTGTGGTTTTTGGCCTGATTGTGGCGATTGGGCTGGCGTTTTTCGCTTTTATCAGTTTTCGTCAGGCAGAGGCCAATCTGCTGCTGTCGCAGGAAACGCAGTCTCTTTTTCTGGCTGATCTTTCCCGTCAGGAACGTGAAGGCGAACATTACCGCATCGCGCTTTTGCTGGCGCTGGAGGCGCTGGATAATTTCCCGCGTGTCACCAATGGTCAAAGCAACCGGGCGCTGCTGGATGCTCTGACCGGGCCACCCCACAAACTGATCGCCCTGCGCCATAATGTGGGTCCGATCAGTGGTGTGCGCTGGAATCAGGACGAATCCCGCATTCTGTCAGTGGCCGGCAACGCAGTCACGATCTGGGATGCCAGCATAGGTGACGTTTCGCTGACGTTACAGCATGACGACACCGCGCGCGGCGGGGCCTGGAATCGTGACGAGAGCCGTCTGCTCACCTGGTCCGCCGATGGTACAGCCCGCGTGTGGGACCCGTTTATCGAAACCGAACTCTACCGCCTGCCGCACGATGGCCCGGTGAATGGCGCGGTCTGGATCGAAGACGGCAGCCGCATCCTGACCTGGTCAGACGACGGAACGGTGCGTATCTGGGATGCGTTGAGCGGCAACTCGCTGGCGCGCTTCGAACATGTGGGGCCTGTTCAGGGTGTGGTCTGGCATCAGCCCACGCGCCGAATGTTGGCCTGGGCAGACAATATGGTGAGTGTATGGTCGCTGGCCCCGGACAGTCTGAACTCGGCCCAGCAGCTTTTTCTGGCCCATGATGACCGCGTGAACGGCGCGGTATGGAATGCCGATGGCAGCCGGATACTGAGCTGGTCGCGGGATACCACAGCGCGTATCTGGGATGCGGCGACAGGGCAGATCGCGCAGCTCCTGTCACACGATAATGTGGTGAACGGCGCGCTGTGGAACGCGGCTGAGGATCGGGTGCTTTCGTGGGATCGCAGTTCTACAGCGCGGGTGTGGAATGTGGCCGATGCGACCTCGTGCCCGCTGGCGCATGATGGCAATGTCAACGGCGCGCTATGGGACAAAGCCGGCCTGCGGGTGCTGTCCTGGTCGAATGACCGAACCGTGCGCGTGTGGGATGATCCCTGCGCGGCGCCGGGCCGGGTGGTCTTGACCTATGATCGTTCCGTCGAAGGCGCGAAATGGAATGTGGATGAGAGCCAGATTTTGTCGTGGTCGGCGGATAACACGGTGAGAATCTGGGACATCGCCAGCCAGCAGCCGATTTTTGTATTTCGGCATGGCGGTCCGGTCAGTCGGGCGGACTGGAGCAGTGACGAGAGCCAGGTGCTTTCGTCATCACTGGACAACGTCGTGCAGGTCTGGGCGGTAGCCAGAAATGAGGACACCCAACCGCCCATACTGGATATTCCGCACCCGCAGAAGGTCAACGGAGCGGTCTGGAATGCCAGTCAAAGCCGCATTCTAACCTGGGCTTCGGATGGACTGGTGCGGGTATGGGATGCCAGTGCCGCTGCGAGTGCAGTCCCTCTGGTGACTATGCAGCACGAGGGCGCGGTGAACGGCGCGGTCTGGAACCCGGATGAAAGCCGCATTTTAAGCTGGTCGGCGGATCGCACAGCGCGCATATGGGATTCCGCTGGCAGCCCGGTGGGTGAGATTATTCGCCACGAACGTCCTGTAATCGGAGCTTTGTGGTACGCCGAAGGTCAGCGAATTCTGACATGGTCGGATGATGGTACGGCGCGGCTGTGGGATGCGCAGGGTGGGCCGTTCAGTGAACCCCTGCAACATGAAGGTTCCATTCTTGGCGCGGTCTGGAATGGGGATGAAAGCCGCCTGCTCACCTGGTCGTCCGACGGTACGGCGCGGTTGTGGGACGATCAGGGTTTGCCGCTTGGAAGCGTGATGCAGCACGGCAGTTCCGTACTCGGCGCGGCCTGGAATGCGGAAGAAAGCCGGATTCTTACCTGGTCGTCGGACAGCACAGCGCGTTTGTGGGGCGCAGATGGCGAACCGCTTGAAACGCTCGTCCATGACGCAACGGTGCTGGGTGGGGCTTGGTCAGCCAATGGTCAGAAGGTGCTGACCTGGACACGTGGAAACAATGTGATTGTCTGGGATACCGCTTCGGCAGTGCAGCTTGCGGCGCTTCCACATGGAACCAGCAGTTTTGGTGTGCAGGGCGCGGTCTGGAACCAGGATGGCAGCCGCATCCTGTCATGGTCTTCCAACGGCGTGGTGCGCGTGTGGGACATACCGGCGGATGGACGCGCTTTTGCTGCCGGGGGTAGTGAACTGCTGCGAAATACCCTGCGACATGACCGCTTCGTCGTGGGTGCGCGCTGGAACGAGGATGAAACGCGGGTGTTGTCGTGGTCTACCGATGACACCGCCCGTATCTGGGATATTACCCAGCCGCGCCAGAATGACGTACTCTTCCTCCTGGAACATGGGGATGCGGTGAATAACGCGCTGTGGAACCCGGATGAAAGCCGTGTGCTGACCTGGAATATCGCGGGTGTCGTCCGGCAGTGGGTGGTCGATGTTGAAACTCTGATCGAGGTTGGACGCCAGCGCACCGTTGAACCGCTGACCAATGCGGAACGTGCGCTGTTCTTTCTGCCCGCGCTTGAGGCGACTTCAACTGGGCCGACGGCGACCCCGGCCAGGGTGACGAACTGAAAACTCAGTTTTTTGGCGGTGTCAGCCGGGCTTTGAGCGCGCGCTGAAGTTCGGTCAGCAGGATTTCACTGTTGTTGAAATCCCCCTGAAGCGGGATGGTGATAGCCGCGCCCACCAGAATAAACACCAGCGCCATGATCGCGCTGCCCTGAAGAAACACGAGCAGGGCAATGGCGAACATGATGCCAAAGATCATCGTCTGCTTGTCCCGCGCCAGCCCGCCGGGGACATTGCCGCGAATAATGGTTTCACCACTTTCTCGTTCGGCCTGCCCGCGCAGAATGGTTTTACGCTTGAACCGCCCATGAACGGTGGTGGTTACGGTAATGGCAAAACTCCCGTTTTTTTCTACCCATCCATCAAGCTGCGGGCGCGATTTTGTGCCGGGCGAGTGCAGACGCTCATTAATGGCGCGCATTGCCTGTGGGATCGTCTTCTCCGTATACATCACAAAGCGCAAAGCGGTTTTCCTTACTGAGTGCCGGGTAGTCGCTCCATTATGCAATTCCAGCGGGTATGCGTCAACGTCTGTAGCATCCGCTGATTGGGCCACGTACAATAGGCAGAACTGGACAATTTTCTTACGGCGTAATCAAGAGAATGTTTGCTAAACTACGGACAGGAGTAACGCATGAATGCGCGGATGATAATGGGTGGGTTGATGGTGCTGCTTTTGGCCGCGTGCAGTACTACCGGCTCAGAATCAAATCAGAGTTTTGCATTCGACTATCCAGAGCGCAACCCGGCCCCGGTTGAACTGAATATTCTGAATGGGGTGCTGAATGTGTCTTCCGGGGAGATTGAAGGTGTGCAGGGCGAGGTCAAGACCAACGTAAGCGCCTGGCGCGTCAGCCAGACTGCCAGCGGCGATGGTGGGCAGCGTATCAGCCAGGGAAATTCGCGCAACGAAGTCATTCCTGGCGCGACCAACCAGTGGGACGTGGTAATGGGAACGGGGCGGCCCCTGGCGCTGACTATCAACAGCCAGTCGGCCAACGCGAACCTGAACCTGGGCGGTCTCTCGCTGGATAGTCTGGTGGCTGCCGGAACAGATGGGGACTATGTGGTGAATTTTGACGGCCCAAACCCTCTGGAATCCAGCCGTATCCGAATTGGATTGACCACCGGAAGTATCACGATGACCGGTATTTTTCGCAGCCGTGTCCGTGAGCTGGTGGGTATGACAACGGGCGGCAACCAGAGTTATGAGTTTGGGGGCGGTGATTTGATCGATGATCTGACCGGTGACATCGAAACCCGCACCGGAGATGTGGTGCTGCGCATCCCAACCGGCACAGCCGCGCGGGTGTCGTTCACGGCGGCCAGCGGGCGTGTATTGCAGACCTCGCCGGAGTTTGTTGAAGTGGCCGAGAATGTGTTTGAAACGGCTGAATATACCAATGGCGATCAGCCCCGTGTGCAGATCGCGGTGCGTTCGGTAGCGGGCGATTTGCGCCTGTTCGTGATGCCGCCGCTATGATCTACGATATTTCTCGCCGGGTGACATCCACGCTGCCCGTATGGCCGGGGGATCAGCCTTTTCAGGTTCGCCATGCGCTGCGCAAATCTGAGGGGAGTTCGGTCAATCTGACAACGCTGACGACCACCGCTCATCTGGGAACCCACGCGGATGCCTATTATCACTACGGGGATGATGGCGCATTTATCGGGGATATGCCGCTGGATGCCTATGTCGGGCCGGCGCGAGTCGTGAGTGTCCAGCCGAACGATGGCCCCTTGCAGCCTGCGGATGTGGGCGCTGTCGACGGCGTGGAACGTTTGCTGATCCACAGCGCTGTGAGTGATCTTGATGAAGTCTGGCCGAGTCTCTTTCCATACCTGAGCGTGACTTTGATCGACTGGCTGGCGGCAGCCGGTGTGCGCCTGATCGGGCTGGATTCGCCGTCGGTGGATGCGTTTGACAGTCAGGAACTGCCGTGTCATCACGCGCTGCGACAGCACGGTATGGTAAACCTGGAATCGCTGTACCTGCGCGGCGTGCCAGATGGGGATTACGAATTGATTGCGCTGCCGCTCCGGTTGGACGGCGCTTGCGGGTCGCCGGTACGGGCGATTCTGCGTGAATGGAAACCATAAGGAGACCTCCATATGCAAGGGCTTGCCGGGATATTTTTCGCGCTCATGGTGCTTGTGTTGTTTGTGACCTATTACGCTATTCGTCGTGAGTGGCTTGCGCCGGCCACTACTGCCGGAGTGGGCATTATTGCCAGCATTATTCTGATGACGCTCACGGCGCTGGGGCAGGGGAACAGCGCGCTTCAGGCGATTGTGGTCGGTATTGTCGTGGGTGGGCTGTTCGGCGGCGCGACGGTTGCTATCGCCTGGTATTTCCACAGCCAGGAAATGCAGCGGCGTTACACTGAATCCCCCTATACCGAGGAACAAGGTTACTACGAAGAACAGGATGAAACGGTCTGACCCGGCACTCCACTTGCTCTGAGAAGCTGTGTGCCTTGTATCGACAGAGGGTCTGTGCAGCCCACCTGCGCCCCTTGCGATGTCCGAGGCCGGCTGGCAGTTGATCTGCCAGATCGCGGAGCAGCCGTTTATTCGCCAGACACGGTACGAGTGACGTTATGACGTGGCGACGATGGTCAGCGTGTAGCTGCCGGAGCCATCAAAGCGGGCGGCTTCGATGCGATAGACCCCATCTGCCGGCAGGTTAACCCCTGCAACCTGAGCATCCCGGCCCAGTGTACTGTCTTCGGCATCATCATTTTCAGCGATCAGTGCGCCATCCGGGCCGAACACCCGCAGCAGGGGGTCAAGTTCCTCATTTTCGGCGGCCAGGGTGATCGTGTAATTCTGGGCCGCGCTGCCGCTGAATTCCCAGATGTTCAGGGGCAGTTCCCCACCAAGCACACCCTCAGCCCGCGCCACCCCGCCGGAATCGAATGTCAGCACGCGCGTCAGGCTAAGTCCAAGCCCGTAAGTGCCATCGCCTTCGACCTGTTCGACCACAATCAGATATTCGCCACTGGAAGGCAGTGCCATATCGACAATCTGAGCATCCGTGAAGTTCGCCATATCGGGGTTGGTATGGTCATCATTGAATGCGATTTCTGTGCCGTCCGGGGCCAGCAGGCGCAAACGCAGGTCAAGTGTGCCCAGCCCGGTATTATCGACTGCCGTGATCGTCACCCGTTCGCCGGCTGTTCCGGGATAGGTCCACTGCTGCTGGGTGGTCCGGGCATCCAGCACCCCCTGCACACCAAGATCAGGAATCAGGCTGGCTGCGCCCAGACGGGTGGGAGCAACCTCAAGACTCAACGCGGTAAGTGCGCCAAAAGTGCCGTCGCTGTCCGCGAAATAGAGACGCCCCCCGGTATCAACAGCTACCCCTGCGGGCGCGACCATCTCACCCGGCAGGGGAAAACCGGGGACGACGCTGCCGGGCTGATCGACAAATTCACCAGCAGGTGTCACAACCAGAATCCCTTCATTTGAGGTTGCGATCACCAGATTGCCTTCGGGTGTAACTGCCAGATCAACCAGACTATCAGCAATGGGGTCGAGTGTGTTGAGTGAGACCGCTTCTGAGCCGGATAATTCCAGTAGTTCACCAAACCGCGTGAGGACGTACACCGAACCCGATGGCGTGGCGCTTAAAAGGGGCGGATCAAACAGGCTGGCATCCAGAATAATCTCACGAGTGAAGCTGCCGTTTTCGATCACCTGTATGGTCAGTGTGCTGGCACTGGTCAGGTCCACAGCGTAGAGTTGGTCGCCAGCGCCAACCGCCAGATTGGTAGGCATTCCCTCTGCAAAGCCGCTAATCACACCAGGGTTCGTCACCGGGTCAAAGGGTTCTTCTCCCTCCGGTTGATCGAGCCAACCGCTTTCGGGGTTCAGGCTGAAAATACAGCCGCAGGTAGGGTCAGCCACATAGACCGTGCCGTCGCTGGAAACTGCGAGATCGGCAGGGTCCGTGATATTTGAGTTCGGTGTGATAGACACCAGACTGCCGCTGGCGGCGTCAACCTGGACCATACCCAGATCACGCTCATAGGTGTACAGCCGGTTATTCGGGCCGAGCGCCAGACCCACCAGATTAAGCAGGCTTTCGGCTCCGTCGGCCTGTGTGCGCTGCACATGCCACAATACACCGTAAACTGGCGTATCGGCATCTGTCTCCGGTTCTGGTGTGGTTTCGCCGCCGCGTGCATTTACACTGCTGACCAGCGCGTCGAAAACGGGTATAAAATCAGCACGCTGGGCATTGACCGCTCGCCCGGTAATCAACAGCACATCACCACTGCCAACCAGAGTCACCTGCCCAACCCCGAAGAATTGACCGTCGCCGCTCGTCCCGGTCAGACGGGGAGCCGCTGCGCCCAGAAAATCACTTTCCACAGGCTCATCAGGTGTATCCACAGCAAGGTTTTGCAGCGCGGCATACAGAAACGGCAGCAGGTTGCCATCTGCCGGGGCGCTGGCCGGAAAGTATGTCAGGGTGATAATCGGGATGGCAGGGGGACGGACATCTGCGGGTGTATCCACCAGCACCTGAGCCAGCTCTAAAACAGGCTGGCCGTTCTGCTCGCCGGGCAGGGGTGCGTTCCAACTGGCGGGGTAACGCAGGCTGATATTTACAGTGTCCCATTCATAGGGCAGAGTGTCCTGTGCGTTAAGCGGCGCGATCAGGCCCAGTAACGCGATCATAAGCCATGTGGAAATCATCAAACGCATGAGCAATCCCCGGCAGGTGAGCGGCCAATCAGTTTCCATTATAACCGGGCCTGTGCGGGATTGGTTACGGGCTAATCGCGCGGGAGGATGCCGACCACCGGCAGGCCAAGCTGTTCCAGTTCATCACGCTGTCGTAAAGTGGGGTCCAGATAATGCGCCAGCAGCGCCAGCCCCAGCCCGGCCAGCAGCGCCAGCCCAATGCGGATGAAGGGCGCGAAACGATTGGTCAGCGGCGGTGGCGCAGCCGTGATAGCCGGTTCATCCAGCAGCGTGACATCTGCCGGGGCTGTGCCCACCTGCGGAAAATAATCCCCATTGCGGGTTCTCAACACGTCAACAGCGGCCTGCGCAATGATTTCCAGTTGAGCCGCGTCAGGATGGCTCAAAAAGAGCTGGCCGACGCTGCGCTGATTATCTGCGGCGATACCTAACTGGCTCAGGTCGGCAGGCGTATCATTGAGTACCTGCGCAATTTCGCGCCGAAAACTCTCGGTTTGTACCCAGGCGGTCAGCGCGTTCACGGTATATTCCGACGCGAGCCAGATGTCCTGGTAATCACCATCGCGTGGGGGCTGTGCGTCCGGGCGCTGCGCCGCGCTGTAACGAATGACGGTGGAAAATCCGCCCCCCACCGCGCCGGGGTTGAGCAGGGCAGGCAGGGCGGCAGTGGCTGTGATGGCCGTCGGAATAGCAATCAACCACCAGTAGCGCAGCAAAACACGCGCGATCATTCGCAGTTCCATGTTGATCCTCGCAGCTTGTTAAACCCGTACCGGATTATCCCACAAAAAATCCTGTTTGTGACGGAATGCTTCCCAGGCCTGTTCGACATAAGATGTGATCTGCTGATGAAAAACACGGCTGTCGAAGCGCTCGGCATGGGTGCGAATCTGAGCCGAATCGTAGTGGGAGTCATCAAAGCGGCGCAGCGCCTCGGTTAGCGACTCGACGGTCAGATCATGAAAGTGTTCGCCCGTCTGGCCCGGAATGACCGTGTCCAGCGCGCCGCCCCCACCGAAGGCAATCACCGGCCGGCCGGCTGCCTGCGCCTGAACCGGGGTGATTCCGAAATCTTCCAGACCAGGGAAGATAAAGGCTTTGCAGCGGGCCATCAGGTCAGGGAGGTCTTCGTCTGGCACATAGCCGAGGAATTCCACTGTGGGTCCTGCCAGACTTTTCAGGCGTTCGAGGTCCCGCCCCTTGCCGCCAATTTTGAGCGGAAGCCCCAGCCGGGTCGCGGCCTGAACCGCCAGGTCAATGCGCTTGTAGGGGATCAGACGCGAAACAATCAGGAAATAGTCGTCAACCGTGTTTGATGGCTGAAAGCGCGTCGTATCCACAGGCGGGTAGATGATGACTGAGTCACGGTCATAATAGGTTTTGATGCGCTGCTGAATCTCTGTCGAAATGGCGATGAAATGGTTGACGCGCTGCGCGGCGCGATAATCCCACTGTTTCAGCGCGGTGACAAGCGGACGCAGGGCCAGTTCAACCGGTTTACCGAGTCCTTCGCGGGCGATGTACCCCTCCATCTGCCAGACGTAACGGGTCGGCGCGAGGCAGTAGCAGATATGCAGCGATTTCGCGTCGTGTTGCAGGCCGTGACAGAAACCGCTCTTGTTGCTCAGGATCACCTCATAGTCCGACAGGTCAAGCCCGCCCCAGGCAAGCGGATAGACCGGCAGATAAGGCTGGTGGTGCGTGTGAATGCCGGGCAGTTTATCCAGCCAGAGGGTGCGAATGTCCCACTGCCGGTAATCGGCTGGCATCAGGTCCGGGGCGTAGATGCTGGTGTAGATGGGGCGATCCGGGTAAGCATTCACCAGCGCCGCCAGAACATCTTCCGCCCCGCCGACCTGGTTGAGCCAGTCATGCACCAGCGCCAGCTTCATTCAGTCTGCCTCGTATCGGTCAGGGTTTTACGCACTGGTTCATAGGTCAGCCGGTGGAAGGGTGATGGGCCGTAAGTTTTGAGGTTGGCTGTATGGCTGCCCGTGCCGTAGCCCTTGTGAGCGCCAAAATTGTACTGCGGCAGTTCGCTGTCGAGTTCACGCATGAATTGATCGCGCCAGGTTTTGGCGATGATACTGGCGGCGGCAATCGTCAGCGAACGCGCGTCGCCATCCACAATCGTTACCTGCGGAATCTCGGCGATTTTCTCCGGCCAGATCAGCGCATCGAGAAACAGACAGTCCGGTTTGAAAGTCGGGAAGCGTCTGTTCGCGTCTTCCAGCGCGCGCTGCATGGCAAGTTTGGTCGCCGGGTTGATGCCATGTTCATCAATTTCCGAGTTGCTGGCGCTGCCGATGCCCCAGGCGATGGCAATGTTCTTAATTCTTTCGACGGTGCGTTCGCGCTGTCGGGGAGTCATCACCTTGCTGTCGCGCACATCCACGAGCAGTTTGTTCAGGTCTGGTCGGTCCAACGGCAAACACGCCGCGCCAATGGTTACAGGCCCGGCCCACGCGCCGCGTCCGGCTTCGTCCATTCCCATAATGAGCCGATACCCCTGGTGATGAATCTGGTGCTCATACATCAGGTTCGGTTTGGGGCCTTTCTTTTTTGGCATAAACGCCTCTAACCCAGTTGCGGCGGATTTCGTAGATTTCCAGCAGAATATGCAGGGAGTCATGGACGAGACGCATCCGGCTGTCCGCGTCAAAATACCATGTAATGGGCACTT
>CAZKIB010000012.1:14392-15263 GCA_964552425.1 uncultured Anaerolineaceae bacterium | reverse complement strand
AACCGCGTTTGCGCGCGAGGTAAATCAGTTCCACATCGAAGCCGATGCCGACCATCTGCTGCGCCTCGAACAGGTCTTCGGCGGCTTTGCGGGAGAACATTTTGAACCCGCACTGGGTATCTTCGATGCCAGGCACGGCAGTCAGCTTGATAATCAGGTTGAGAACACGCCCCATGATATGGCGGTGTTCCGGTTCACCCACACGATTCGCCTCTGCGCCTTCGCGAGTGGCGATAATAACATCATAATCCTGAGAGTGTGGGGGCAGAAATTTGACAATTTCCTCAATGGGCATGGAAAGATCAGCATCGCAGATAAAGCGAAACTCGCCCCGCGCGGCCAGCATCCCCACCTTGACCGCCAGACCTTTGCCGCGCACGGTGGCCTGAACCACTCTGACATACGGATGGGTTCTGGCAAAGTCCTCCGCAACTTCCACTGTCTGGTCGGTGCTGCCGTTTTCAACGACGATGACTTCCGCTTCGTAGGGCTGGTCATGCAGGAAAGCATCGATCTTTTCCAGGCTTGGTGGCAGACGCCGTTGTTCGTTGTGCGCGGGAATAATGATCGACAGCCAGGGACGTTCGGAGGTCGCCAACTGTTTTTCTCCGTGATGTGAATTGGCGGCAAATGTTTCAGTCATACACAATCCTTCGCTTGTTTAAGGATACTTGAAGGCACTGTAATGTAAATCCTCTAAATTGTTCAGCGAGGTTCGGACAGGATACTGTCGATGTACACAATCGAAACAGTTCTGGCCTGCTGTACAGCGGCACGCTTACGCCAGATGCGCGGCATCCCGATCAGCCCGGCGAACATGCCGCGCAGTCGCGCGCGCGCCGCTTCACCCCGCCAGGCCCGAAGCGCTTCG
>CAZKIB010000012.1:12851-14382 GCA_964552425.1 uncultured Anaerolineaceae bacterium | reverse complement strand
TGCCCTTAGAATCAACATACCATGTTTTCGCCAGAGTTCAGCCGGGTAATTCTTAACCAGAATAAAGATCAGGTTGCGTCCATCATAATAACTGGCCGTTACACCGCCTCCGGTGGCTGAAAGGTGATGATAGACCACCGCTGTGGGGACATACAGGCAGCGCCAGCCTGCCAACTGCGCCCGCCAGCCGAGATCGACATCTTCCCCTGAGAAAAAGAAATCGTCATCCAGCAAACCGATCTGGTCGAGCAGCGCGCGCCGATAAACCGCCGAGCCACCACACGCGCTGAAGACATACTCTTCCTGATCGTACTGGCCGGTATCCTGCTCCCAGACACCCCGGTTGCCTGCCCGGCCATCGCGTGTGAAAAAGTCCCCTGTGGTATGAATGTGATCGCGCCGGTCAAACAGCAGCATTTTACTAGCGATGGAACCCACTTCGGGGTGACGCTCGAAAGCATCCATCACAGCGGCTGCCCAGTCGTTATCCACTTCGGTATCGTTGTTGAGCAGAGCGATAAATTCCCCCCGTGCCTGTGTGATACCGGCGTTGCACGCGCCTGTAAAACCACGATTTTCTGGCAGTTGAAGCAGGTGAACATGTGGATACCGGGATTGGATTATCGAGGCTGAATGATCCGACGAGGCGTTATCCACGACGATAATTTCAAGATGAGGATAGGTCTGACGGGCCAGTGAGCCCAGGCAGGTCGGCAGGAAACGTGCACCGTTCCAGTTTGGTATGATGATGGAAAACAGAGAATCAATCACCTGATCGCAGCGCCTCTGTAACCGCACCTGACGGATGATACGCGACATCGCGAAGATCATCCAGACTGAACCAGCGGGGTGTGCGAATGCCCCAGGGGGTTTCTTCGTGGGTCATTTCGCCACCGGCTATCCGACCTGTATAAACCAGTGTGACACTGTGCCAGGGGCTTACCGGGTTGATGGTCTCATGAATGGTGAGCAGCTTGTCGCATTCACCTTCAAACCCGGTTTCTTCACGGAACTCGCGCAGCGCGGCGTCTGCTGCATATTCCCCAAATTCCACTCCGCCACCCGGAATCTGCCATTGGATTGGGCCTGCGTCGGTATCAAAATGGGGCACCAGCAGAATTTTATGGTTTTCAACCACAGCAAGGCAGGCTCGCAGACGAATAGAAGGGTTCACCGAAGCAAATCTTCTTTTTCCAGAAAGGCGTCCACTGCCTGCTGCCAGGGTCGCAGGGTGATACCCACTTGTTTTCCAGCCAGATTTTCCAGCGCCGCATAGGGGGGTGGTGTGGATGGACGCGGCCACTGATGGCTGCTGATGGGTTCAACCGGGGTGTTCTGGTAGCCGGCTTTGTCGAGGAAGTAACGCGCGAACTGATAACGTGAACAGGCCCCTTCGTTGACGAAATGATAAATGCCATAGCGCCCTGTATCGATCAGTTGTCCGATGGCTTCAGCCAGATCATCGTTATACGTAGGGTTCGCCACTTCGTTGGTGACGACGCGCAGGGGTTTGTTCGCCTGTGCCGCGTTG
>CAZKIB010000012.1:7308-12836 GCA_964552425.1 uncultured Anaerolineaceae bacterium | reverse complement strand
CCTGAATGAAATTTTTGCCGCCGTGCGCAAACAGCCATGCCGTCCGCACAATATAATGGCGGGGGTTGATGTGCTGGATCGCACGTTCGCCGACCCATTTGCTGTAACCGTAAGGATTCACCGGATTGGTGACATCATATTCACGATAGGCCCGGCCCGCCTGCCCGTCGAAGACTTCGTTGCTGCTGATATAAACCATCGACGCGCCTGCCGCTGCCGCGCCCAGCGCAACATGCTGTGCGCCAAAACCGTTGATGAGTATGGCTTTTTCAGGTTCGCGCGCGCAGCCGTCCACATCGGTCCATGCTGCCGGGTGGATCACCACATCGGGGCGCAGGCCAGCGATAAATTCGCAGGTGGTTTCATAGCTGGAAATATCCAGATGCTGAACGTGATCGCCCACAATATCGGCGCCGATCACGTCGTGACCGTCCTGTTTCAGATTTTCGACCAGCCGGCTGCCCAGCCGCCCGGCTGCTCCGGTGACAAGAATACGCATGGCGTTCACTGCTCCCCTGTTGTCTGCAATAATCTGAATTCTAACACGGTTATCTATGGATTCGAGCGCCGCATGGCATTGGGTGGGGTATTGCGTGGATAATAGTGATTAAGGATCACAAAACCGATCCAGATTAATCCCCAGGAAAGGATCGCAGAAATCGGGTTGATATAAGTCAGGAGGATCGACAGCAGCATCACCACTGGCGGTACGAGGCTGCGCACCAGCCCCCAGTTTACCAATTCCTGGCTCAGGCTTTTGTCGATGAGCCGGTGCTGATTACTGGCATGACGCCAGATCGCCGCCTGCGACAGACCGGTCAGAATGAGAAAGATGTCAAAAAAGATGATGGCCGACTGCTGCATGGGGTAACGTCCAAAAACGTGACTGGGGACTGGTAAAAAGGCGATGAACAGCAGGAAAATCACATTGAGCCACAACAGCGTGCTATCATAGTGTCTGATGTTTCTGAAAACCCGGTGATGGATCACCCAGTAATTGCCAATGACCAGAAAACTGAGTGTATAGACGCCAAACTGGGGGAGCAGTTTCAGGATTTCGCCGGGAAGCTGTGTTGGATCAATGTCAGCCGGCAGTCCGATCTGAACCGATAAGAGGGTGATGGCGATAGCGATGACCGCGTCACTGAAAAAGATTACCCGTTCCAGTTCAAGGCTGGCCCCCTGTGGAAGCCGCTGCTCACTTTCAAGCTCGTTCTTGACCGACACGCTGTACTCCATTCTAAGCAGCAGATGAGACCAGACAACCAATCCTGTGTTTGCACAGTATCTACTTTAATGGATGGGCGTACCGATTCGCAAGGAATGAAATAAATGAGGAAATGGCTGTTCGTTTTTTTGTGTTTGACCAGCGCGGTGTGGTCCGTTCGCGCTCAGGATGCGCGTCCCGGCGCTCCCGGTGTGGGTGATCTCTATGGGATTACACTCGGCAACGGCGGCTATGATGTGCAGCATTACACGATTGATCTGGATGTCGATCTGGATGACAGCACCATCGCCGGCACCGTCACGATTGATGCCCGCGCCACGCAAAATCTTTCGGTATTTAACCTCGATTTTTTAGGTTTCTTGATGAAATTGTGGTGAACGAAGTGCAGGCTGCTTATCTGCGCCATAATCGTGAACTGCGCATCACGCCGGCGGAAGTGCTTCTGGATGGGGAAACATTTCAGGTGTCAATCACCTACAACGGCGAACCGGGCGAAGGTGTTCAGTTTGAGGATGCCTTCTCTCGCGGCTGGAACTGGTATGATCGGGGGGTGTTTGTCGCCAGTGAGCCAGCCGGCGCGGCGGCGTGGTTCCCGGTGAACGATCACCCGCTGGATAAAGCAACCTATACCTTTGAAATTACCGTACCGAAACCCTATGTCGTGGCTGCCAACGGCCTGCTGCAAGACACGCTGGACGAAGGGGAGCGTGTAACCTATATCTGGGAAACTGAACATGTGATGGCGAGTTATCTGGCGACAGTGAACATCGCGGAGTTTGTCGAAGTGACCGAGTCTGGGCCAGATGGTTTACTGATACGCAATTATTTCCCAGAACGCCTCGCTGACGACGCGGCCCCGGTGTTCGCGCGAACGGCGGATATGATCGCATTTTTCAGCGATACCTTCGGACCCTATCCGTTTGAGGCTTACGGGGTGGTGATGGCCGATGTCCCCCTGTTCTTCGCGCTGGAAACGCAAACACTGTCGCTGTTTGGGTCACAGGTTGTGCCTGGCGCGGTAGCAGGGGTCATCTCGGAGCGCAGCAATACGGAAACGGTGGTCGCGCATGAACTGGCGCATCAGTGGTTTGGCAACAGCATCAGCCCGGCACGCTGGCAGGACATCTGGCTGAACGAGGGTTTTGCGACCTATGCCAGCGCCCTCTGGGTTGAACACGAATATGGCCCGGACGCTTTTGAAGGCATGATGGGCTATTTTTATGAGAATATTGCCGATCGCAGATTTACGCCCGGCGACCCGGTGGATGATGGTCTGTTTAACACGGGCGTCTATCAGCAGGGCGCGTGGACTCTGCACGCCCTGCGGCTGGAGATTGGAGACGATCTCTTCTTCGAGATTCTGCGGACTTATGCGGACCGTTTCAAATATGGTAATGCCAGCACCGCCGATTTTATCGCGCTCGCCGAGGAGGTCAGCGGGCAGGAACTTGACGCCCTCTTCGATGCGTGGTTATACGCCGGGGGTGTGCCGCTGGTTCCTGGGATGGTCGCCAGCCAGTAAACTAGACCTTTTTCCGGTTTTTGTAAAGCACCGACGCGCTATAGTTCACCTGTCGCATAACGAGCAGACAAGGTTGAGCCATGCGTGTAGGATTGCAGATTCCGAATTTCACGTGGCCGGGCGGGCCAGAAGCACTGCCCGGAACCCTCAAGACAATTGTGCAGACGGCTGAAGACGCCGGGTTTCACAGCATCTGGGTGATGGATCATTTTTTCCAGATTGGTGTTATCGGCCCGCCAGAAAACGATATGCTGGAAAGCTACAGCACCCTCAGCTACATCGCGGGTCTGACCAGCAGGGTCAGGTTGGGGACACTCGTAACGGGCGTGATCTACCGCCATCCAGGAGTTCTCATCAAGACAGCCACGACACTGGATGTGCTTTCCGGGGGGCGGGCCTATCTGGGAATCGGCGCAGGCTGGTTCGAACGCGAGGCGCTGGGCCTGGGTGTGCCGTTTCCACCTGTCGCCCGGCGCTTTGAACACCTGGAAGAAACGCTTCAGATCGCAAAGCAGATGTGGAGCGACGATAATGGCGCATTCGAAGGTAAACATTTTCATCTGGCAGAAACCCTGTGTGTGCCGCAGCCGCTTTCAAAGCCACATCCGCCCATCCTGATCGGGGGCGTGGGTGAAACCCAGACGCTCCGGCTGGTGGCGCAGTATGCCGCCGCTGCCAATCTGTTCGCGCGGATGGGCGCAGAGGTGATCCGCCAGAAACTGGACGTGCTGAAATCGCATTGTGATCGCCTGAAACGCGATTACGATGCGATTGAAAAGACCACGCTTGATACGGTCTATCTCGCTCCCGGCCAGATGTCCGCCAAGGATGTCATTGACAAGTGTCGGAAGTTAGCGGATGAAGGGATTCAGCACGCCCTGTTCAATATGCCCAACACCCACGACATTACCCCGCTGGAAATTTTTGGCAAAGAGATCATCCCGGCAGTCTCAGCGTTTTGATTCAGGTTATGCCTCGACAACAAAAAAAGCCGTACCCGTGCGCGAGTGCGGCTTTTAAGTTAACCTGAAAAACAGGCTGGATCAGGCGTTTTCGGCAGCGGCCAGCCGGGCGGCGTACTGGCGCTTGTAATATTCCAGATATTCGCCGGTCTTGATCTTGCGCCACCACCACTCATTCTGCTGATACCAGCGCACAGTTTCCTTGATAGCGCTGTCGAAGGTGTGCTGCCGCTGCCAGCCAAGCGCGGTCAGTTTGTCGCAGTTCATGGCATAACGCAGGTCATGGCCTTCGCGGTCTGGTACATGCTTAATCAGCGAAGTGGGTTTGTCGAGCAGTTCCAGAATGCGGTGGGTGATATTGATATTCTGCTCGCGGTATTCCCCGGCGATATTGTACGCCTGACCTGCTTCACCTTTGAACAGGGCCGTTGCCACACCGAGGGCATGGTCATCGACATACAGCCAGTCGCGTACCTGTTTGCCATTGCCGTAAACAGGCAGGGGGCGATCATCAATGGCTTCGCTGATGAAAAACGGCATCAGCTTTTCGGGGTACTGATAGGGGCCGAAGGTGTTGCTGCCGCGTGTCACCACTGTGTTCAACCCGTGTGTGATGTGATAGGCACGTACCATCAGTTCACCGGCGGCTTTGCTGGCTGCATACGGGCTGTTGGGCAGGAATGGGTCATCCTCGAAGGAAAAAGTGCCTTCTTCGATGTCACCGTACACTTCATCGGTGGACACCTGTACAAAGCGCTCGATCCCGAACAGGCGGGACTCATCCAGCAGAATGTGGACACCCACCGCGTTGGAATGCACAAAGGCATCCGGCGAGAGAATGCTGCGGTCCACATGGCTTTCGGCGGCGAAGTTGACTACCGTGTCAATCTCGTGCTGCTCGAAGACCCGCCGCACCGTTTCGCGGTGGGCAATATCCCCCTGCTCGAAACGATAATTGGGTTCATCGCTGACCGGCAGCAGGTTGTCCAGGTTGCCGGCGTAAGTCAGTTTGTCATAGACGATGATGTTATATTCCGGGTGATTGGCGACCATGTGGCGGACAAATGCGCTGCCGATAAAGCCCGCGCCCCCGGTGACGAAGATGTTTTTCATGTGTTTTCGACCTCAGTCTCGACTGGATTTTCGAGTGTTGTTTCGGCCATGCTTGCGTCTGGTTCGCTGGCGGTGGCGGCAGGCTGGAGGACATAACGCTCAATAGCTTCGGCCACGCCATCCCCATAACTGGCGTCGGTCACAAATTTTGCGGCGTTTTTGGCGACGGGTTCCGCATTGGCAACGGCCACACCCAGGCCGGCGATTTCCAGCATTTCAATATCGTTTTCGCCATCGCCAACGGCCAGCACATTGGCCGGTGAGATGCGCATTTCCTTGAGCAAATTCCGCAGCGCAGCGCCTTTCGAGCCGCCTTTGGGCAAAACCTCGACCATTTCCGGTACAGCGGGCTGCACAAGGCGGGCCGTGCCATCAAGCTGCATGTTCAGGTGCCAGCGCAGGGCTTTGATGCGGCGTGGATCGTGACGGTCCACAGCGGCCAGCTTGTTAACAGGGGTGCTGTCCAGGATGTTCTGAAGCGGGCCAACCACCTGCGGTTCCGGTTCGCCGTATTCGACGATGAGATTGGTATGATGGTTGCGGGCGCGCACATAAGTCGTCGTGCCGCTGTAGGCGATGAGGGAATGACCCCGGTCTTCAGCGAAGGTAATCACCTGACGGGCGATGGCCCGGTCCAGCGTGACCTGCTGGCGGATGCTGCCATCGGCATTATGGATCACAAAACCCTGAACAAAAATGCCCG
>CAZKIB010000012.1:0-7275 GCA_964552425.1 uncultured Anaerolineaceae bacterium | reverse complement strand
GTTCGATGATGTGCAGCGCAGAACTGCGGGATTTGCCGGTTGCCAGCATGACTTTGACACCGCGCTCACGAACGGCCCTGATGGTTTGTGCGGCCCGTTCGGTAATGGCATGGTCTTTATTCAGCAGCGTACCATCGAGGTCTACGACGACCAGTTCGATTGAATTCGTCATACATCAACTTTCCTGTTGGTTTGATGATGGCGCTATTCTACAACATCCATACGGTACTGTGATCGCCCAGATTCATCTTGATGGCGCGGGGTTTTTCCTCGCCGCGCTGGACAGTGGCATTACGACCAATCAGTGTATCCTGAATGCGCACGCCGATATTGGAAACCATGCTGTTTTCGAGGATGATGCTCCGTTCGATCTCGGAGTTCTGGATGGTCACGTGATGGTAGATGCTGGTGAACGGCCCGATGTAGCTGTTTTCGATCAGGGTGTCCTTACCGATGATGGTGGGGCCACGCACCACACTGTTGATGATCCGCGCACCGCTTTCAACCGTCACACGCCGGTCAACCTGCGAGTTCTCAATGACCGCATCCGGGGCAATGGCCGGTTTCAGTTCTTCCAGCACCAGACTGTTGGCTTCCAGCATATCCGGGGCCTTGCCGGTATCCACCCACCAGCCTTCATGGACATGCGGGAACACCCGGTAGCCGGCGTCAATGAGCCACTGAATGGCGTCGGTGATTTCGTACTCCCCGCGTGCCGAGGGTTTGATGGCATTAACGGCTTCCCAGATGTGCTGGTCGAACATGTAGATACCCACCAGAGCCAGATTGCTGGGCGGATTCTGAGGTTTCTCAATGAGCTGCTCGATGCTCCCATCCGGTCGCAGAGCCGCGACACCGTAAGAACGCGGGTTTTCGACTTCTTTGAGTACAATCTGGCTGTTCCAGTCGCTGCGCGAGAAGTCGTCAATCAGGCTGGAAATGCCGCCCTGAATGACGTTATCCCCCAGGAACATGACGAAACGGTCATCACCCAGGAAATCCTGTGAGATTTTGACCGCGTGCGCCAGACCATCGGGGCTTTCCTGTGGAATGTAGACGATGTTCACGCCCCAGTTGCTGCCATTACCCAGGGTACGCTCGATTTCGGCGTGGGTATCGCCCACGACGACCCCAATGTCGCAGATGCCGGCTTCCCGGATGGTCTCGATCACCCGCACCAGCACCGGTTTGTTGGCAACCGGGATAAGCTGCTTTGCCTGCGTGTAGGTGAGCGGACGCAGCCGGGTTCCTTTCCCCCCACTCAGTATCAGTCCCTTCATAGTCTTTGATTTACACTCCTTATATCCGACAAGCGATCAACTCGCGGAAACGGATTCGTATCCAGTCTGTGCAGACAGGCTAACACTTGCCTAACATGAACCTGCCAGATATTTATCCATAAGAAATTTACGAAATTGGCGTGGATCAGCGCAGACGTTTCGCCATGAGAATGTCGGGTTTGCCGGGGCCATTGGCGTCCGGGATCACACCGACAATGGTGTAGCCCATTTTCTGATAGAAGCTGTACGGGTGATTTTTGAGGTTCTGAACGCCGTGAATGCGTTGCCACGTGTCACTGTACAGCTCGACACCCGCCAGTGTGGTCATATTGTCTTCGTCGTCTGTGCCCAGCAGCATCGTCAGCGCGCCGCGTTCACGCACCCGCCCCTCAAGATCGTTTACCAGCAGTCGCCCGATTCCGTGCCCCTGATGGTCCGGGTGAATGACCAGCGGGTGCAGTTCCCACACGTGGCCGTCATATCCGGCTTCCTGACCCCCAATCAGGCCAATTACCGTCCCCTGTTCATCGAGCGCCACGCGGCAGATGCGGCCTGATTGCAGCAGATCGTCAATTTCTTCCAGCGCGTCTTCCAGCGTGGGCCAGGCATCCGGCCAATGCTCTTTGAAACCGATCACCAGCAGTTCAGCCGCCTGCCGGATAGCAGTCTGGTGATCTGCGGATAAGTCGAATATACGGATCGTCATAGTTTTGCCAGCGCCTGCTGAAAATCGGCGATCAGGTCTTCGACATCTTCCAGGCCAGCGGAGATACGAATCGTGCCTGGGGTAACGTGGGCGGCGGCCAGTTCCTCATCGCTCATGTTGATGTGCGTGGCGAGGACCGGAATGCTGACCAGCGTGTCGACCCCGCCCAGACTGACGGCATTCAGCGCCAGTTCCAGTGAATCGCAAAAGGTCTTGGCGGCGGGCAGATCAGCCAGTTCAATGGCGAGCATTCCGCCGAAGCCGCTCATCTGGCTGCTGGCGACTGCGTGCGAAGGGGAGTCTTTCAGACCCGGATAATGCACGCAGCGGACTTTGGGTTCCGTTTCAAAATATTCAGCCAGCGCCAGCGCACTGCGGTTATGGGCTTCGACCCGCACCTTGAGTGTCTTCAGGCTGCGATCCAGCAGAGCCGCTTCGTGCGGGTTGCTGTTGCCGCCGAACAATTTACGCCGCTGGCGAATTTCCTTAATGTGGGCATGTGTTCCTATGGCCGCTCCGGCCATGATGTCGCTGTGCCCGCCCAGATATTTGGTGGCGCTGTGCAGCACAATATCGACCCCCATAGCCAGCGGGTTCTGATTGATCGGCGAGGCGAAGGTGCTGTCAATCGTCAGCAGCGCGCCGATCTGTCGGGCCGACTCGACCACGCGAGGGATCGACACACACCGGCTGGTCGGGTTGACCGGGGTCTCAAAGTGAACGAGCTTTGCGGTGGGGGCATACTGCTGGAGATCGTAGAGTTCGTCATCGTCCAGAAAATGCACATCCACGCCGAACTGCGGCACAATGTCGCGCAGCAGATGATAGGTCCCCCCGTAAACATGGCGACTTACTGCGAGAGCGTCCCCGCTGCCGACGAATGTCAGAAAGGTAGAAGCGATAGCGGCCATCCCACTGGCAAACAGGGCGGCATCTTCACCCCCTTCCAGGGCAGCCAGTTTTTCCTCGACGTTGCGGATCGTCGGGTTTGAGATGCGCGTGTAGAAATCGAACGTGTCCCAATCGGTTTCGTAGGTGTCGCTGCTGGGCACGGCGAAGGTGCTGCTGGTATAAATCGGGTAGTTTGCGCCCAGAAGGGGATCACGCCGGCCGTGAATAGCGCGAGTCGCCTTGCCTTTTGGCATGGTTGTAGCCTTTCATCAGCGGCTGTGGCTGAGGAACCATTCATAGAGTTCAGGATTATTGTAGGTGATGGTCCAGCTATCATGATCGACACCCGGATAAATGGTCAGGCGAACATCACCCCCGGCGGCTTGCAGATATTCCGCCATTTTTTCAGACTCGCTGGCGGGTACAACCGGATCTGCCCCTCCATGAAAAATCCACACAGGCACACTGCCGAGGCGTTCCTGGGCGGCCCAGGGATGCGCTCCCGCACAGATGGGGGCGATGGCGGCAAACCGCTGGGGATAACGCCCGGCCAGATTCCATACCCCGCGCCCGCCCATGCTCAACCCGGTCAGATACACCCGGTTTTCGTCCACAGAATAGCTGGCGATGACATGATCGAGGAGGACATTCAAAGCATCCAGTTCTTCTGTCCAGTAGGAACCTGGCGGACACTGCGGCGCGACAATGATAAACGGGAAGTGATCGCCATCTGTAAGGCGTTTGGGCAGACCATGCTTCTGCACCAGACTCAGATCATTCCCGCGTTCTCCTCGCCCGTGCAGGAACAGAATGAGCGGCCAGGATGTCTGCGCTTCGTAGTTCGGCGGCAGATACAGCAGGTAATTCAGGCTGACGGCGCGGGTGATCTGGCCGGAAAAATGTTGTGTCTGCATAATCTAAGCTTTCAGCGTGTGGCTCAGGAACCATTCGTAGAGTTCGGGGCTGTTGTACGTCTCGGTCCAGCTATCGTGGCCGACCCCAGCATACACCGTCAAGGTTACATCACCACCGGCATCACGAATCCGCTCCACCATTCGCTCAGATTCGGCGAGAGGGACAGTCGGGTCAGCATCCCCATGAAAGACCCAGGTGGGAAGATTCACCAGCCGCCCGTGCATCCACCAGCCGCCGCCCCCACAGATCGGCGCGATGGCCGCGAAGCGTTCTGGAAAGCGTGAGGCGAAATACCATGTTCCGTAACCGCCCATGCTCAGGCCGGTGAGATAAATGCGGCGCGTATCCACCTTACAGGTTGCGATCACATGATCGAGCAGCGCGTTCAGTTCGATAACCTGTTCCGGCCAGACGACAGTATCCGGGCATTGAGGGGACACAATAATGAACGGGAAGTCATCCCCTGCTTCGATGCGTTTGGGCAGGCCATGTTTCTTGACCAGTTCCAGATCGCTGCCGCGTTCCCCATAGCCGTGCAAAAAAATGATAAGGGGCCACTGCGCCTGCGTGTCATAATCCGGTGGCAGGTAGAGCAGATAGCCGAGTGCTGCTTTTACTGAAACCTGCGCGCTGAAAGACTGATCTGTCTGGGCCATAGCCCCTCCTCAATTAACCGTAATAGCTGCCGGTATTCTGACGGGGTGCATTGCTGAGAACTGCGCCCACAATGCGCACGTGCACCCGTTCCAACGCCTCTTTCGCGCGGGCGGTATGCTCGCGGCGCGTATGGCCGGCCTGCACCACCAGCAGCGCGCCATCCAGCTTCGAGCCAAGCAGGGCCGCGTCGGTTACTGCAAGCACTGGCGGGCTGTCGAATAATATGTAACCCGCACGGGCTTTCAACAGGCCGATGATTTCATTCATCCGCTGGCTGCCGAGCATATCGGCAGGCACAGGTGGCAGCGGGCCAGCCGGCAGCACCAGCAGGTTATCGACACCTACACTGACCAGCGGTGGATTGGACAGCGCGGCATTTTCCAGCATCATAGTCGTTAACCCGCGCTCGTTGGAAATGCCCCAGATGTCATGCTGTGAAGGCTTGCGCAGGTCGGTATCCACCAGGATGGTTTTATGCCCCCCCTGTGCGAATGTGACCGCCAGATTGGCGATTACGGTGCTTTTGCCTTCGCTTTCTGCCGGTGAGGAAATCAGCAGGGTGCTGATCGGTTTTTCGACACTGCTGAACATCAGGTTGGTGCGCAGGGCGCGATAGGCTTCGGCGGCGGCGGAGCGCGGCTCGGCCAGTGTAATCAGTTTTTTATCGGCCATGATTTACCCTTCGCTGTGCGGGATGGCGGCGAGGACAGGGATGCCGGCGCTGCGTTCCACATCGTCCCGGCTGCGGACGATGCTGCTTTCAAGATATTCCAGAATAAAGACGATGACACCGCCGGCGATCAACCCCAGAATCGCGCCGGCAATCGTGTTGATGGTAGGCTGCGGGCGCAGCAGTGAGTAGATCGCCACATCCTGCAAGCTGGCGTTGATATGGTCTTCACGCCGGGCGCGCTGGTTTTCGTCGTTGCGATACTGGATGAGCAGGTTGCCCCATTCGCGGGCGACATCGTTGGCGAGGTCGCCATCCGGCAGATCCACATCAATCTGAATAGTCAGATTGAGCGGGTCAGACGCGATGGTGACAGCGCTTTTAAGCTGCCCTGGTGTCATATCCAGGTTTAAATTGTCGATGACTTCCTGCGCCCGAAATTCACTGTTGAGGTACGAGACATGGCTGCCCAGCAGTGTTTTGCTCGCTTCGGTCAGGCCCAGGTCGGCGCGGGTCGGCTGCATGAGGACGCGCTGCGTGGAGCGATAGACCGGGGTCATCTGCTTGCTGAGAACGAAGGCACTGGCGGCGGCGATCACAGCCAGCAGCACCATAATCCACCCGCGCCGCACCAGAATATTGACATAATCCATGAGGTTCATGATGATCCCTCCAGGTCGAACTGCGGCGTAATTGTACCCGATTGTCCGCGTTGCGGTAGGGTTCGTCGGGCAAACGTCATTTACCAGCCGAGGCGCGTGCGGGTTTGCTCTACAGAGTCCAGGTAATCACTGATCCAGGGCGGGGTGGCGCGATGACTGATAATTTCGTCCGGTGTGAGCCATTCCGCGCTCGCGACTTCACCGGGACTGCTGATGGTAATTTGTCCACCGGCGTAACGGCACAGAAACACCATGTTGATGACCGGCTCAAGGTCGCTTCCGGTGAACATCTGGCTCAGGACGTAGCTGATGTATTCCACTTCCAGCCCGACTTCTTCGCGGATTTCGCGTTTGAGCGTTTCTTCAAGAATCTGGCTGGCCTGCCAGTCAATACCTTCGACCTTGCCGCCGACAAACGCGAGTGCCCCGGCAGCGTGGTCTTCCTCTGCGCCGCGAACGATCATCAGGTAGCGCCCGTCCCGCCAGATAGCCCCTTCGACATTGACAATGTAGAAGTAGTCCCGGAAGTCCAGCAATTGACGCTGCATCCCGCTGGTATCCAACTGCGCGGCGATCCGGGCAAGGGTTTGTCCGGTTTCCGGGTGAACCTCATCCGGTGCGATTTCTGCCAGCGGCACGGCCACATGCGCGAATCGCAGAATGTCCGGGTCCGGGATGTGCCAGGGTTTATCGCCATAATCGAATACATCGTGGTTCCAGAGCGCAATATCCAGATCAATTGTGCGCGGGGCATTCTTGTTACGCGGGTCGCGCACACGCCCTAAGCGCCGTTCAATATCACCGATGATCTGCGCTTTGAATTCAGCCGGGGACAGGGTCGTGGTTAACCGGACGGCCATATTCAGGAAATCAGCCTGCCCAGTGAAACCCTGCGGCGGGGTGCGATAGACCGAGGATAAGGCCAGCACAGGTCCATGCAGTCGCAGCAGTGCCACCGCCTTTTTAAGGTTCTGTTCCGGCGCGATATTGGAACCGAGTGACAGGCAGACTGTGGAGGATTTGTCAGGCGAAGTCATCGGGTCTCCGTTCGATCACGACGCCGACAGAATCAGAGAAACGCAGCGCGCCCGGTTTATGAACCCGCACCTGCACATAGGGCGCGTGATGATCCACCACGCAGATGCGGGCGATTTCAGCAGCCAGTTTTTCGACCAGAAAGTATTCGGATGCCTCCACATGCTGGATAATCGCTTTGGTGATGGTGCGATAATTGAAGGCATCATCGGGGTTATCCGTTTCACCCGCGCGGCGCATATCCGTGCCGATCCGCAGGCTGATAATCACGTCCTGCTTGTCCTTGCGTTCATGCGGGCTGAACCCGATCACACAGCGCAGCCGCAGATTGTCAATTTCGATGATGTCCATCCGATTTCTCACAGAATGCGGGTCAGGTAAGGAATGCCCATTTTTCAGCGTCTATTATGCTAATCTCTATTTACGTTCCCCACAAGCGTTTAATACTTTCATAATGTT
>CAZKIB010000011.1:30894-55394 GCA_964552425.1 uncultured Anaerolineaceae bacterium | reverse complement strand
AGCAGCCAGGGTGCGGATGCCGCTGCCTTCGGTGGTGACCAAGACGCTGTAATAACAAGGGCGGATCGACGCATCGTAGACCACTTCAGAGCCGGGTTCCAGGGTGTCTTCGCTGGCGCCCACCGCGATGGGTTCGGCATTCGCTTCGCGTTCGGCAATTACAGAAGCAAATGGCCCCACTTCCATCGCATCGACCTGACCGGCGGCCATCGCGGCGATAACGGCGCTGTAGGTTGTGCCGGTGTTAACCAGAACGGGAATGCCCAGTTCCGCTTCCAGATAGGCGCGCAGCGGTTCGGCGCTCAACAGCGCGTTGGCAGCATCATCGCCGGCGAAACGGCCAAAGCTGAATACTGCCGGCCAGTCAGAACGATCTGCGTCCTGAGCAACCACAGGTGTCACCACCAGAATGGCGGCAACAAGCATCAGATAAACTTCCTCATGATCCTTCTCTCCTTAAAATTTCATGCGGTTCGAGTTTTGTATCCATCAAGATGACCGGCTTTCACCGCCCATCCCGATCACAAAGAGGGTGAATAATCTGCTGCGTTAAATAATGCGTTTGCGAATGTAATCGCTGACCCGGTCAATAATCGTCACCATAATCGCGATGATGATGACCGCGCCCATCAGGCGTTGAAACTGAAACAACGCGGTATATTTCTGGATGATGAAACCCACACCACCTGCGCCTACGATCCCCAGGATGGTGGAATCGCGCACGTTATGCTCAAAACTGATGAGCGAATAAGCTGCCAGCAGCGGGAATGCCTGGGGCAGAACACTGAAATTGAACACTTGCAGCCGCCCTGCCCCGGTAGCGCGCACTGCCGCCACCTGGTTGGGATCAATCTGTTCAAACGATTCGGCGTAGAGTTTCGCGGTTGAGCCAATCGAACCGATAATCAGCGCCATCACACCCGCGAACGGCCCCAGCCCCACTGCCGACACCATAATCAGTGCCCAGATCAGAACCGGAATTGAGCGGTTGATATTCAGAAACACGCGGGTAATCTGATAAACGACTGGGTGCGGGGAGATATTGCGGGCAGCCAGCAGCGCAAAAGGCAGTGACGCGAGGATTGCGCCCAGGGTTCCAATCACTGCGATCTGGATCGTTTCGACAATCGCATTCAGGATAATCGGATAACCGATCAGCATTTCGCCCTGTTCAAGCACATAACGCTTGGCAACGACCATCTGACCTTCTCTGCGGGCACGGCATTGACGACCCTCATGCCCTCTTCAGCAATCATGACACTCTGATCCCAATCGTCGAGAACAATGGTCATGCCCTCATCCACGACATAGGCGCGCAGCACCTCGACAGTCTCCGCATTGTAATTGGCCGCTTCTTCGGCGGTGATGACCTGCAAGGGATCATCATCAGTCGCCTGCAACACATACATCACGCGCTGGCCTGCTGCCAGATTCGCAATGTCTTCATCACTGGCTTTTTGAGCGCGTTCAGCTTTGGGAGTGCGGTCCACCGCCCGCACCGACAGGCTGGACAGGCTGATCACCCGTTCAGAGCCTTCGCTGAATTCAAATTCCGGCGGGATCAGACCGGAAACAAAACGCACCAGCGCCGGGATACCGTTGGCAATTCGTTCGGGCCGGGCTTCCGTTCCGTTCACGCCCCAGGCCAGCACAGCCAGAGCGATCAGAATGGTAATAATCGTCGGCAGACCCAACTGCGGAAAAGGTCTTGAAAGCTCTGCGCGAATCTGGGCCAGATTGTCAGTTCTGATAAGCGGTTCTTGTTTGGTTGTGGTTGCCATAAGTCACCAATCTCTACAACTAAGCCAGGGCGGGTAGATTCATGCGCATATCAACCGGGTCGGTGTGTACTTCAGGCTGGTCAAAACGATAAATGCGATCCATCATCGTGTCATCGAGCGCGTCCGGCGGGCCATCAAACACGACCACCCCATTGGCGATACCGATCAGCCGGTCTGTAAAGGCTTTCGCCAGGTCCACATGATGGATATTAATCAGGGTGGGGACACCTTCTTCGCGGGCGACACGCGCCAGATCACCCATCACCGTCCATGAAAGCTCAGGGTCCAGACTGGCGACAGGTTCATCCGCCAGGAGCAGCTTTGGTTCCTGCGAAATCGCGCGCGCAATTGAGACACGCTGTTTTTCGCCGCCGGAAAGTCGATCTGCCCGGAATTTGGCGCGATGCAGCATGTTCACACGCTCCAGGCTGCGCAGCGCAATCTGGCGGTGACTGCGATCAAAATAGCCCATCAAACTGCCAAGACTCTGGTTATAGCCCAGCCGCCCCGTCAGCACGTTCATCATCGCCGGCAGACGGCCCACCAGGTTATATTCCTGCCAGATAAACCCGATCTGCCGCCACAATTGGCGCAGTTCAGCGCCGGTCATGGTCGTGATTTCCTGACCATCCAGCCGGATACTGCCCGATGTCACCGGCTGCATCCCGTTAATGGCGCGCAGCAGGGTTGATTTGCCTGCCCCGGAACGCCCGATAATGGCGGCGACTTCATTCTTCTGGATCGTAAGCGATACAGATTTCAGGGCTTCGGTCCCATTGGGATAGACCACCCGAACATCCTTGATTTCTAACATCTGGCCTCCTCTGCTTCGCTGGTCAGTGATGGTTGGCAGGTCTGAATCTGCTGGACTGCCTCAAGTATGTTTTCCAGTGACATTGCGCCCAGGTCCGGCAGCACGAGATGAGCGTGTCTGAGATGTGTTTTCTGGCCGACACCAATCGCCACCATGCCGCATTCGCGGGCCGCCAGAATGCCTGCTTTGGAGTCTTCAAAAACCACACACCGGGCCGGGTGTATCCCCAGCGCCCCGGCAGCCCACAGGAAAATATCGGGGGCGGGCTTGGAACGAAAAACGGTGCCGCCGTCGGCAACCACCTCAAAACGGTGGTACAGATTGACATGCCGCAGCACACGGACCGCATTGGCGCTTGACGAGGCCACCCCCAGCCGGATGCCGCGCGCTACCGCATTTTCGATCAGGCGGGTGGCATGGGGCAGCAGCAGTTGGCGCGGCGGCATGGTATTCAACCGGGTCAGGTAGTGTTCATTTTTGATTTCAAGATAAGTTGCAATCTGGGCTTCGGTCAGGGCGCGGCCCCGAAAAAGAGACAGCAGGCAGTCACGCCGCTGGCGACCCCGAAAATCCGCCATATCATCCCATGAAAACGGGATACCGTGCTGTTCCGCCAGGAACCGCCAGGAGTGGTAATGCAGGTCAACTGTATCGACCAGCACACCATCCAGATCAAAAATCATCGCCTGTGTGCCGGTCATGGTCGCCATCACCCGTATTTTTCTACGAAAGCGGCTGTATCAAGTAAATCGTCGAAGCGGGTTTCTAACATCGCGCGGTCCCAATCCCACCAGGCGATTTTGAAAAGCTTCGCAATGATGTCATCGGAAAAGCGTTTGCGAACCGGGTGCGCCGCGACCCCCACCACAATGCTGTAAGGCTCAACGTCCTTCGTCACGACTGCGCCAGCGCCCACCACCGCGCCCGTGCCGATAGTGACACCGGGCATAATAATCGCCCCGTGCCCGATCCACACATCATGGCCGACGATGCAGCGGTGTTCGCGCCGCCACTCGAAAAACTCCTGGTCATCCTCGCCGAAGCCGTACATCCTGCGGCGGTACGTCATGTGATGCTGGGTGACACGCCACATCGGATGGTTGCCAGGGTTGATGCGCACGTGTGAGGCAATGGAGCAGAATTTACCGACATCGGCGTAGATGATGCTGACATCCCCGGCGGCGTAGCTGTAATCCCCGAAAGTGGATTCGCTGAGGTGTGTGCCGGGGCCAATCTCTGTCCATGATCCCACATGGCTGTCATGAATAATCACCCGGTCATGAATGCAGGGTTCTGCTCCCAGTTGTTTACTCTGGTGTTTTCGCAGGCGCTCACTGTCCTGCGGATACAGATCAATATGCTGCACAGATCAGAGCCTTCCACCGCTTCGAGGTTCCAAACGCATCACAGTGGCAGAGAGTAACGGGGAATTCGGTGAGTCTCGTTATGGGTGTTTCAAGATTTGGTTATCATCCGTTTAACGTTGTTTGAGATTGATTGACAAAATGCGCCTGACAGAAGAGTATCTACCATCGGATTTCGGAATAAAGGGGTTTCAGACATGACCGCCTTCTCGCAGCGTGATTATCTTTCGATCCTGACCCATGCTCCGGCGGAGGCTGTCAAACAACTCGCAGAGGAAGTTCTGCCCGCTTTAGGTCAGATCACAGTCCTGAATAATCGCACGGGTCTGGTGATGATCCCCTACACCGACAGCGCGCAGGGTGAAACCTTTCATCTGGGTGAGGCACTGGTCGCAGAAGCGCACATTCGTCTGGCCGATGACATCGAAGGTTACGGCATGGTCATCGGGCGTGACGTGACCTTTGCGATGGGCATCGCCGTTCTTGATGCAGCGCTCTCTTCAGGTGTCATGACCGAAACCATCCATACTTTTCTGGCCGGCCAGCAGCAGGCACAGCAGACCACGCAGACTGACCTGCTGCGCAAAGTGGAAGCCACACGGGTTGAAATGGAGACTTTCTGATGTTCAGTTACCCCACTTACACGCCAAACGAGGCCCGCACGCGCCAGACCTTTCTCGCGCTGATGTGGTCGCTCAGTTATCCGGGGCGTGTCTACGATCTGCCAGCCGGCGGTATGGACGCATTTGACACTATTGCCGATACCCTGCTCGACCTGGAAACATCCTACTACACCCCGAATGGCGATCTCGCCCTCGCGCTGTCACAAACGGGTGCGCGTGCCCTGCCGCCAGATCGCGCCGCCTATCATTTTTATCCGAAACTGGACTACACCATGCTGCCTGCGGCAAAGACCGCCAGCATCGGCACGCTGATGTATCCTGACCAGAGCGCGACATTCATCATCGGCTGTCAGTTCACCGCCGAAAATAAGTTTCATCTGGAAGGCCCCGGCATCCCGCCTGGCGCAGCGCAGACCATCCAGATTAAGGGTGTCCCGGCGGAATTCTGGCAGATGCGCGCCGCTGCCAACCGCTACCCGCGCGGTTGGGACATTTATCTGGTATCCGGCGCTCAGATCATGGGTCTGCCACGCACCACACAGATGACCGAAGGGGAATAAACATGGCTTATGTAGCAACCAAGGGCGGCGAGCAAGCCATTCAGGAATCCGAAAAACTGTATCATCACCTGAAGGGTGCGGTGACACGCGAACTCGTCCAGCAGATCATGGATACCATGCCTTACCTGGTGGACCGGGTGATGGGTGAAGGTTCGCTGTATGCGCCCGAACTGGCCGCGCTGGCAATCGCGCAATCAGGCGGCGACCTGTACGAAGCGGTGCTGCTGCTGCGCGCCTATCGGTCCACACAACCGCGCATCGCTTACGCCAAACCGCTCACAGTGGATGACATGCTGACCGTGCGGCGCATATCGGCAGCCTTTAAGGATATTCCCGGCGGCCAAATTCTGGGGCCATCCCTGGACTACAGCCACCGCATTCTGAACCTGGATGTGCTGGACCACAAGACCCCCGCACCAGCCGATGAGATTGCGCTGGCGGATGACCCTGCGCCCCAGCACTACCCGCTGGTAGCGGACTGGCAGCGCCAGCAGGGTCTGATCGAGGAAGTGCGTACTGAACTGACCGATGTGGACCCCGCTGACATCCCCGATGTCACCCGCGACCCGGTGATGATGCCGGCCCCACGCGCTCACCGTCTGCAATCGCTCGCCCGCGCGGACACAGGCGGTGTCCTGGCGCTGGGTTACGCCAGTATGCGCGGCTATGGGTTTGTCCACCCCACTGTGAACGAACTACGCCTCGCCCAGGCCGATGTGCAGGTAAAGCATCCGGTGACAGGGGAATTTTTCAGCATCGGGCACGCGCGTGTCAGTCAGGCCGAGGTCGTCACCAACGACAAAGCTGGCTACAAAATTGGTTTCGCCGCCACGCTGGGCTGGAACGAAATCAAACTGATCGCCGGCGCGACGCTTGATCTGGAAATGAGCCGGGCTGATACACATCCTGCGCTCAATGAGGACTTTGTGCTGTACCACACCGAGCCAATCGAATCGTCAGGCTTCTGCATTCACTTCAAACTGCCACATTATGTCACTTTCGCCAGCAGCACGGACAGCGTGCGCAAGGTTATCAGTGTGTTATACGGCCCCGAAGCGGCGGGCGAGAAAAAGGACCCGGACGAACACACCGCGCGGGACACCGTTGAGAAGGATAAGATGTGATATGGGTTTACAGGATTTAGTGACCCACGAAACAGGTTACAGCTATGGTTTTCTGGATGCGTTTGCCAAGCGTGAATTACGCCGGCGGATGCTCAAGGCCATTGCCATTCCCGGTTATCAGGTTCCCTATGCCAGCCGCGAACTGCCGATTGCGCGTGGTTGGGGAACCGGTGGTTTACAGGTCACGCTCAGTCTGGTCGGGCCAGATGACCGCGTCAAAGTCATCGACCAGGGTGCGGACGATTCAGTCAACGCGGCCAATCTGCGGCGGTTTATCCAGCGGATGTCTGGCGCACAAACCACCACCGACGCAACCCACGCCACGCTCATTCAGAGCCGCCATCGTATCCCCGAAGAACGGCTGCGCGAAGGTCAGGCGCTCATACTGCAAGTGCCTGATCCTGAACCGCTGCGCCGCATCGAGTCCGACGTAGCAAAAGCCCGCGAACTCCATGCTGATGCGGATTACGGGCAGATGTGGCTGGTGCTGTACGAACAGCTTGTCCGCTTCAAACGTTATGTGCAGGGGGCCAGCTACCCGGTGTTCGTGCATGGCCGCTACATTATGTCACCCAGCCCCATTCCCCGCTGGGACACGCCCGATCTGCATCAGGCGGAACACCTGACTCTGCTTTCCGCCGGGCGTGAAAAACGCCTGTATGCCGTCCCACCCTACACCAATGTTTACCCGCTGGAATTTACGGATGTGCCCTTCGAGGTCGAAGATCAGCGCGGCTGGCACTGCCGCAAAACCGGCGCGGGTCACAAATTCATGAACGAAATCCCGCAGGAAGACGGCACATCAGCTTACGAACTGTCCGACACAGGATACATGGAAAAACTCGTTAACCAACAGCGCGGTGAAGCAGTGGCGGTTGGCGATACCTACTACGATGATAAAGGGCACTTCTATCATGACGGATACCTCAAGGAACGTCCCGATCACGCTTGATGCGCCGCGTCTCAACCGGCAAAAACCGCTGGTTGCCGCGCGCGGGTTAACCAGAGTCTACGGACGCATTCGCGCGGTGGACCATGTCGATGTGGAAGCCTACCCCGGCGAGGTATTGGGCATTGTCGGCGAATCCGGGTCGGGCAAATCAACGGTACTACGCCTGCTTAATCTGGAAGACCCGCCCACCAGCGGAACCTATCATCTGAATATTGACGGGGTGCAGAATACCAATCTGTTTGACCTGGACCGCTTTGACCGTCGCAGTATTCAGGTCCATCACATCGGCATTGTGTACCAGAATCCGCACATTGGCCTGCGAATGCACTACAGCAGCAGCGGCAATGTCGCCGAGCGCCTGCTGGTGACGGGCGAACGCACCTTTGCCACCCTGCGCCAGTCCGCCAGCGATGCCCTGCACGCTTCAGAGTTTCCGCTGGACCGCGTGGATGACCCGCCCAGGGTGCTTTCCGGTGGGATGCAGCAGCGTGTTCAGCTTGCGAAAGCGATTGCGCTCAAACCCGAACTCCTGCTGCTGGATGAACCCACTACCGGCCTGGATGTATCTATTCAGGCAACGGTGCTGGATACACTCAAACGTATTCAGCGCCAGCGCACCATCACGATCATCATTGTTTCGCACGACCTGGGTGTGATCCGCACGCTGGCAGACCGCGTGATGGTCATGCGCGACGGGCGGGTAGTGGAACAGGGCCTGACCGATCAGATTCTCGAAGACCCGCAGGACCCTTATACCCAGCAGCTTGTCCATGCCAAACTCTGACCGGGGTCGCACCGTACACTGACAGGACACGATCATGACGCTTCTGGAAGTCATCAATTACATCAAGCTCTTTCATATTCACCATCTGGGCCGCGAAATCCCGGTGTTCGACCAGCTCAGTTTCACACTACAAACCGGCCAGTTTCTGCTGGTCAGCGGACCAAACGGCATCGGCAAATCGACCCTGCTGCGCTGCCTGTTCCGCAGTTATCTGCCATCCGGCGGGAAGGCGCTCTATCACAGCCGCTGCGGGGTAATTGACCTGGCGCGGGCAGCAGACATCGACATGCTGGCGCTGCGCGGTGAGGAAATCGGCTTCATCACCCAGTTCCTGCGCCCACGTCCGCGTGTCAGCGCGTTGGAGCTGGTCGCCGAACCGCTGCTGGCTGCCGGCGCTGCGCTGTCCGATGCACTGGAGCAGGCGGAAATTATGCTGGAAAACTTCGGGCTGAAGCGTGACCTGTGGGACGCCTATCCAACCACCTTCTCCGGTGGCGAACAGCAAAAAGTCAATCTGGCGCGGGCGTTGGTGGCCCCCCGCCGTCTGCTGCTGCTGGACGAACCCACCGCGTCGCTGGATGTCACCACGCGGCAGTCGCTCACAGCGCGGCTGGCGGAACTCAAGGCGCAGGGCGTGGCACTCATCGGTGTCTTTCATCATCCCGAAGATGTTCAGCACCTGATCGATGACGCCATTCCCCTGCGCGACACCCATTTCAGCCCCAACGGTTTGCTACAGGACATCGGAGAATAACCGTGCGGCTGAGGATCATGACATTCAATGTGCGTGGGTCATTTCACGAAGACGGTGAAAATGCTTGGGACAAGCGCCGTGATCTGAACATCGCCACGATCCTGAAATATGAGCCAGATGTGATCGGATTTCAGGAAGCGCAGCGCGGCAATCTGGAAGACTATGCGGCCAGTCTGGCGGATTATGAAACTGAGCCTGGCCCGGTATCCATCCGGCAGGCCGAAAATTATCACCGCGTCCCCATCTACTGGAAACATGCGCGGTTCGAGCGCCTGGACAGCGGCGGCTTTTACCTGAGCGAAACGCCTGCTGAATGGTCTTTAAGCTGGGGTTCGACCCTGCCTCGCGCAGCCACCTGGGTCCGCTTGCGCGTCCCGGAATCCAGCAGCGAAATCGTAATCCTTAACACCCACTTTCCCCATGAACCAGAATCTCACACGGCCCGCACTGAGTCTGCCCGGCTTGTCATTCAACAGTTGGCTCAGACTGCCGGGGCAGAAGTGCCGCAGATCGTCATGGCTGACTTTAACGCGCTGCCGGGCAGTGAAGCCTATCAGGTCTTTTTGGACAGCGGCTATGTGGATACGTTTACCGCCGCCGGACATACCGCAGCGGTCAATACGTATCACGGGTTTCAGGGCCACCGCTTTCCGCAAAGGGGGCTGCGCATCGACTGGATAATGACACGCCGCTTTGCTGCGCGCCGCTGTGACATCATCACCGATGAATCGCCGCCGCTGTATCCCAGCGATCATTACCCTGTGCTGGCGGAAGTGGAATTGATCTGATGGCAAAATTCGCGGTCTACTACATTCCACCCGCCGAAAGCGCCCTCTACCAGCGCGGCTCGGAAATTCTGGGTTACGACGTTCGCGTCGGTCAATACCTGCCGGCGGACAACCCTTCTCGCGCTGCGCTGCCCGAATTCGACCCTGCCTGGGTGGCCCAGCCGCAGACCTATGGATTCCATATCACAACCGGTTACTCACTCTACTTTGATCGCGCTGTCCTGCCACAGATTGAGCAGGCCATGGAAGACGTGCTGAACTGTTTCGATCCCAGCGCGGCCTATCTTTTCATCCCACCACAGGAGCGTGTCGTCTTCTGGCAGGATGAAATTGTGGTGCTGCGCTACGACCCCAACCCGGCCATGCTGATGCTGCATACCATGCTGATCGCGCGCGTGAACCCCTATGGAACTGGCTCGAATGTGAGCGAAGCCTATGCCCGCAAGGACCCGGCCACGCTCAACCCGGTGTATGCCCAGCGCGTGCGGCAGTATTACACCCCCTACATGCTCGACGGCTGGGTTCCGCATTTTACGTTGATGATGCCCTACAAGGGTTCTGAACGCGAGGCGCTGCACACAGCCCTGCTCGACCTGTTCACCGCCGAACCGGTTACAGTAGAAAGCATCTGCCTGCTGCTGCGCGAAGACGATGAAACACACTATCGCCTTTATCGTGAATTTTTCCTGGCGGATTTTCCGCAGCGCTAACCTGTTTTGTCAAAAGGAGTTAAGGCCCAGGCAATCCGTCCCGATTGCGATGCCGAATGACGATGAAAATTGCGCTTGTGACCGACCTTCATGTGGGCTATACGGGTGAAAGCCACTGGCATAACCGCAAAATGTGGAGCGATGCCGAAGCAGTGGCCCGGGCCGCTGTCCAGCAGTTGAACGCCCAATCGCCGGACCTGACGTTTGTACTCGGTGATCTGACCGAGTCCGGTGAGACGCAGGAAACTGAGACGGTGTGTTCAATTCTGAACGGCTTTAGCAGCCCCTGGTATGTGGTGGCTGGCAACCATGACCGCAAGGCCCTTGCCAGCGGCGACTTTGGCCGGCTCTTCGCGGATCATCTGCTGCCGCCCTATCACACTCATGAAAACATCGGCATCCTGACACTGCGAGAACCCTGGCCCCGTGAGGACAAACACGTTGCCCGCATGGACTGGGACCTGTTACAGCCGGCGCTCGATACCCTTCTGGCCGCGCCGCCTGCCGTGCTGCTCATCATCGGGCATTATCCCATGCTGCCGGAGAAGGAATACGCCGAAGCGCATCACGGGCTTTATGCCGGGCACTGGGTCGACGGTGAGACTCTGCTGGATAAGCTCACTCCCGTTCTGGCGGGACGCATCGTGGTGCTGTGCGGTCATCAGCACTGGCATCACATCATGCAGACCCCGGCAGTGCTGCACTGTACTACCGCATCCATGACCGAGTACCCGATGGAATGTCGCCTTGTGACCATTGAAGACCACAGTATTCATATCCAGACACTGGACACCGCCAGCCCGGAAGTCGCCGCCCGGTCACTGGATGCCGCCACCTGGGTACGCGGTTCAGAACAGGATCGGACGCACCATGTCACCCTGCCGTTCCCGCGTCCAGCTTAGGGATTGATCGCCTGCTCCGGCAGCCGGTGATGCACGATTACATCAAGAGTCAGGCACAGGGCGGCGGTTTTGACCGCCCCCTGAACAGCCGCCTGGACCACAGCGGTTGGATCCACAATGCCCGCGTCAACCATATCAACTGCCCGCTGGCCGATCACATCATAACCCACACGCCAGCCGCCAGCCGCGTTCTCCAACAGGGTCAGCGCAGCGGCAGGTTCCGCCCCGCTGTTAGCCACCAGTACGCGAAAGGGTTCAGCCAACGCCCGCGCGAGCAGATTGTATACCGCCCGCTCCTCATCGTCCTGACAGGCCGCCGCGTAATCTGCACAGCGAATGCCTGTCTGACGCAGGGCACTTCCCCCGCCCGGCACAACCCCTTCCACAGCCGCCAGCCGCAGGGTCCGCAGCGCGCGCCGAGCAGTCTCCTGTCGCGCCTTGATTTCAAGCGCCGTCGAGCCACCAACCCGCAGGATCGCGGACGCGCCCAGAAATCGTCCCATCCGTTCGTACAAGCCCAGTCGTGCTGGAACATCCGGGGCCGCCGCTAGCTGTCGCTGTAGTTCGCGGATATAAGCGTCGACTGTCGCTTCGGCTGCCCCATCGCGAATCCCAAAGTTGGACCGAGTCGCCCAGGCGGCCTGTGCGCGTCCCAGGTCGGAGACAGTGACGCCGCTGATCGACTGTCCCCCGGCCCTGAACAGCGGAAAACAACCCGTCAGCCGGGCTAAATCCTGAAGCGCCAGCATCTGGGCCGTAGTGTCCTGACCCGGTGTTTTGACACATGCAAGCTGAAAGGAGAACCCGCCGCGTGCCGTCGCCAGAAAACCGCGCACGGTGTCCGAAACACTGCGGGCGACAATCACCAGCCCCGGAGCGCCCATCTGCACAGCGCAGCGCAGCGGCTGCTCCAGGTCACGGGGGTCTTCCAGGTCAAAATCTGTCGCCAAAATCGCGGGGTGTTCGACCTCAACGCTGCGTGCCGCTACATCGGCGATGTTTGATGCCGCCAGCAAACCACTGGACGACCAGAACGTGCCTGGGATATATTCGCGCTCAACATGCTGGTGGTGTCCCGCCTGAATCTCAACAGAGGCATATGGCCCCAGCGCCGTAACAATTTCAGCCAGTACATCCGCCACTTCATCGTCCGGGCAGTAACAGCGGGCCGCGTCGAGGACAGACTCAACCGGCTGGGTCATCGCGTTCAGTTGAGTATTAATGAATGGGAGCGCGGCTTCAAGACAGTCCCGCAGACGCATCGGATTCCAACCGGCAGCCACGAGTTTCAGACTCTGCTGCAAGATCGCCTGAAACAATACCGCCGTCGTCGCCGTCCCATCGCCGACATCTTCATGCACACGCCATAGAAGCTGGCGCAGGAGCATCGCCCCAACATCCGCATCGGCATCCGGCAGTTGGGTAATCCGCCGCGCGATCAGGCCGCCGCTGTCCAGCAGTTCAGGTTTCAACCCCCGCGCTGCTGCAGCCAGCCCCACCCTGCCAGTCAGCGGCCCCAGTGTCGGGCGAACGGCCGCCACAAGCTGGTCAACGCCACTTTGAATATGCCGCCGCGCTGCGGGCTGAAAGACAAGCCGTTGAAGTGTCGTCATCATTTAACCTCGAATTCCAGTGGTGACATAACCTTCCAGGATGTGTTTCTGGCCGACAATAAAAATCAGCACCAGCGGAAGGGTGTACAGCACGCTGGCCGCCACAGAGACCGTGATGAGCGGCGTGCCCGAATCGTCTACATAGGCTTTTGCCAGCGCAACAGCCAGTGTGGTTTTATCCCCGCTCAGATAGATAAGCTGCGTGAACCAGTCATCCCAGGTATTAATGAAATTGAGAATGAACGAAACGGCCAGCACGGAACGCGCATTCGGCAGAAAAATCTGCCAGAACATGCGCACCACATTACAGCCATCGACCTCCGCCGCATCTTCGAGTTCTTTTGGCAGCGTGAGAAAATACTGGCGGAACAAAAAGATATGGAAAGGACTGGCTCCCAATCCCCACAATACCCAGGGCCAGAAGGTATCTGTCAGTCCCAGGCGCGAGAACAGGACAAACTGTGGGATCACATACACAATCTGCGGGACCATCAGCAGGGCCACCACGATACCAAACAGGCGGCTGCGACCCGGCGCCTCCAGCCGCGCGAAAGCGAACCCGGCCAGCGCGCTGCTGAAAACGGTCAGAATCGAAAATGTGACGGCAAGAAACAACGAGTTGAGAGCATAGTTGAAGAATGGGATATAGGTTACGGCTTTTGTGTAATTGCCCCACTGTGGCTCGGCCGGCAGCAGCTCAATCGGATAGCGCATGAATGTGGAATCGGCCTTGAGCGATGACACCAGCATCCAGATGATCGGCGCGGCCAGCACAACGCCGATCAGCAGCGCAAACAGAAACCAGAATTGTTCCAATGGGCGACGTGACGCGATCCGCTCACTCATCTTCAGTACCATCCTCTCCCCAATGCACTATGAAGCAGTTTGCCGGCTGCCCACTTCCTGATACACCCAGAAGCGCGTACTCCAGAACAGCAGCAAGGTGAGCGCGACAATCAGCAGCAGCATGACAAACAGCAGCGCGATCCCGTAGCCAAAACGCTGCGACACAAAAATCTGCCGGTTCACATGAATCATAAACAGGTACATCGAACGCGGCGGCATCGTGCCTAGCTGTCCGCCGGAAAGCAGCAGCGGCAGTGAATACTGCTGAACAGAGCGGATAATTGCCAGAATCAGTTGAAAGAAAATGATCGGTGTAATCAGGGGGACTGTCACATAGCGCACCACCTGCCAGCCATTCGCCCCGTCAATCTGGGCGGCTTCCTTCAACTCGGCGGGGATATTCTGCAATCCTGCCAGGAAAATAATCATGCCCACCCCCACGCTGGACCATACAAACACAGTAGTCATGCTGTACAGCGCCAGATCACCGCCCAGCCAGCGAATCGCCGTGCCCGGCCAGAGCAGGTTAATAACCCCGTTTACCAGACCGCCATCCGCATCCAGAATAATCAGCCAGATCCAGGTGACACCAATCAGTGGGATAATCGTTGGCAGGTAAAACAAGGTGCGCAGCAAACCGCGCCGCCGAATATTCCGATCCAGCAGCAGCGCCAGCCCAAAGGCAGTAATCAGCCAGGTCGGCACGCTGATCAGAGTCCACACCGCTGTCTGCCGCAGCGCGTACAAAGCGTCCTGATCCTGCAAGATACGTTCATAATTGCGCAGGCCCACAAAGCGCAGGTTATGGATGTTTAATCCGTCATAGTTCGTCAGCGAGGTCAAAAAACCCAGGATGAGCGGCGCAACCGTAAGCAGCAGAAAGCCAGCCAGCCAGGGCGCGATGAACGCATAAAAAGCCAGCGCGCGCCGTGTTCGACGAGTCAATGGCGCTCGTTGAACCCCCAATCGGCTGGCGAGCAGCCCACGTAAAACCATTCCCATGCTCCTTGTCACCATCTTTCGGACAATCCCGGCACTGGCTGGTGGAGTCGTGTGTCCACCAGCCAGTTTTGAATGTGCAATTCACCGGCGGGTTAGCCGATGCGTTCGATACCCTCTTCAATTGCCAGGTTGGTTTCGTTTTCGATGATCTGGAGCAGTTCATCGAAGGTGATTTCGCCGTTCAGAGCGCGTTCTTCGTTAGCCTGATAGGTTGCGGTAATCGGGCCAGGCGCGCCACCCTGCAAGTAGGGATTAAACCGCAGGCGAATATCGTTGTAGCTCAATTCTTCCTGAAGCACATTCCAGACCTGTTCACGGAATGCGCCTTCGCGCGGAACCCGCTCTATCAGCGAGATCAGACCGGGGATACCGCCGCCGCCCTCTGCGCGCAGAACAGCGGGTTGTTCACCCATATACCACTCAAATGCTTCCCAGGCGGCATCCGGCACCTGGCTGGCAGAAGTCATAAACGCGCCCACCGCCGCAAAGGTCGGGCTGACTCGTTTACCCTTCCACATCGGAGCCGGGATCATCCTGATGCGCCCCGCTTCGATTTTTTCCTGAAGCAGGCTGTCTTCCTGAGAAGTCAGAAAGCCGCTGTACCAGAAACCAAGCTGGACAGTCGCCGTGCTGCCGGCCGCAAATTCACCGTGCGGCCCCAGTTCACCCGGCTGAAACGGATTAAAGGCCAGCCGTTCCTGCGACAGACCGAAATGGAACGCAATCGCATCACGCGCTTCAGGATTTTCGACGATATTGGCACGGGTAAAATCGTCCGTGAACATGCTGGCGTCAATACCGTTCAGCCACGCCGTCCAGTAGCGATCCGCCACATTGCGGTTATAGGCGAAGCCCATGTGGACCAGACGATCCCCATCAAACTTCACCAGTTGACGCGCCAGTTCCGTGACCTGCTCATAGGTCAGGGGTTCGGTCTCACTCGGCGGCTCGATACCCATTTCCTCAAATTTGTCGAGATTAATCCACAGGGTAAAGTCCGGCGAGAAATCGTTCGACATGCCATAACGATCTCCTGTCCCGATGTCGAGTGCGTTTTCCGCCTTGTAAAAATCGTTCGGCCAGGCCAGATCATCCTCGCGCAGCACAGTGCTGGCTTCAAAACGCTCCTGCAAATTGAGCGCAATCCCGCGCGCATACATCTGCGGGAACTCCGGGATTGAAGTCCGCATCAGATCGGGCGGATTACCGGCGGCCAGCATGGCAAAAAAGCTGGTGGTATCGTAGTCGATGTGAGTCAGTTTGATGCCGGGATGCGCGGCTTCAAATTCCGGTATCAAGGGGATAATCGAAGTCGCAGTGTGCATCATCACCACATCACCCTGCGGCCCGGTCTGCGCCAGCATCTGCACGGGCAGCCCCGCCTGTGCCAGCACGACAGCAGCCGTCGCGCCCGACAACCTCAGAAAATCACGACGACTCAGTGCGGAATCTTGGTTCGAACTCGGATTCATCTTTTCTTCCCTCTCGCATAAATGACGATCTTTCAACACAGCCTTTGCAATTTGCCAATCCTGCTGCCGTGCCGCGCAGACTGAAACTGCCAGTCCACACATATTGAAATTATCTCAATAATTGATAAGGCAAAGTGAAAATTTGTTTAAGGTTCTTGCAACTCATAGTACAAAACCGGAAAATATGGTTACATGACTGGTAGAATAAACGGTTGAATACTGAAAGCTTGATATGCAGCCGGGCAGCATTATTTGAAATTTATTCCAAAACAGGTGAACCAACGCCGCACAGAGAAGTTCCACAGGTTCATCTGGCAGCAGACAGCGGAGGAGTTTGCCTTGAAGTCGTCTCAGTCTCGAACCCAGCGCGGTCCCGCAGGAACCTCTGAGGCTGGCGCTCAGGGTATTCTTGCCCGGCTCCGCAGCGCGCATGAAAGTCTGTCCAGCACCGGGCAGCGCATCGCCGATTACGTGCTTGCCAACCCCCAGCAGGTCGTTCGAATGTCGGTCACGGAACTGGCCGATGCCTGTGAAGTCAGCGTGGGCAGCGTGGTTCGCCTCTGTCATCAGGTCGATACACGCGGGTTTCAGGACCTCAAAATCTCGCTGGCCCGCGAACTGGTTGAGCCGGTGCAGTTTATCCACGAAGACCTTCAGCCCGATGATGCGGTCCCTACAGTCGTTGAAAAGGTGTTCCACAGCGGCATCGAAGCTCTGCGAGATACCTTAAAAGTGCTGGACCCGGAGGCCCTGCAAAAAGCCGTGGACATGATTCTCGCCGCGCGCCGGGTCGAATTTTATGGTATTGGCAGCGCCGCACCCGTTGCGGTGGACGCCTATTATCGAATGCTGCGCATCGGCATCAACTGCTCCGTCGTGATTGATTCGCACATGCAGGCAGTCAGCGCGTCACTGCTGGATTCACAGTCCGTTGCGGTCACCATTTCACACAGCGGCAGTACCCGTGAAACTGTTGCTGCGGCCCGGCTGGCAAAGCATTCAGGCGCAGGAACAGTGGTCATTACCAATTACGGCAAATCACCTATCCAGAAATACGCGGATGTGGTGCTGTATACGGCAGCCCGCGAAACCCAGTTCCGCACCGAAGCCATGACCAGTCGCATTGCTGAACTGGCGGTTGTGGATGCACTGAACACCTGTGTGGCGCTGGCGAACTATGAGCGCTCGCTGAAGACCATTGCACACACGTTTGATGTCCTTTCCACCAAAAGGTTCTGAAGACCGTCCAAGCATCCTCAATAACGTCCTGTCGAACTCCAGGACTCGTTTTCCGCCTGTCACCTGGCAGCGCCTCTACTGGCCTGCCGATTTTCCAAGCCGTACAGATCACAGTTATTCAGCGGGACTGAGGCTGTTTCGTTGACTTTCTCAAACGCGCCGATTAGAATAAATTACATTATCACGTTTTAATTCATATAAATCCGGTCCAAAATACACGATATATCAGGCAATTTAACATAAACATATGTTTTATTCGGTCTGAAAATGCCCGCCAGAATTTCCAAAGAAATGTGGATTTCAGCGCCCAATCCAGGCTCTGACCGGTCTCGCATAGGACAACCTGAGTCTGTTTTCGATAGGCCTGCTAAAGATAGTGTGGTATTCGGTGTACCTGTTCAAAGTCTGAATAATGATGACAATCAATCAAGTACCCGGCAGTGAACCGGAACAATATGGAGAACCTGATGACCATACCCCGCAGTGAATACCCGCGTCCCCAATTCGCGCGCGCCGACTGGCTGTGCCTCAACGGCGAATGGCAGTTCGAGATCGACCAGGGCGACAGCGGTCTGGAACGTGGGCTTCTGGAACGTAATCTCAACAGCAGGATTATGGTCCCCTTCTGCCCGGAATCGAAGCTGTCCGGCATCGAGAACCATGATTATCTCAATGCAGTCTGGTATCGTCGCCCAGTGTCAATCCCCCAGGAATGGGCCGGGCGGCGTGTGCTGCTGCACTTCCAGGCGGTGGATTATGATTCCACTGTATGGGTCAACGGAACAGAAGTCGGGCGTCACCGGGGTGGTTTCTCACCCTTTACCTGTGACCTGAGCGGGGTCGCCGCGCCGGGAGAAACCATCACAATTGTCGTGCGGGCAAGAGACACTCATTCTGATCCGCAGCCTCGCGGCAAACAGGCACGCGAATTCGGCCCGCATGGGGCAATCTACGTGCGCACCACCGGCATCTGGCAAACCGTCTGGCTGGAACCTGTGCCGGAATATGCCCTTAAACGCCCCCGTATCACACCCGATGTCGCCAACAGCATGTTCCGGCTCGAACAACCTCTCAGTCGCAGCAAGGCCGGCCTGCGTTTGCGAGCGAGCCTGCGTGATTCTCAGGGGGTAATCGTGACCGCTGAAGTACCCGCCGATGCGGACTTCGTACCCCGGCTTGATCTCCCGATCCCCGCAGACCGCCGCCGTCTGTGGTCGATTGAAGACCCGCATCTTTACGGCCTGGAAATCAGCTTGATAGACACCAATGGTCATGTCATTGACAGCGCCACCAGCTACGCCGGTCTCCGCAGCGTGACAATTGATGGCAAAGCGATCAGGCTGAATGGCAAAGCAGTCTTTCAACGGCTGGTGCTGGATCAGGGCTATTATGCGGACGGCATCATGACCGCGCCCAGCGACGAAGCGCTTAAACGGGACATCGAGTTAAGTATGCAGGCTGGTTTCAACGGCGCGCGCCTGCATCAGAAGGTGTTTGAAGAACGCTTCCTGTATTATGCTGACCGGATGGGTTACATTGTCTGGGGTGAATTTGGCGACTGGGGGTGCAGCCGCATGGGGCCGCTGGAGGGTGAACACCAGAAGCCTGGAGCAGATTACATCACCCAGTGGCTGGAAGTGCTGGAACGCGACTATTCACACCCGGCGATTGTCGGCTGGTGTCCCCTCAACGAAACCTGGCAGACTCTGACTGACCGCATCACCACACTGGACGATGTAACGCGCGGGATGTATCTGGCAACCAAAGCGATGGACACCACCCGCCCGGTACTGGATACGTCGGGTTATGCCCATCGGGTGCGGGACGCAGATGTGTATGACAGTCATGACTATGACCAGAATCCCGAAACCTTTGCGCAGCGCCACGCAGGGCTGGCCCAGGGAGACCCGTATCTCAATGGCCCTGACCGGGGACGATCCACCCGTCCGTCCGAACCTGTACAATGGTCAGTTCCTTATAACGGCCAGCCCTATTTCGTCAGTGAATTTGGCGGCATCTGGTGGAACCCCGATGTCAGAGAAGGCGAAGTTTCATGGGGCTATGGGGATCGCCCCACGAGCATTGAAGCCTTTTATGACCGTTTCGAAAAGCTGTGCGCCATTCTGCTGGATGATGTGAATATGTTTGGCTACTGTTACACTCAGTTGACCGATGTCTATCAGGAGCAGAACGGCATCTACAAGTTTGATCGTGGTCTGAAATTTGATATGAACCGTATCCGCGCCGCCCAGCAGAAACCCGCCGCAATTGAGCTTGTGGGTTAAGACGCGACGTTCGCAGCCAGAGGAATAGATCATGGAAAACCTTTTGCGTCCCCCTGCCGTCCCGCTGGTCGTAAACGATCCGTTTCTGAGTGTCTGGTCGCGGAGCGATACCTTAACCGAAAGCTGGACAGCGCATTGGACAGGGGCAAAACAAACCCTGTCCGGTATGGTGCGGGTTGACGGTCAAACCTACCGCTTCATAGGCCTGATGACACGCCATTACGGGGTGGATGTCCCACCCATGACCCAGATTTCTGTCGAAGTCCTGCCCACGCGAACAATCTATCACTTCGAGGCGGGCGGCATAGGTCTGAAGCTGACCTTTATGACACCGCTGCTGCCACACGATCTGGATATTCTGTCGCGTCCGGTCACTTATCTGGATTTCCAGATCGAAGCACTCGACCAGAAAGCACATGATGTCGCGCTGTATATCGATGTGGGTGCGGATTGGGTCGTGAACACCCCTGACCAGCGCGTGGTGTGGGGGCGCCACCGGCAGGATGATCTGGAAATGCTGTGGATGGGAACCACCGAGCAGAACATCCTGGGCAAATCAGGCGATGATGTGCGCATCGACTGGGGTTATCTCTACACCGCCGCCCGAAGCGATCAGCCCTTCACAGGGGTCCTCAACCAGGATATGGTCACTCGCCCACAATTCGCCCTGACCGGCCAGTTGCCCATGCAGGACGCAACAGATATGCCCGTCCCGGTGGATAATCGTCCGCCGATGCCGGTCTCTGCCTGGGCGTTTGATCTGGGTCAGGCCACCACTCAGCCAGTCGCCTGCCAGCTTGTCATCGCTTACGACGATCTTTTTTCAGTCGAGTTCATGTACCGCCGGCTGCGTCCCTACTGGCGGCGCACCGGGATGAACGCTGCCGGACTCGTCCAGGCGGCGCTGTCTGATTATGTTGAACTGCGCGGCCGCTGCGAAACCTTCGATACCGAACTGATGCAGGATCTGCGCGACAGCGGCGGTGAAGCCTATGCGCGTCTGGCAGCGCTGGCCTTTCGCCAGTGTATCGCCGCGCACAAACTGGCTGCTGATCTGGATGGTACACCGCTGTTCTTCTCAAAAGAAAATTTCAGCAACGGCTGTATGGACACAGTGGATGTAACCTATCCGTCCAGTCCATTCTTTCTGCTGTTCAACCCGGACCTGCTGGCCGGGCAGCTCACGCCCATATTGGACTATGCCGCCTCACCGCGCTGGCCCTTCCCGTTCGCGCCGCATGACATCGGGCGTTATCCACTTGGCAATGGGCAGGTTTATGGCGGTGGCGAAAAATCCGAAATCAACCAGATGCCTGTCGAAGAATGCGGCGATATGCTGCTGATGGTCGCCGCCCTGTGCCAGGCCCGTTCGGATGTCCGTTACGCCGAACACTACTGGGATACTCTAAGCCAGTGGGCCGCTTATCTGAGCGCAAAAGGGCTTGACCCTGAAAACCAGCTTTGCACCGATGATTTTGCCGGGCATCTGGCGCATAATGTCAATCTCTCGCTCAAAGCCATTCTGGCGATTGGAGCCTTTGCCCAACTTTGCCAAAAGCGAGGGTTGGATCAGGAAGCCCGGAGTTATCGTTCACAGGCTGAAGCGATGGCTCAGCAGTGGCAGAAGATGGCCGACGATGGCGACCACTACCGCCTGACGTTTGACCAGCCAGGAACCTGGAGCCAGAAATACAACCTGGTGTGGGACCATCTGCTCAAGCTTAAGCTGTTCCCCGCCGAGATCGCGCAAAAGGAAATCGCTTACTACAAAACCCAACAGGGCCGTTATGGGCTGCCGTTAGATGCGCGCAGTCCGTACACCAAACTCGACTGGATCGTCTGGTCCGCCAGCCTGAGCGAAAATGATGCTGACTTCCGTCAGTTTATCGAGCCGCTTTTCCACTGGCTGAACGAAACCGAAAGCCGGGTTCCACTCACTGACTGGTACTACACCGACAGCGGAAAACAGGCCGGTTTTCAGGCCCGTTCGGTAGTCGGAGGTGTGTTTATCAGACTGCTCTATGACCGGGATTTATGGCGTAAGTGGCTGGCGAAGCGTGATGTTCACGCCTGATCGCCTCCGGCTTCCTATTAACCGTTTCGGTCATAAATCAGGCGCATGACAATGTCCTGAGGATAATTACCAAAGAGTCGGCCAAAAATATTCACGCCGCCCTGGTATTCGGAGTCCGGTTTCACGCCAACGCGAACGGCAATATACGGTTTCTGAGTCAGTTGCAGCTCATCAAGGGTGACATCGGAGATACGCACGCCATCAATATAGCTGCCGCTGCCACTCACCTGCCAGCTTTTCAGAGAGCCATATTGGGTGCTGTTGGAAGGCCACCAGTCCGGGTTCAGAATGCCGCGCTGGCCCCCGAAATCACCCGGAGAGGTCCATGTCCCAATTTCAATCTCATTGATCCACACCGTAATATCGGACGGCCAGTCTGCATCATGGCCCGGTGCTTCTGAACAGATTTCCATCCCAAGATACAGGCTGACCGGATGTGTTCGCGGCGGCAGTCGTTTCGGAAAACGATACTCCACAAACCCCACAGCGAACCACAAAATCTGGGCGTCGATATGTTCCGGTTCCAGAAATGCCTCCGGGTCGTCCTGCACACCGATAATTCCCGTGTGACTCGCAAGCCCACATGGACGTATCACCTGAAAATCCGTATAGGCCCCGACGGGCATCGCGATTTCGACTGCGCGTTCCGGGCGGGTGGTTGATGTCACCAGGTCACATTCGACATGCTGGTAGACACCCACACAGACCTTCTCAGTCCCACGTGAGGCTGGTCTCAGGGCGGTCTGAATCAGACCAGCATCTTCCAGCACCTTCAAATGCTGATTCGCTGTCGAAGTCGGAATATCCAGCATCTCGGTAATCTGTGTGACGGTCAGCGCATGATTGCTGACCAGTCTCAATATCCGCAGCCGCAGGGAGTGACCAAGCGCTTTGAAAATCGCGTCTGCGCCGGGGTCATCAATATTCAAAACCAGGTCCGGCCTGCCTGTCAGAGTTTCTTCAATCATGCTCAATCAACCACAATAGCCTGCTTCAGACCAGACATTATAGTCAGAAGCCCGCCAGGAAAGAAAGTCAGATAGCAAATCAGCGCGATGAAGTGAATTTTTCTCAGGGACCAGATGCCATTATCGTCTGGTTGTTTCCTGCACGATACCTATGATATACCCTGGAAATCGGACAGTAAACCAGCGTGATGATCAGTGGATCGAGAAAGGCTATGGGAAACAGCTTCAGCCCGAAATGATTACACTCGTCCAGCTATCGATACAATACCCAGCCTGACGGCCAATGCGATAGCGCTGCCCCAGAGGCCCGCCCCAAGTGTCATCATCAGGATCAGGCGCAAAGGTCGAACCCCCAGCGACAATCCGATCAGCGTCCCGCCAAGCGAACCCACCGTAACGGGTGACAGCATTGCCAGGCCGAACAGTCCAAACCGATTCCACGCCTTATGGATTACCCGCAGCATCCCGGTAGCGGCAGGCGCTGACTCTTGAGGAGGCGTGTTTGGTCTGCGGTTTTGCATACGCTGGCGCAGACGTTTTTGCAGCGGTTCTCCGGCGATCACCACCAAAGCCGCGCCGCATCCATAACTTGCTACTGCGGTGAGGACCGTGATCTCTGGTGACAGATTGAGGGCCATACCCCCTGGAATGGCCGACCAGAACGAGAGAAACGCCCATCCAAATACGGTAAACAAGGCGACAGTGTCCATAGAGGTATCTCAGGTCGCTTTTCATGAAAGCCACAAAAGAAAGGGAACCTCCTGCGGAGGCTCCCCGTTGATAGTGAATTAGCGTGCCTGAACGGTAAATTTCGAGGTCTCACTCCAGGGACCGGGGTTGATGTCGCAGGACCCACCCACTCTCACGCGCCAGTAGTACGTTCCATTGGCAAGATAACGGGTGAGATAGGCGTTGTACTGGACAACAGTGGCCTGCTGTAACACAGGCTGGTCGTCACTGACAAACGGCGCATTATTCACCTGCACAAGATAACAGGTTGATAGTGCGACAGGCGACCAGGTCAGCAGAGGGTAATGGGTGCGAACGACAGCGTTATCACGCGGCAGCAGCAGGTATGGCGGCAGCAGCGGGATCACCGTAACGCTGTCCGTTCCCGTGAATGTGTCTCCGCCAAATGTCTGGCCGACAAGAACTGCTTCGGTATCTTCTCCGCTCAGTTCCAAGTCCTGAACATCAAAAGCGAACACGGCATCGCGCAGACCGTCATGATTGACATCCAGATGCTCAACTTTGGGCCAACCGCGCTTAATCGATACGGCAGGCGCGCCACTTAAGAAGACCGTTTCGGGGTCGATAAACTGGGCATCAAAGTCCACGCTGCTGAACACTGCCACCGGAACCAGCCCCGCCGAATTCAGATTGATGATATTCGCCTGGACCAATGGCCGGATGTCAATTTCAACGGTGAGTTCCTCATGCAGGGGGCGTTCACACGTAAGTGGATAAGCGCTGCCTTCATCCGTAAAGAGCGCGTTGAGGAAATCGCCTGCGCTGGACAGATTGACTGGCGGCCGGTGAAGGTTATCAAAGCTGCAAGCGTGCGGATAAGTGAGCCACAGCGCGGCCAGCACACTCGTATAGGGCGCGGCAAATGATGTACCCACCATATAATCGTTGACCCCGATTTTGATTGACCCACCGGGGACAGCGACATTGCCATCGTGCGAAAAACGCCACAGAATGTCACGGTTATCTGGTGATACCGCATTCACGGCAGGTTCGGTGATATTGCCAAGCAAGGCGGATACAGCGATAGTTTCCGGCAGACTGGCTGGTGACAGCGGTGGCGCAGAAGGCAGTGCTTCGTCCAGATCGGTGGGATCA
>CAZKIB010000011.1:28760-30884 GCA_964552425.1 uncultured Anaerolineaceae bacterium | reverse complement strand
CGGCTGCTGCGACTGGAATGACAGCAAAGTCGCCCCGAAGCTGGCTTTCCTCCAGCCACAGGCGCAGTTGATCGCGCAGGTCAGCCATGAGATCAGGGTTATTTCCCGCCTCCTGTGCCAGTTTGGTGAGAAATTCAGTCACCTGTTCTGGTTCGAGGTCCAGGCTTTCGGCAAAGTACTGATTCAGACCGAAGCCTTGCGGCAGGATACACGCAGGCGAGTTCTTACTGGCCGTAACCGTGTGCCCGAATAAATTCCAGACCAGGTCGGTTTCCGCGTTGAATGTGACCCGAAAAGCGCTGTTCGGGAACAGGGCTGAACGTCCGGGCTGGTCTTCAACGTCGTTGGGCACACCAAAGTAAATGGGTGTCAATATCTTGAGCTGTGCGTCTGTCAGGCCGCCGCCGGTCAGGAAATTGTCACTCCCCTGCCGGACCAGCGCGGGCTGGCCGAAGTTGTTCTTGAAGCCGAAGTGCGCCGTCAGCGTTCCATTTTCGTTATCGACCACACATTCAAGGATATTGTCAATAAGCGGTTCGGGGTGTCCCGATGTTTCGTAGTGGTCATCGTGACTCGGCAGCGGCAGCAGGGTAGGATTAGGCTGGCAGCGCTGTGATTTAAGGGTTGCATCTGCCGTAATGGTTTGCCCATTCAGGTTCCAGATCAGCTTCTGGCTCGACTTCTTCTGCTTAAACACTACCTGAAAGGCGCTGTTGGGATAGTGGTCAGAAAATCCAGGATGCTCTGGGAAAATCCCGGGGCGACCAAAGTATGTCGGGGTTTGAGCGGTAAGCTGTTCACTGCTCAATCCGCCGCCTGTCAGGAAGTTGTTCGCGCCAACAGGAACTGTGACCGGTGATCCGTTCGGATTTTCGTAGGCGAAATGCGCGGTGAATGTGCCATCTTTATTATCGCTCACGCAGTCCAGAAACCCCGCAACAGGCTGCGGTTCATTGGCCGCTTCGACAGCCTGTACGGCCCGATCGAAATTGAACGTCACCTCACGTTCCCCTGCACCATCGCTCACCATAACGGTATCTTCGCAGGGCAGCACACCAAAACTCAGGTTGATGACAATATGGTTGATCCCCTGGTCGACCAGGCGGTTGACGGTCTCTCTCAACCGGTCATCAATCAGGTCAATGCGATAGTTCGTCTCTGCGTCACTGACATCCACCACTTCCAAAATGATATTGGGGTTCGGGATTTCGCTTTCCAGCACTGTGAGCAGACTGCTGACGACATCACGGACTTTCTTGCCGTGTGAGTCCGTCAGACTCGGCGCGCCGCTGAGGTCTGGCTGACCGCCAAAATCATCCACCACCACGATAGCAACCGGCGTTTCGTTGAAACCCACCCCTCCAACGATGTCTGGCAGGCGGCCTGTCAGCCAGGTGTCCTGAACGGTTCCCCCATCAATATCCAGAACCACGTTGTTGCGGATTTCCGCTACCAGTTGTTCAGGGGTTACACCCAGCCCTGATACGGAAAAACCCAGGCCCGATACCGAAAACCCAAGACCCGATACAGAAAAACCAAGACCGGATACGGAAAAACCCAGCCCTGAAACCGAGAAACCCTGACCATCAAGCAGTTCCGGTGTAATCACACAGGCTTCGTCTGATGAACTGCCCTGGGCGCTCACTGAACTGATACGAAGTGCCGATGCGCTGCTTAAAAGAGCGATTAAACACAACACAACAAAGCTGATGCGACGCCTGAATATCCCCGGTAGGTCACACACCCTGAGTCTCCCTAAAGTTTATATAAAATACTGGCAGCTAGCTTACAGTGTGATCAGGCAAAATTACAAAGACCTAAAGTGTCCACCTGCTGCTTGTTACAGATTTCAAGTTATTCGAACTGGGCTATAACATTCTGATCCCCGGCTTCAGATTACGGTCAATGAAATTGACGACAGTATGGAAAAACGGTACAGTGGAACCTATCAGAACTGCCGATTTCCCTTTCCTGAATGCTGGACCAGTGCATTTATATAGAAACCCGGTGTATACCACATGCTCCACAACTCGGATGTCGGATTCGTAGGTAAACGTTACCAGCTTGTTAAAAGTCTTGGCAGCGGCGCAATGGGGACGGTCTTTCGGGCAACGGATCGTCTGA
>CAZKIB010000011.1:21351-28701 GCA_964552425.1 uncultured Anaerolineaceae bacterium | reverse complement strand
CCGGCAGCCCGGCGAAACTATTCAACTGATCACGGAACATGTCCGGGTTGCGCTGGCGAACGAGTTTCAGACTCTGGCATCGCTGCATCATCCCCATATTATCCAGGTCATGGATTATGGATTTGATGAGAATAAGCAACCCTTCTTTACCATGAATCTGATCGAAAATCCGCTCACGATTCTCCAGGCGGGTCGCAGCCAACCCCTGACTGAACAATGCGATCTGCTGGAAGCCCTGGCCTACATTCACCGCAGAGGTATCGTACACCGTGACCTGAAACCGGATAATGCGCTCGTCACTGTCGAGGGCGAAGTCAAGGTCCTTGATTTCGGACTGGCTGCATTGTATGAGCATCAGCAGCACAGTGACGAAATTGCCGGCACACTGGCGTACATGGCTCCCGAAGTGTTACGCGGCGGGCTGGTGAGTGCCGCCAGTGATTTTTATGCGGTGGGTGTGATTGCTTACGAGATATTCCTGGGGCGTCATCCCTACGGAAAAAAGAACGCCAGTGAGATGATTCTCGCTCTCCTGTCCCAGGACATCAACGAAGAAGACATTGATCTGGATGCGGGCCTCACTCGTATCGTGATGCGTCTGCTGGATAAGGACCCGCAGAAACGTTATCGCGAGGCGCACGAAATCATTGCCGATTTCAATAAGGCCCTCAACCAGCCTGTCCGTCAGGAAAGTATCGCCATCCGCGAAAGTTATCTGCAAGCCGCCCGCTTTGTGGGACGCGCTTCAGAGTTATCCCAACTGGTGACAGCGCTTGAGCGTATCTTCGAGGCACAACAGGGCAGCGCCTGGCTGGTTGGCGGTGAAAGTGGCGTCGGAAAATCCCGACTGCTTGATGAACTGCGCACGCGGGCATTGGTCAAGGGGGCACTGGTGCTGCGCGGCCAGGGCGTGGCCGGGGGCGGCGTGGCCTACCAGTTGTGGCGTGAGCCAGTTCGCCGGCTGCTGCTGACCACCGGTGTCAATGATCTCGACGCCGGGATTCTCAAGGAATTTATTGCCGATATTGAGAATCTTCTGGAACGTTCGGTTCCTGATGCGGTTGAGGTCGCCGGCACAGCCCATCAGGAACGCCTGGTTGCTGTGGTCGCCAGCCTGTTCCGCAATCTGACACAGCCTGCGGTGCTGCTGTTGGAAGACCTTCAATGGGCTGTCGAAAGCCTGGAAATTCTGAAGGTTCTCAATCAGATGGTTCCTGATCTCCCGCTGCTGATTGTGGGAAGCTACAGGCAGGATGAACGGGCCACACTTGCACAGGATTTGCCGGATATGACCCTGCTGCCTCTGGGACGCCTCGGCGCTGCCGAGATTGCGGATTTGAGCGCGTCCATGCTGGGAGAGGTCGGGCAGCAGCCGGAAGTGCTGCGTCTACTCCAGCGCGAGACCGAAGGCAATGCCTTCTTTCTGGTGGAGGTCGTGCGGGTCCTCGCCGAAGAAGCCGGGCGTCTGATCGACATCAGAGGAATGGAACTGCCTAAGCAGGTGATCGCGGGCGGCGTGATGGACGTTATTCACCGGCGTGTCGATCAGGTTCCGCCAGAGAGCCGTGAACTGATACAGACAGCCGCGCTGGCTGGCCGCGAGCTGGATTTGCGTGTATTGCAGAAGGTCGCCGGCACGACCAGCCTGGAAGACTGGTTAACGAACTGCGCCAACACAGCCCTGATTGAGGTGAGCGATGGTATCTGGCGCTTCAGCCATGACCAGCTTCGGGCAGCAATTTTGTCCGATCTGCCCGCTGCCACCCGCTCCAGTATCCATCGTCAGCTTGCCAGCGCGATAGAAGCAGTCTATGGGGAGTCACCCGAACACGCCCTGATTCTGATGCAGCACTGGAATGGAGCTGGCGATAATCTTCAGGAGCGAATATACGCGCAAAAAGCCGGTGAATATGCCATGCGCATCAGCACTTTCGGTGAGGCATCGACCTGTTTCGAGCGCGCCCTGGCATTGACACCCCTGACCACTGAAAACGATGTTGAACGCCGCCGTCTGGAAGCCGATTTACTGGCGAAACTGGGGGAAGCCCTGCTCTATCAGGGGGCCTATGAATCTGCGGCAGCGCACATCGAACGGGGTCTCGAATTGTTCCGCGCCGCCGGTGACAGGCCGCGCATTGCAGAAACCCTGAATTTACAGGGGGAGATTGCCTGGCGACAGGGTGATTATGCCCGCGCGCGCGCAATCGTTGCTGAAAGTCTGGAAATTGGCCGCAGACTGAACCTGCAATCCTGTGTGGCGCGTTCATTGAACCGCCTGGGCATGGTCGATTTTGACCAGGGCGATTATGCTCAGGCTACGCAGCACTTTGAGGAAAGTCTGGAAATTGCCCGCTCGACAGATAACCTCGCGGAACGCGCTACAGCCATCAACAACCTGGGCATCGCGGCCTTTTCTCAGGGCGATTATCAGCGCGCCATTGGGTATTTCGAGGAAACGGCGGAGATGGGTCGAAGCACCGGGGAGCGCCGCAAAGTGGCAAGCGCGCTGCTGAACCTGGGCAGTGTGGCCGGTGTGCAGGGTGATCTGCCCAATGCGATCCGTTATTTTGAGGATGCCCTGAGCCTCTGCCGGTCTTTTGGCGAACGACGCGGAATCGCGCTGGCACTCGATAATCTGGGTTATGCGGCCAGCTTGCAGAAAAATTATGACCGCGCGTTCAGCTATCTGGAAGAAAGTCTCGAAATGGCTCAGACGATTGGGGATCGTCAGCGAATCGCCACCATTCTGCTCAATATGGGGCATGTCAAAAAAGACCAGAACAAGATATTCAGCGCGCGCGAGTTTTATCTTCAGGCTTTGCAGCAGGCCCAGACCATTGGCGCGACACCCACCATCATGGAGATTCTCATCGGCCTGGCAGAAATTTCAATGCATCAGCCGGAAGCGCTGCACTGGCTGGGTTTTGTTCAGGTTCAATCCGCGACCACCGATGCCATGCGCAATCTGATCGAACCGCTGACTGAGAAATTGAAAACCATCCATCCTGCCGAAGCGCTTGAAAATGGTCTGACCTATGGCAAAACGCTGACGTTAGCCAGTGTCGTGGACACCCTGCTTGCAGAGTGGAACTCATAATCGAGAAGATCGTGCGAACGTCCTCAACTGCTTTTGAAACGCTGGCGAATATCCCCGGTGATGGCCCACTCAGGAACACACCAGGCCCGACCCTGAAATCTGATGGGGCATTTGTCCGGCTCAGAAAACTGAGGAAGCGGGTCTGAACTGGGGATCATTCGTCGATAACGCACAAAGGCCCCAATGAAGGATTGCAGAGATAGGACAACCTGGCTCAAATCCAGTTGTTTCCAGTGCAATCTCAGCCTGTAAGAATTGATGTCGCCCGTCAACGAAAACCCAGAAGCGATCATAGCAAATATCCAGAGTCGTTGAGGGTCGCAGCCTGAACTGGTAACTGATGACTGGTAACTTCACTAGGTTTGAGGAATTCGCTGATAACGGGCGACAACCCAATTGGGACGCTGCCACAATGGGATAAACGACAGGGGTTTCTTGCGGGCCGTCCGTGCAGTTGACGCAACATTCTGACTGTAACCACACTGTGGGCAGATCGCAGATGCCGGAAACGGCTTCGGACGCAAGGCGCGACGCCACAATCGGACAACGGGCATGAAGATATATTCTGGCACACAAACAATTTCAAAACGCGCCAGCTTGAATAACGGGAATAAAGTCTCGATTCGGCCCTCGTCAAAGCTTCGCATATGGTAATTAGGATTAAAGCTGCATTCACAGTATGGGCAGCGCACCCGGCGGCGGTGTTCACGGAATGGCACTGAGATTAAGATAGTGGACGCAGCCACACGCTGCATTTCTTCCAGCGCTTTTTCATAGACACCAAAAGGCAAATGCTCGATCACTTCCAAAGCCGCAACGACATCGAAACTCTGATCACCGAAAGGCAGAGCATCGGCAGACCCGGCGCGAATCTCGGCGCGGCATACCGCCGCTTCCCGCGCAGTCGGCGAACGTTCCAGCCCCAGCAGATTGAGGGCTGTATTCTGGTCTTCAAGATAACGCAAAAATGCGCCGTTACCGGTCCCCACATCCAGAAGCGTCGCCGCGCTGTCGGGCAGCAGGGCTGAGCTGGCGTTGAAACGCCTCAATTCCGCCTCATCACTCAGATAACGTGCCGCTGTCCAGAGTGCAGGATTTTCATAGTGGCGCGCTTCCGAAGGCGTTTGTTGTGGTTTCATCAGGGGATGGACCTCTTTCAATAAAGCGGTTCAGCGATTTCCACTGAAGGACAAATAATATCCCATAGGTTAAAATCAATGCCAGAGCATACATCACAATCGCTTGCTGATCGCTGAGGCCGAAAACCACAGCGGCAGCAAACACACCACCAACAACAGCTAGTCGAACCACATCCCAGATCAGTTGCAGTCTGGCCTGCTGCACCACGATCATCACCTGCGACACGGACGATACGACAAACTGGATCAGGAATGCCGGGGCGAGTATCTGCGTATACAATCCAGCGGTTTCCCACTCTGGCCCAAAGACAAAAGCGAACAGAGGCCCACCAAACAGCATCAAAACCGCTGCCGGGAACAGACCCAACAGGAGCAGACGGCGGGCTGTTTTGAAGAAAAAGCGCCGCAGTTCCGGTGGGTTTTCGCGCGCCAGCCGTGCTGCATCGCTCAGAAAAACCTGCCCTACCGAAGTCCCAATCAGACTCATGGGAATGGCGAAAATGCGCTGGCTGAACGTGAACCAGCCAATGACCGCCGCGCCGTACAACCCCGACATCAGCAGACGGGGAACCTGCGCGCCGGCGGTGTTCACCAGCGCAGATGCCGATGTCAGCAAAGCGAACTGGACATAACGACGCGCGACCTGAACCATGCCGCCCAGGCTGATCCCGCGCAGGACACCTTTGTGCTGCCGCCAGGACAATCTTACCAGTGTCCCTGTGCCCACACTTTGTGATGTGACATGGCTGACAAGCAGACCAAACGGGCCGCCCACCAGGACACCAAGCACCAGCGAGATCATCGTTGCGCTGACACTTTGCGTCACACGGGTCCGGCCCAGGGCAGCAAAACTCCCGAAGCGCAGGGACCAGTAATTGAACGCGGTATACACCCCTGCCCCGAACAGGCTCAGGGGCAGCAGCCACAGATAAGGTCCCAGCGCAGGCGCGTTGAGCCAGTCGGCAAGCGGCTGACCGAGCAAAAGCACCACGATCAGAAGCACAAGGCTGCTGAAAGTGACCAGCCCAAGTACCAGCCCCAGAATATCCGCTGCCCGGCTGTCATTTTCGGCCAGATTCACTGCAAACTCATAACGCAGCGAACTGACCACATTCAGCAGGCTGAAAACAGACAGGTAAACACCCAGTACACCATAGTCCTCCGGGGTATACAGACGGGTCAGCAAAGGCGCAGCCAGCACGCCAACCAACTGCCCTACTGCGGTGCTGCCCGCCAGCAGACTGACATTGTAGGCGAAACTGCCACGCGGCAGCCAACGCTTAAGTGTCTTTATCTCATAGCGCTTCAAATCAGAATCTGCCTGTACAATTCAATCAGTTTCTTTTCCTCATGCCCCCAGTTCAGTGCTTCGCTGGCTGCCAGCGCGTTGGCTCGATAACGAGCATTCGCCTCTGGCTCCACGATTGCCAGAATGGCGCTGGCGATACTGCGCGGGTCGGTGGGGTCGCAGGCCACCCCAAAATCATACGCCTGTGCCAGCCGGTTGACTTCCTGTGTGGTTCCGTAAACCAGCGGCACACCCGCCGCCACCGCCTCAAAAAACTTGTTGGGCAGCGCATACTGATAACTCAGCGCTTCCTGGGTGATGAGTACGGCGGCACAATCCGTCTGCGCTACGGTCGGCGCAACCGCATACACCGGTACCGGCGGGATAAAGATGACACGATCATGAACACCCAGCCCCTTCGCCTGGGCTTCAAGCGCAGAACGAAGCGGACCACCGCCGATAAAGGCCAGGGTCACATCATCCGGCAAAAATTCAAGAGCCGCCACCAGTTCCGGCAATCGTCGTCCCGCAATCAGGCCCCCGGTATGGGCAACCAGACGCTGGCCCTCTCGTCGTGGCAGTGGGGCCGGGTCTCGCATGGTCCGCAGGTCAACCGCATTCATCACCACCAGCGGGCGTGGAATGCTCAGGTTCGCTGCGAGCCTGTCAGCAATCGGTTCACTGACCGTGATCGCCGCAGCGGCCCGCCGTGCCATCAGCCCCTCCAGAACCCGAAGGCGCGCATAAAAAAACTGGGTAAAGGTGCGGCTGCCTTTTAAGCTGCGGTCAAAAAACAATTCGTGCGAGTCGTAGACAAAGCGCCGTCCCCACAGGCCGCCCAGCGCCAGCGCCAGCAGGCCAGTGAAGTCGTGGGCATGATAGACACGGGCATTTAGCGCGCGCAGTTTCCACCCCGCCTGAGCCAGGCCGATGATCCGCCGGACCGCTTTGCCATATTTGCCAGGCATGGTACGGCGCAGCAGACCCGGTTTGACCATGAGGATACGAAAGCCAGAGACAGTTTCCTCATCGGGCGGCGCGGGGTCCGCTGTGGAGATACCCACCACCACCACAGACCAACCTGCCGCCGCGAGTGAAGCCGCTTCTTTTAAGACACGGCCATCGTGGCGCACATCGTTATCCACAACCATACAGATGTCTATGGGTTGGTTCATGGGCTGATTTTCCGGCGACATTATCGAAACTGCTTTTCCAGAACTGCTGTAATATGCTCCGCCGCGTGACCATCGCCAAACACAGGCAGCGGTCTGGTCTGGGGCACAGTGGCACGCAGCGCCGCGAAGATACGTTCAGGTTCCACACCTGTCAACACATTCCAGCCCCCGTGAAGGGTTTCCACCCATTCTGTTTCAGGCCGCAGTGTGATGCAGGGAACTTGCAGCAGGTAAGCCTCTTTCTGAATACCGCCGGAGTCGGTCAGAATCATACGGGCGTTTTGTTCCAGCCAGAGCATATCCAGATAACCAACCGGACTGATGAGCTTTACACTTGACGGAAGCTCTTTGGCTGGCAGACGTTCGCGTGTGCGCGGGTGTACGGGGAATATCACCGTTTCACCGCACGTCGCCAGAACCGACAGGATAGCCGCCATATGTTCCGGCACATCGGTATTGTAAGGGCGATGCACAGTGGCTAACAGATAGTTCTGAGGTTGAATGTCTAATGTATCCAGGATTGTCGAATGCTGGCGTGCGATGTCCATATACTGTAGCAGCGCATCATACATGGTATCGCCCACCAGAAAAACATTGTGTGTAAGGCCTTCGTTTGCCAGCAGATCAACAGCGGTCTGGGTAGGACAGAAC
>CAZKIB010000011.1:20813-21328 GCA_964552425.1 uncultured Anaerolineaceae bacterium | reverse complement strand
AGAACAGGACATCTGCACAATGATCCGTCAACACGCGATTATGTTCTTCCGGCATGGCCCGATTGAATGATCGCAATCCGGCTTCCACATGCGCGACTGGGACACCCAGTTTCACAGCCGCCAGAGCGCCAGCCAGTGTTGAATTGGTGTCGCCGTACACCAGCACGCAGGCAGGTTTTCGTTCCTCAAGCAGGCTTTCCAGCCGCACAAGTATATGCGCAGTCTGCTGGGCGTGCGACCCGGAACCGGTGGATGTTCATGTCCTTAAAGAACACCCCGGACATGTTATGGTCATAATGCTGACCCGTATGAACAAGCAGTTCGCTTAAACCCGCCTTATGCAGGGCGCGGCTGACCGGGGCGGCTTTGATGAACTGAGGGCGCGCTCCGACTACCGTCAGAATCTGTGTCTTCGTCATTGAGGTACTTTCTCGTCCAGCAGAGTCCGGTACAGGTCCACCAGCTTCTTTTCCTCCCGCTCCCAGTTGAGTGTCTCGCGTGCCCGCAGCGCATTC
>CAZKIB010000011.1:20551-20798 GCA_964552425.1 uncultured Anaerolineaceae bacterium | reverse complement strand
GCCCGGTAGCAGGCGTTGGTCTCTGAATCCAGCACCCTCATGATCGCCGCCGCGATGCTGCGCGGGTCGGTAGGATCACATGCCAGACCAAAATCGTATTCCCGCGCCAGCCGGTCAATCTCCTGTGTGGTGCCATACACCAGCGGCAGCCCCGCCGCCACCGCCTCAAAAAACTTGTTGGGCAGCGCATACTGATAATTGAGAGCGTCGGAGGTAAACATTAAGGCTGCGCAGTCTGCCTGCGCCA
>CAZKIB010000011.1:19177-20495 GCA_964552425.1 uncultured Anaerolineaceae bacterium | reverse complement strand
AGGCGGTCAGCCACACCCAGTTTCCGTGCCTGCGTGATTAAACTCCCCCGCAGCGGCCCATCCCCGATCAGCGCCAGCGCCACATCGTCTGGCAGATACTCAAGAGCCGCCACCAGTTCCGGCAGATGGCGTCCCCGCGCCAGGGTCCCGCTGTGCGCCGCGATACGCTGGCCGGATTGTCTGGGCAGAGCCACCGGCGCTTGCAGTGTCCGCAAATCCACCGCGTTCATCACCACCAGCGCATGTGGAATGGCTAATCGCTGCGAGAGCGTATCCACAATGGGTTTACTGACCGCAATAACCGCTGCTGACCGTCGTGCCAGCACCCGCTCAAGCAGGCGCAGCGCTGGCATAAACCTTAGAAGCGGGTAGCCCGACCCTTCCGGCCAGCGGTCAAAAAACAGCTCGTGCGAGTCATAGACAACAGGCCGCCGCAGAATGCCGGCCAGCGCGAAAAATATCAGCGCCGGAAAGTCATGCCCGTGAAAGGCACGCGCCCGCGCAGCCCGTAAGCGCCAGGCCACCACCGGAATCGCCAGCAGCAGCCGCAGCAGTTTACCCCATGTGCCGGGCATTTGCTTTGACAGCAGACGCGGTGTAACCCGCCAGATGGTGAACCCGGATAGATGTTCAACCGTCGGTGCACTGCCGCCATCCAGCACGATACCCACCACCACCACGCGCCAGCCCGCCGCCGCCAGTGAAGCCGCTTCCTTCATCACCCGCCCATCACCGCTGACGCCGTTATGGACCAACATGCAGATGTCAAATGAGTCAGTCACCAGCATGACCCTTCCCAAAAGACAATGAACCCTTTAACACACAGGAGTTCACCATAATGATTATTCCCCGCGCAGCAAACGAGGCTCGCAGCCACCAGACAGCGCAGCACCCAATTCGAGCGCTGCCCGGATGCCATCCATATGAGTGCAGTGTGAAATCTGCTCGGATATTCCTGGAACCAACCGTCGACAATTATAGGCGGCCTTGTCATGGAAGTGAACACACAAAGAATGCTGCCCCCCGAAACACCGCCCATCAAACATTCCGATCTGTGGTAAAATCGACAGCCTGAACATCTGGCCGAAGCCCATTCAAGGCCGAGGGGTCACTGCTTCTCCATGAACTGAATGGCTGGCAATCACTGGACAGGAACAAACCGTTGGCAAATTTCGCGTTGATCGGTGCCGGTGGATATATTGCGCCGCGTCATTTCCAGGCGATCCATGATACCGGCAATCGCCTGCTGGCGGCAGTAGACAAAAACGACTCGGTGGGCGTGTTGAGCAATCTCTTTCCGGCGTTCGTCGCCTCGTAC
>CAZKIB010000011.1:2503-19167 GCA_964552425.1 uncultured Anaerolineaceae bacterium | reverse complement strand
GGGCGTGTTGGATCGCTATTTTCCAGATGCTCACTTCTTCACCGAAATCGAACGTTTTGACCGTTTCCTCGAAAAGCAGCGCCGCACCTTCCCCGATGAACGCATCGAATGGGTCAGCATCTGTACACCCAATTATCTTCACGATGCCCATATCCGGCTGGCCCTGCGGGTGAAGGCCAACGCTATCTGTGAAAAGCCGCTGGTTATCAACCCCTGGAATCTCGACCAACTGGCAGAAATCGAAGCCGAAACCGGCCAGCGCGTTTACACCATCCTGCAACTGCGGCTGCACCCGACCCTGATTGCCCTCAGACAGCGACTTGAACAGAACCCGTCGCGGGCGGATGTCACGCTGACGTACATCACCCATCGCGGCCCCTGGTATCATATCGCGTGGAAGGGGTCGGAGGAGAAATCCGGCGGGATCGCCATGAATATTGGTATCCATTTTTTTGATCTGCTGCTGTGGCTGTTTGGCCCTGTACAGGCCACTGCTGTTCATCTCGCTGCCCCACAGAAAATGGCCGGCACTCTGGAACTGGAACGGGCACGGGTGCGCTGGTTTCTGTCCGTAGATCGCAGTGATCTCCCACAGGATATGTGGGCACGCGGCAAATCTGTTTATCGCTCAATCACGGTGGACGGTGAGGAGATTGAGTTTTCAGAAGGCTTCACCGACCTGCACACGCGCGTTTATGAGGAAACACTGGCGGGACGCGGCTTCACCATCGAAGATGCGCGTCCCTCAATCAACCTCGTGCATACCATTCGTCACAGTGATGTGCTGCTTCCCGGTGCGGAAGCCCACCCTTTCCTGAGGTTCTGATGTTTGTACATGAGTCAGCCTATGTGGATGACGGGGCACAGATCGGCGCAGGCACAAAAATCTGGCACTACTGCCATATTATGCCCGGCGCAGTCATTGGTGAAGGGTGCAGCCTGGGTCAGAATGTCTTTGTCGCCAACCATGTCCGCATCGGCAGCCACGTTAAAATCCAGAACAACGTCTCGATCTACGAGGGTGTCATCCTGGAAGATTATGTGTTCTGTGGTCCCAGCATGGTCTTTACCAACGTCAAAACACCGCGCTCCGCTTACCCGCGTAACACCAGCGCAGATTACCAGATTACACGAGTTTGTTATGGGGCCAGCATCGGCGCAAATGCCACGATAGTCTGCGGCGTCACCCTCGGCGCATGGGCTTTTGTAGCCGCCGGGGCGGTGGTCACGAAAGATGTACCCGCCTACGCGCTGGTGGCAGGGGTTCCGGCGCGGCGCATCGGCTGGGTATGTGAGTGCGGCGCGACCCTGCACTTTGATCACAGTGAGGCGGTCTGCGCCGACTGCGGCAAACGGTATCGTCACAGCAGCACAGACGAGAAGATTGAACGTATGGAGAACGAATCATGAGCCAGCGCCCCATCCCCGTTTTAGACCTTGCTCCCGGCATTGACAGCCTCTGGACAGAGTTAAACGACGCGATTCAGGAGGTGCTGCGCTCCGGCCAGTTTATCATGGGGCCAGCCGTGCGTGACTTTGAGGCTGATTTCGCAGCTTACCTGGGTGTACGTCACGCGGTGGGCCTCAACTCCGGCACAGATGCGCTGGTGATCGCGCTGCGGGCACTGGGCATTGGACCTGGCGATGAGGTCATCACGACAGCATTTACCTTTTTCGCCACCGCCGAAGCGATCAGCATTCTGGGGGCCATACCGGTATTTGTGGATGTTGATCCGGTGACATTCAATCTGGACGCCAGCCAGATCAAAGCGCACATCACCCCCCGCACACGCGCAATTCTGCCGGTACACCTGTACGGCCATGCTGCCGCGATGGACCCGATACTGGAAATCGCCGCAGCCCATAATCTGCCCGTTCTGGAAGATGTCGCCCAGGCATTTGGCGGCAGTTATCATGGGCGCAAACTGGGTACACTGGGAAAAGTAAGCGCATTTTCGTTCTTTCCCACCAAAAATCTGGGGGCATTCGGGGATGCTGGACTGCTGGCTACAGATGACGACGCGCTGGCAGAACAGGCACGGATGCTGCGGGCACATGGCGGGAAGAAAAAATACGCCAATGAGATTCTTGGCTATAACTCGCGCCTCGACACGCTGCAAGCGGCGATCCTGCGGGTCAAACTGCCCTATGTGGATAGCTGGAATGAAGCTCGCCGCCTGGCCGCCCGGCGCTATACTGAGCTGCTGTCCGGTATGCCTGACATCATCCCCCCCCAGGAAATGCCTGGAATCTGTCATGTTTACCACCAGTACACGATCCGCATTCTGAATGGCCGCCGCGACGCTGTACAGCAGCGCCTCAAACAGAATGGCATTGACACGATGATTTATTACCCAACGCCGGTCCACCAACTGCCCGTGTATGCGGCATCGCAAACCCGCCTGCCGGTCACCGAACAACTCGCCGGGGAGGTGTTGAGCCTGCCCATATGGCCCGAACTGGATGAAGCAGCGCAGGCACATATCATCACCTGCCTGCAAGCGGCGCTGGATGTCTGAGCAGTGTCTGAGGGCTGACTGTTTCCTGTCAACAGGCACAGTGCTGCATCTGGCCTCACAATCCTGTGCAAACCTGTATGGAGGAGCGCATCGGAAGGCGGTTGTATTCTCCGCGCCAGACGCTCCATCATCTTATCAATAAAACTGAATCGTCTCATATTCCGGGAGGTCAATAACCTCGCAGGCATCAACTGTCAGATTGACTTCATCCTCATGCACGGACTTGATCCAGGAAACCGGCACCAGTTTGCGCGTCTTTGTCAGCAGCGCGTGTTTCAGCACGACAAGGCTGGTCACATTGTCCGTCTGCGTATCAACGATCACACTTTCAATATTTCCAACATGTTGGTAATCAGCGCTCATCACATAAGCACCTTCCCTGAGAGCCACCTCACCAGCGGGGATGTTTTGTTCCACGTCAAGTACGTAACGATAAACTGGCGTTTGTGGATATTTGTGCAGGTGAGGATGAAATCGCTCAGGTTCGGCGGACGGATACAGATATAACCCGCCAACCATTCCAGCCAGTTTGACTGCTTCCACATCCTGCGGCAGGTCAACCGGTATGTAACGGGTCTTTTCAAACTCTGGCAAGCTGTGCAGATCGCGGTTTCCCTCACCCAGGATTACACCTTGTGGACATGACGATTGGAACATCTGAATGGGAACTACCCTGTCATCCTTGAATAACTTCCCCTGGCGAACAACGACATGTGTCACCTTTTTTGAGACGGGATCAAGCACAACATGGGTGATACGGCCCACCGATTGTCCATCATGTGAATAGACAGGAGCATTTTTTGCGAACTGCATAGGGACCTTCTTTCTACTCGAACGGTTAATCTGTGTTCACGATCAATGATCTGGCTCGTCCTGAAGCATCTGTTTATAGAGACTGTTAAAGGCCCTTAGAATGTCAGTGGTTGTGACAATGCCAACCAGTTCATTGCCGTCCAGCACCGGCAGACAACCGATTTGCTTATCCAGCATCCGATTAACCGCCTCGTCTGCCTGCATCTCCGGGGTAGCCACCACTGGAGCGAACGTCATCACTGCGCTGACCAGCACGTGATCGAGTATTCTGTTCGTCTGCCAATGGGCACGTCTTATCGAAGGCAGATTCAGGGCCAGGCGACAATCATGTGATGTAATCACTCCCGCCAGATACCCATGCTGGTTCACAACCGGCAGGTGCCGGCAGCCGACCTGCTCCATCGTCTCCAGAGCCTCATGCAGGGTCGCATCCTGTGAGATGGTGACAGGGTTATGGGTCATTAAATCGGAGACTCTCATCGTGTTGCCCTCCCAACTATTTCGTTACAAACCACATCAGGTGACCACCTGAATTGACGGATTGGAACCGCGAATCAATCAAACTCAGCCATGATATTTATGATCTATGACCATCGACACACGGAATCGCGATTCCATTTTCATCTCGCGCGCCTCTCCAAAAAACAGCAGGACACCACACCGCCTGTTCCGGGTGATACCCTGCTGCGAAATAGACTATGAACCACCCTGCCAGGCGGGTAAATGTGTTTTCAGCACAGACCTGTTCATCTTCAGTGTAGCTCCCTGCGCACGTCCGCATGAATAATAACTGTAATGGCAGGGAGGTTATCTTTGACCCCACTCCCATGCAGGTCCATCTGCGCCCTTGCTGATGGACTTATTTGACATCTGATCGAAGGGATTCGGGTGGATAATAAGAATAACAGGAGGTGATGATCTATGTTTACAGACAGACAGGACGCCGGTTTCCAGTTAGCCGAAGAACTGCTCGACACTCCAGCCGTTACGCAGGCAGACAGGTCAAGCCTGCTGGTACTCTCCATTCCACGTGGGGGCGTGGTCGTAGGGCAGGCAGCAGCCCAGGTGCTGAACTGCGATCACAACGTCATTGTCGTCAAGAAAATTGGTTTCCCTGGCTTTGAAGAAATGGCTGTCGGGGCCATTGCCGAAGATGGCCCTGTCATTCTGAACGACCCTGTTCTGGCCCAGAATGACCTCACCAGAGAGGGAATCGAACCAGAGATTTTGCATACGAAGGCCCGTGTGGCACGCGGCATTCAGCTTTTCAGACAGGGTAAACCGCTGCAAGTGGGGGGCAAAATCGTAATTCTGATTGACGACGGCATCGCCACTGGGGAGACCATGAAGGCTGCCATCCGTTGGGTGAAATCGAAACCAGGAAACGCCAGGCCCCAGGGTGTTGTTGTGGCGGTTCCAGTCTGTTCTCACGTCATGGTCAAAAGACTCGCAGCCCTGGTCGATGCGCTGGTCTGTATCCTTGCGCCACACCAGTTCATAGCAGTTGGACAATTTTATCGCCATTTTGAGCAGGTTACGGATGAGCATGTTCTCAAAATCCTGGGGTTCAACGAGACAGCTTCAGCCCGTTGACCGGCTAATCGGGAGCAGCCTGTATGTGATTGCTGGTCCTATTCACTTTTTCAGGCTAACCGCAGATCACGGTGTACACCGCGACAGGACCACCCATGAGAAGCGCGCTCTGACAAAAAGCATGACTGCACAGTTCTGAAGATCACTTCACGCTTCAGCAGTCCCATCACAAAATAGAGATTAGAGGAGAGATGGAGCGTCCGCATGGGGTCCTGGGGGCTTCTTGAATCCGCTGCAACCCATGACAACAGGCCGGAGTGTGCCGAAACAGGCGCACACGCCCCGCATGTGGTCACTGCCATGCTCCAGAACGTGTATCTCTTTCGTGAAAAGACAGCCCCGCCGGTTGAACATCGGGGGGACTTCTGGTACTGGAAGCTGACCCCCTACGGTCTGGATCTCATGCGCGCGCTTGTCCGAGCCAGCGCTGCCGGGTTCTCATACTTTGAAACTTTTATGGAGCCTGATTCAGACAAGGTTCCACAGCTTATCCTCCTGAACTATCTGAACGCCCTGATCTGCCTCCGACTCACCCACCCCTCCCCGCAGCCCAACTGGTCAGTCAATTTTAATTGCAGCCCGTATCTGCGCGATCAAGGGATCGTAATCGATACGAATGCCTTCCAGACTGAACTTGATCGTCTGATTGCCCGGATCAGACGAGGACGTTATGACCCGGCCGGCAACAGAGTCTATCCTACAGCACACCAGAAAGACCTTGAAATAGAATAGGCTCACGAATAGTCAGAGTCTGCTAACGCTTACAGGGCTGCATTCAGGCTCGTCTGTTTAAGCCGAACAGTCATTCCAGACACCCCCTCTGGAAACCCCGGAAGCACAGCCAAGCCCGCAAATTCAAAATAATGTATACTGCAATAAGAAGCCAGTTTAGCAAGTCAACCGTGAGACGGTCTTCGCTGGAAGATCGCCTCTAAGGCAAGTGGAGGATGCAGTGGCAGCTCATACCTGGACTTACGAAACCTTAGCGCAGGTGGATCGCCAGACGCTCGAACAGGTCATGCTGAACGGCACAGCGCCCGATCCTGAGCAGTTAAACGGCTACATTTATGCGGGCTGGAATCACGAGTGGATCGGTCATCTCTCTGGCAAGAAGTTCAAGAAAGGCTTCTACAAACAGGATGGCAAGAACTTCGGCTACAATGAGATTGTCAAGCAGGATGGCAGAGAGTACCTGGGTGAATGGAATAACCTGATGTGGCAGGGCAGACCGATCCAGCTCGGCTACTTCCGTTCCAGCTTAGTCAAAGACGAACCACCACAGCCGCTTTACGAGCCTTACAAGCATCTCGGCCATTTCAATTACAATATCCCCATGAATACCGGCCTCAACATCTTCTTTCGTTTTATCCGCGATTTTGTGGTACTGCCCAATGAAGGGGATCACAGCCTGATGTTGTGTAAAGCGTACCTTCAGGGATTCCACTGGCTCAACGTCTTTTACTGCTATTTTCTGCTCGGCCATCGCCAGGAGATTAAATATCTCCCCTGGTAGGAGGTGAAGACGTGGAACAGGACCCGCTCTTTCAGCCGTTGCAGTTTCGCAATCTCACGGTCAAGAATCGCATTTTCCGCTCCAATATCGCTGGACGGTTCGACAATTACGATGGCTCTGGAACGCAGGCACGTATCAACTGGGAGGAGAAATTCGCCAGGGGTGGAGTCGGCGCGATCTGTTCGTCCTTTGTGCCGGTGTCCATTCGCGGCAGAATTCTCCCCAGTTACGCCACTATTCACCGGGATGAAAGCATTCCATTCTGGCGCAGGCTTGGTGAAAAAGTCCATGAATACGACTGTAAATACATCCTGCAACTGAGCCATTCAGGACGCCAGCAGGACATCGGGGGTGTCGAAAACCTGGGGAAAAAGGCATTAAGCGCCACCAGCCGGACCGAGGCGTTTCACGGCTTTCTTTGTCAAGAAATGACGACATCCGAAATCAAAGCGACGGTCCAGGATTTTGCCGCAGGTGCGCGGCGGGTACGGGAAGCCGGGTTAGACGGCGTGGAACTGCATGGCGCGAACGGCTATCTGATTACCCAGTTTCTCAGTTCAGGAATCAATGATCGCGAAGATGACTATGGGGGTTCGCTGGAAAACCGCGCCCGCTTCCTGCTGGAAATCATTCATGCGGTTCGCCAGCAGGTCGGTGACGATTTCCACTTCCAGGTGAAGATCAGCGCTGTCGATTATAACAACGCGGTACTCCCCTGGGAGAAAAAAGGCAACACGCTGGAAGACACAATTCAGGTATGTAAATGGCTGGAACAGGCGGGCGTGGACGCGATCCACGTCTCGGTGGGCAGCTTGTTTCCCCATCCGCGCAATCCAATCGGGGGGTTTCCAGCCGATGATGCCCTGCGCGCCTACGACTCCATCGTGTCCAGCGGCATCTACACCTTTCGCAATTATCTCCTGTTGCGCTACCTCCCGCTTCGCGCAATTTTCAGCTTCTTATGGAACCGGACAAAAGGCGAAACCATCGAAGGTGTCAATGTCGAGGAGGCCAGAGCGATCAAGGCGGCCGTGAGCATTCCGGTGATCTGTACCGGCGGATTTCAGACGGCTTCGTATATCCGCAAAATCATCAGTGATGGCGCTTGCGATGCGGTATCGATTGCGCGCTCACTGATCGCCAATAATGACCTCGTCCACATCTTTGCATCCGGTCAAGACCGGCCCGACAAGCCGTGTACCTACTGCAACAAGTGCCTTGTTAACGTGCTTGAAAATCCACTGGGCTGTTATGAAGTCGCGCGCTTCGACGGTGATTATGATCGTATGATCGCTGAAATCATGTCGGTCTTTCAGCCCACAGGATTTGACGACTGAAGTTTTGCTGCCTCATGACATCGCTGCTACGACAGTTGATCCGGCGATTCCCAGCAAACCTCGAATGCCACGGCCTCTCCGGCTGTCAACGCCAGTTTCAGGCGGACACGATTGAGCGCATCGCGTTCGGAAGGCATGGATCGTTCCCCAATACGGGTAAGGATGTTTTGAGCGCTGTCGGGAACACGAACCATGAGCGTGCGCTCACCATTCGCGACAGCGCGATATTCGCCAGCGATACAACCCGGTGATATATCCAGACGCAGCAAAGCGGTATCAAGCGTGAAGTGTTCGCGCGGGACATGCGGGTCGATCAGCAATCCCTGCCCATCGTCGGTTGGCTCAATACCACAGACGCGCAGCAGTCCAAGCAGCGCCATCGCGTGTGGATTGTTGTTCATAACCGGGAAGTCAGTCATCGGGGTGGCCGCACTCTGCCAGGTTCCACCGGGGTTAATCGCCGACCCCCTGCAATAAGTTCCATCCGGTCCCGACCAGACATTGATCCAGATTTCCGGGAATACGGCAGCATGGGCGATCAGAGTATGGCGCAGCAGCGAACGCCATGCCAGGTCAGGGCGACTGCGGCAGTAACCCCAGGTCAGCAGTTGTGAAACTGCCGGCCAGATTTGCTCCCCTTCCAGAATCGGCGCACCCGTAGGCGATGGATCATCCAGGAGAGTCGTGATAGAACGAATCACCGCTTCCTCGCTGCTGCCGCGCTGGGCTGCTCCGCTAATCAGCGCCCAGATTTGAGCCTCCAGATTAATACGGTTGTGATCGAGAATCACTGGCCGGTTTTGAACATCACGCAAAATCGCGCGTGTGTACCAGTGTCCGTTCCACTGTCGATGAACCGCGTCTTCCAGGCCGGTTAAGAACTCTCGAAGCTGGTCGGCCAATCGGGTATCGTGGTTCTGAAGCAGCGCAATCGTCTGCGGCAGAACGTACAGCGCCATCTGGGTATTTGGGATCGACTCGCCGTGCGTTTTCGAATTGTTAAACCATGCCGGAAACAGGACACTCCCCATACGCAGGGCGTTTTCAATGACGACACTGTCGGACCAGTCGCCGTCGCCAAGCCGGATCAACCCATGTTCCCCCGTTCCAACGACATTGACCAGATGCTCAACCGCGACACGAACATGATCGAGGACCGTGAAGCCCTGTGCGCCCGGTGGCAACTGGGGTGATTCGCCGGCCGTGTAATAGGGGATTTCTTTCGTGAGGAATTCAGTATCGCCTGTAGCTGCCAGATATTCGTTAATAGCCATCAGGAAAAACAGGTCAAGGTCGGACGGCGCATCATGGATAAAGGCGTTATCCTGGCAGCCATGTCCGCTGAAACTGTAGGGAATGCCCCCGGTGCGATGATGCTGCAACGCCATGATAAGCCGCAGATTGTCGCGGGCAAGATCGGGCCGCAGGTAGATCAGCGGGATGCTGAACAACGCCTGATCGCGCGGAGCGCCATCTGCGCCATGCAGGTAAAGGTAAGCCGAACCTTGCGGGGTCAGGTGAGTGCGATAATAAGCATTATAGACGGTTGAAGAAAGCAGACAATAAGCGTGCCAGGCCATTTCACGTTTGAGCGCTGGAAGATCGCCGCTGTGAAAATACAGCAGCCGGCCTTTCCAGCTCTCCACTGTTTGTGCGAACCAGTCCCCATGCCGGAACTGATCAAGAAAAAGCAGGTTCTCGCCGGGTCGCACCGCGCCAAAGGCATAACGCCGGGTCTGTTTCGCACCCGGCCCTAATACCAGATCACAGCGCAGAACCATGCAGTAAGGCATTGGGTCGGTTGAAGGCGCATCAGGAATGGAGTCAGGATTCTTCCGCGCTGCTTCCGGGCTGCCGGGGCCGCCATCGCCAAAGAACGCAAATTTGTCCGCATAGTACGCGGACGGGCGGGCGGTCAGGTCAGCGAGAAAGATGTCGGCCGGCGCGAAGTCCACTTCGCTGATCGCATCAAGGTCGACATGTCCGTCAATATACTGCTGGTGAAAGCGCAGGGCATATCTCTCATCATCCCATCCGATTTGGGGCACAAACAGACCGTTGATCGCCGAACGCTCCTCGTCAGCCGCCGCAGCAAACGGATCGCCCCGCAGCCATTGCAGCTTCAACTGATGAACATTGACATCCCAGTATTCATGGTATTTCACCTCAGCCGGATCCGTACCCAGATTTTCGAACTCGACATCAGCGATCAGGCAGGGATAGTCGCCATAGGGCGCATAAACTCGCCTTGTGACCCGGATGTTGCGATAATCGGTTTGGGTCTCGTAGTAGCCAATACCAAACACACGCTTGATTTCAGCCTGTGACCTGCGATAGCGAAACGCGGTGGACCAGGTTTCCGTACCGTCATGCAGATAACCGAAACCGCCAGCATAGGCGAAGCGAGCCGGTTCACTGCGCGCTTTGACGACCTGAGCGGCAGGTGAATCCTGTGGTGGAATACCTGCGCGTGGAGATGTATGGCTGGAAGATACCTGCTGCGCCTCCAGTGACGTGGCCGGAAGACCCACTCGCAAGCGTCTCCACCACACTTGCAGCCTGAAAATGACACGGCTCACCAGTCTGAGCGCTTGCCGAGCAAAGGCCAGAAGCTGCTCAGAAAGGGTGACGGCCTCTGAAGCCGGCGCTGGCGGTTCATCCCGCGCCGAAAACAAATTGAGGAACACGCCCCCCCGATCACCCAGATAGACCTGCACCGTACCATCGTTGGAGGCCAGCGCGGTGATCCGGTCATTGCCAATCTGATGCCAGTGATCGCGGCGATCTATACCAGCAACATTCGGATAGAACGCGCGCGGATCAGCATACTGGTCCAGTTCATATTGATAACAGATCAGACCGTTGCCGTCGACCAGCCAGCGGCCAAATACCCCACTGCCCTCTTCCGTTTGTTGAAAAGTATGGACATCTTCTGCCGCTTCCGCCTGGAAATCTGATCGCGCGCGCTTCCCGGTTAAGCGCCGCATCATCCTCACCAGCACCGGCTCGACATGAATCCCGGCATCTTCAAGAAACGTGCTGGTCGGCCTGTTTGATGAATCTGGCATTAGGTCCCTCTCAGGCGTCTATAAATTGTGCGGCATAGTGCGCCAGTGTCATCACGGTAAGCTGTGGATTGACGGTGGTCGAAGTCGGAAAAACGCTGGCATCACAGACATACAGATTATCATATCCGAACACCTTAAAATCCGGGCCAACCACGCTGTTCTGAGGCGATGCGCCAATCGCATTGCCGCCCTGCGGATGGCCTGTACCCAGCAGAATATCGTAATCATGTTTGACCAGTTCACGAAGCCTGTCCAGTTCGCTCTGCGCAGTGTATACGGCAGTCCTGTTCCGGTACGGCTGGTAGCTGCGGGTGGAGGCATACACTTCAAGCGCGCCACCAGACAAAAATATATCCCCCAGGATCACCAGCGCATCGACCAGTTTTTTCATATCGCCTGCGGTGGGCTGGAAAACGATGTCCGGCCCGCTCGTCAGCAGCGCCGGGACAAGATAGGCATTCGATTCGGTCCCAATCAGGACGCCGACACCCGCAATCCGGTCATAGTTTTGCATGTTGCGGAAATGGGTATCCAGCCAGCCGGGCATCGCCAGCGCCTGGGCAACTGGCGGATTGTACCAGGTCTCATAGACAAAACCGGGATGATCGTCCAATGTCAGATAGTGCGCGATTTGCAGACCGTCGTAACTGTTCAAGCGCTGCTCAAACAGCCCATGAAGCGGGCTGCCCATATTAAACGACAGCCCCTGGCCGACAGGCAGATGGTTCTTCTTGCCAATACCGCTTTGCATCAGCAGCCAGCTTGAGGCCACCGTGCCGGCGCTGATGATAACCGTTTTCGGATTATCGATAAACAGCTTGCGACTGCCGCGCACCTGAGCCGCGATCCGGGTGATCCTGCCGCTGATCTCTTCAAGTTTGACCACCTCGGCCTCAGAAACGATCTGGAAACGATCCGCGCCGTATTTCTGCTGGGCGGCTGGCAGCACCTCATCCAGCATCGAGAGCTTGCGCCCGTACTTGCAGCCAATGTTACAGTAACCGCAGCCCAGGCAGTCCACAATATTGGCTTCAACCACCTCATATTTGTGTCCAACCATTTTATCCTGAAAGTAAGCCTGCACTGCCGCCGTCACCACGCTGTCCCCATGATTCAGAACCCCGCCATCCAGCGGTTTTCGCGTCCCGGCTGATATTGGCTGGATTCGCATTCGCTCACGGACTCGTTTCTGCGAAGCGTAGAAGCGATCTGTGTCGATAACCGGTGTTGAACCACGCCCGTTCCAGGTATCCAGGACCCGGCGCGGCGTATCGAAACACACCGCATTGTTCACCACCGTCGTACCGCCCACACAGCTTCCTTGCAGGATAGTGAAGCGCAGCGCCTGCGAGATTTGCAGCGCGCCATCGCTGTAAAGCCGGCTGATCATGTCCACTTCGTCTTCGCTGAAGTTGTCGGGATGAACATACAGCCCCTTCTCCAGCATCAGCACGCGGCGGCCTTTTTCCAGGAATTGTTCTGCCAGAATTCCGCCAGCAGCCCCGGAACCGATGATGACGACATCCGCATCGGAAATGACATCAATACCCTCGCGTTCCAGCACTTCCGGTGTTGTGACTTTGAGCGGTGGATAAGGCCGGCGCGGAACAGCCTGAAAGTCTTTCGGGCGCTCTGAGAAGGGCACATAGCCGATGCCCTTACCATCGGGCTGTTTCGGCCATGCCGCCGGATTATTGTAGTAGCCAAGATAGGTCAACTGCATGTTGAAGCGCATCATCGCTTCCAGCAGACCGCTAAAACTAAGCGCCGCCCCAACCTCCCCTGCTGAGCGACCTCGCAGCCTGAGCAGCACCACATTGACCAGGCGGATAATACCATCCAGCAGTCGGTAGGCTGGAGTAGGTGTGATAATCTCAAGCTTAAAGCGTTTGTCCACAAACTCCTGCCGGGCCACCGGGTGCAGGTAGTTAATGGGTGGTTTGAACCAGGCCAGCGGCGCGAGTTGCAGACCCATGATCGCCAGCCTTGCCAGACTGAGCCGTCCTGACCGGAAATTCTTCAGGTAGCTGTCGGTACGCAGGACAATCTGATACGGAGGAATCGATTCGGCTTCACCCCCAGCCACCAGCGTCTCGGCGATGGATTCCATCGCACGAAACTGTGAGGGGGTAAGAAAACCAATGTAGTCGAACAGAGTGTGGTTGATATGATGCAGCAGAAACAGAAAACCCGCGATCACCACCGCATCGAGTGCCCACGCAGCCAGCATCGTCTGTTCCTGGGTAAAGACCGTTGTGCCAATCACCAGCGAGAAGTCACCAAAACGGTCAAAACCCAGCAGCCAGAAAATTGTGATCACGATGAGGGAGGCTGCATTGCCAATCACCAGCGCCGTAATCATCTGGGTATGGTGGGTGTAACGCCGAATATCCACTGCAACCAGCAGCGCGCAAAGTCCCAGAACGGCAAGTTTGATGGCCGAACCCGCAATCATAAACGGGTTGACCAGGAGGCTGGCAAGGAACGGGATGCTTGCATCAGGCAGCAGAATACTCGCGAAGCCGGCAATCAGCGCGGCCAGTCCAAACAGACCGAACACCACGCGCGCAATTCGCTCCCACTGACTGAAAGGTTTGTCGGGAATCCAGGGCAGCCACACGGGCGCTTCCGTTTTTGCCCGGAACATCAGCCCGGCGACCTGAAGTGCCGCAGCCGCGCAAAGCGCAAAGCCCAGCAGCAGAGGCGCGTCCTGTGTCTGTTCATGAGGACGTACATACAGGGTCAAAAAGGCAGTTGCGCCGATCAAGAAGCCGCCGACCAACACGTAGATCATAGCCCTGAAACGGCGGACATCGCCTGCGGCAAACCAGGCCAGAAATGCCAGCAGGACCACGCCCGCAGCGGTATTGGATACGAAATAAGGCGGCGCAATAAACAATGGTGCGGCTGGGAACAGGTATGCCGCCATGATGAGGAGAACGCTCAGGCTGAATAAGACGAGGGCAACGAGATTTAACAGGCTAGCCAGCCTGCTTTCGTCCTGAGTATACCCGGACCAGGCGTTCATAAGAGCCTCCTCACAGGCTGTGCAGTCCATATCCCATTTCAAACGAGCTAACCATGCGCTGTTCCTTACACTATAGGCCGGAATGCGGATTCTGGAAAATCCGCCAGTAGTGCGGCAGGAAGTTGAACATCAGCAAATCAGGCTTGGGAGATAAACAGCTCGTTGTCAGAACAGTGGCCTCAACCTCCTCAGATGTGATCCTTTCACAGCGCCTTCAGTGGTGGGCCGATGGGAAAAAGATCAGGTGTACGGGTGTGGTTTTGCACTATCCACCCGCGTTTTACAGGGTCTATCCTGAATATAGGAGGTATGCACAGTGGTGATGGAAATTATTTTGGTAGTCGTCGCGGCTTTCTGTGGCATTCAGGCCGTGCGGGCCGTTCATCTGCTCCACGCGGCCCTCTGGCTGGCAGGAGTCAGTGTCGCTGCTGCCCTTCTGCTCTATCTTGTCGGGGCCTACATCATGGCGGTAATCGAACTGAGCGTGAGCGTGGGCCTGGTGACCATTCTGCTGGTGTTTGCCATCAGTATGGTCGGCGCGGATTCGCCCGATAAGCCAGTGGCGCGCCCGATTAATCTGCCGCTGGTCGCTGCCATGCTGCTGCTTGTGATCGGTCTGACAATTCCACTGCTTGGATCGCGCGGCACTCCTGAATCAGATTCGTTTTCTGTGGTTTTCTGGCAGCAGCGCCAGGCTGATGTGTTCGCCCAGATCGCACTGATTTTTGCCGGCGTGCTTGGCGTACTCGGCTTGCTGGCCGATACAGGCACCGAGCAAGAACCGCGAAAACCGGCCAGGGTCCGGCAGCTTCCAGAACCGGACCGGGAAACCCGCGCTTATGAAAACGAAACCGAGTTGGAGAAAGTATGAGCGCGCTGCAAGTGGTGATGGCAGGTGCATTCATTCTGTTAGGGATCGGTCTGTACGGCCTGCTGGTGATTCGCAATCTGATCAAGATCGTGATCGCCATTCAGATCATGATTAAAGGGGCCATGCTGGCATTCGTTGCGGCAGGCAGCCTAAACAATCAGATTATTCTGGGGCAGAGTTTGGCGCTCACCATCCTCGCGGCAGATACCATCGTCGCGATTATTGGGCTGGCGCTGGCGATCCGTATCCAGCAGCGCAGTGGCACACTCGACGTGGACGAGGTGTTAAATCTGGAGGGCTGACAATGCCGCTGGTCGTGATCGTCTCGCTGGCACTCTCCCCGGTAATTTACTTTGTGGGGCGCGGGCTGGCATCGGCGGCAAGGATGATGGCCCTGACCGCGCTGGGCATCCTGTGGGTATCCTTTGGCCTGGCGCTGCGCGACCTGACCTTCACACCGTCGATAACTGACGTATTGGGCGGTGTCAGCTTCCATTTCGATGGTCTGAGCGTACTCTTCACGGCAGTGGTTCTGATCCTCAGCACGCTTGTCACCCTCTACTCAGGACCAGACATCCGGGAGAGAGCCGGCCAGGAAAAATATTACGCGATGATCCTGCTGTTGACCGGAGCGATCATCGGCCTCGTCAGCACAGGCGACCTGTTCAACCTGTGGGTCTGGTTTGAGATGACCGCAATCTCCTCCTACCTGCTGGTTGCCTTCTACCGTGAACGCGCGGATACCCTGGCAGCCTGCGCCAAATACCTTATCCAGACGGCTGTGGGGTCCATTCTTGTGTTGTTTGGGATCGCGCTGGTATTCGCGCAGACCGGCACGCTGGATATGAGCGTGATACAAATCACACCCACGCCGCTCATGGTAGCAGCCGGGACACTGTTTGTGATCGGTTTCGGTGTCAAGATAGCGCTGGTTCCCACCTATACCTGGCTGCCCGACGCCTATATGCAGGCTCCTGGAGGAATAAGCGCACTGTTTTCCGGCATCGTCACCATCAGTGGGTTGGCCGCACTGCTGCGAGTGTTGGCCTTGATGAATGGGCTGGCAGCCGAGTGGGGCGCGGCGCTGATCGCCTTCGGCACGCTGAATATTATGGTTGGCAATTTACTCGCGCTGCGACAGGTTTCTGTCAAACGCATACTGGCCTACTCCAGCATCAGCCACATCGGTTTTATCCTGCTGGCCGTTGGTATGGGTGTTTATGCCGGTCTCGAAGCCGGGTTTCAGAGCGGGATGCTGCACCTGTTCATTCACGGTCTGATGAAAGCGCTGGCGTTTCTCGTCGTCGGGGCCGCCAGCCACACCCACAGCCGCGCAGATTCGACCCTGCGCGTGGGTGATCTGGCCGGTCTGGCCGGACGTGAGCCGCTGCTGGCTGGAGCGCTGGTCATTGCCTGCCTGAGTCTGGCAGGGGTTCCGCCGCTGGCCGGCTTTATGTCCAAATGGCTGATCTTTGATGCCGGGCTGCGGGCCGGGGGAATCACACTGCTTCTGCTGGTGATCTTCGCGGCTCTCAACAGCGTGTTCTCGCTGGCCTATTACTTCCCAATCATGAATGCCATGTTCCGGGCCGAACCTGAACCACCGCAGCGCGCACTGCCCGCTGCGATGCGCCTGCCAATTATGGCCCTGACTGCTGCGGTCATCGTCATCGGCCTGTATCCCACGCTGCTGAGTGTATTTGTGGATCCGGCGGCACACACGCTGATGCAGTTGTTTGGAGGTTAGCGGTCATGGAAATTCTGTTTACACCTCCGGCAGCCTTACTGCTCTATCTGTTTCTGGTGGGCATATTGTCCGGCCTGGGGCGAATGCTGGCCGGACCGCCTCACCCAAATCCGTCCAAAAGCAGCACTTATGCCAGCGGCGAAGAATCCCTGCCAGGCACGTCCGTCCCTGGTTA
>CAZKIB010000011.1:2232-2463 GCA_964552425.1 uncultured Anaerolineaceae bacterium | reverse complement strand
CATCTCGGCGTCGTGGTGCTGGCAAGCGGCGGCGCGTCGGCAGGGTCGGCGCTCTATCTGGTCGGGCTGATGGTGGTACTTGTGGCTCTGATTCTGGGATGAGGAGGCGACATGGAAACGCTGGTCAGGAATGAGCGCTGGTCAAAGGTGCTGGATCAGATCAGATTGTGGTCGCGCCTGAATTCACCCTGGGTAATTCATTTCAACAGCGGCTCCTGCAACGGCTGTGAC
>CAZKIB010000011.1:1985-2212 GCA_964552425.1 uncultured Anaerolineaceae bacterium | reverse complement strand
CACACCGCGATACGATGTGGAACGCTTCGGGATCAGATTGCAGGGCAGCCCGCGCCACGCGGATGTTCTCATCTGTACCGGGCCAGTCACACGACAGGCCCGTGACCGCTTACGCCGGATTTACGAACAGATGCCAGAGCCTAAATTTGTGATCGCGGTGGGTTCATGCGCAATTTCTGGCGGCGTTTTTGACGGCTGTTACAACGTGGTCGGCCACATTGATGAAG
>CAZKIB010000011.1:0-1933 GCA_964552425.1 uncultured Anaerolineaceae bacterium | reverse complement strand
AATCATCGACGGGATAGTCAAGCTGCTGGATAAAATGCGGCAGGAGGCATCCTCATGAATGGGCTGGACGAAGTCCGCCAGTTTCTGAACACACGGGTTTTGGGCTGGACCACGCCGGAAGACAACCGGCTGGACGCACAGGTGGCTCCGGCCAATCTGCTCCCGGCTGTGAAGGCCCTGGACAATCACAAGTGGGGCTACCTGGTTGCCATCACCGGGCTGGATCATGGCGCTGCGGCTGGCGAAATGGAGGTGTTTTATCATTTCTGCTGTGGCCCGTCGGTATTGACCCTGCGAGTGACGGTCCCACATGAACAGGCCGCCGTACCGAGCATCTGCCCGATTATCCCCTGCGCCAGTGTGTTCGAGCGCGAACTGGCCGAAATGTTTGGCATCGAAGTGTATGGTACACCCGACCCTTCGCGCCTGTTCCTGCCGGATAACTGGCCGGAAGGAGTCTATCCGCTGCGCAAAGATGCAGAACTGGATTGAGGTGCGCTATGCCAGAAACACGCTTTACCATACCTATCGGCCCACAGCACCCGGCGCTAAAGGAACCGGGGCATTTCACCTTCACAGTGGATGGCGAAGTAGTGACCGGAGCGTCAGTGCGGCTGGGATACGCCCACCGGGGCATCGAAAAAGCCGTAGAAAGCCGGAACTGGGTACAAAGCCTTTACCTGCTGGAGCGCATCTGCGGCATCTGTTCCCACATTCACGCGACAGCTTACTGCCTGGGGGTCGAGAAGCTGGCCGGGGTCATTGCGCCGCCGCGCGCGCAGGCCATCCGTGTGCTGGTGGCGGAACTTGAGCGCATCCACAGCCATCTGTTGTGGCTGGGTGTGGCCGCGCATCAGGCCGGGTTCGATACGCTGTTTATGTACTCCTGGCGGGACCGCGAAACCGTGATGGATATTTTGGAACAACTAACCGGAAACCGCGTCAACTACTCGGCCAATATTCTTGGCGGTGTGAAATTTGATGTCAATGACAAAGTAACGCAGGCCATTTGGGATGGTCTGGATTTTCTGGAGGGGCGTACCGGCCACTATCTCAATATTGTCCGAGAGGACCGCATCTTTTTGCAGCGCACGCTCGGCGTCGGGGTTATGACTTACCAGCAGGCGGAGTCGCTGGGTGTCACCGGGCCGACAGCGCGCGCTTCCGGTGTCCGCCGGGATTTGCGTGTGGATGCGCCTTACGCTGCATACCCCGACTACCCGGTTCAGGTAGCAGTCGGGACTGCCGGTGATCTCGAAGCGCGCTTTGTCGTCCGTTTACAGGAACTGATCGAAACCTTCCACCTGATCCGAATTCTGCTGGACAATCTGCCCGAAAGTGATCTCAAAGTACGGATGCCGAGGCGCATCGCGGCGGGCGAAACGATCAGCCGGGTCGAAGCCCCGCGTGGGGAGTTGTTCTACTTTATCAAAAGCGATGGTGGCGAACAGCCAGCCCGCATTAAAGTTCGCACGCCGACCCTGAGTAATATGGCCTCGGTGACACGCCTGGCAGTGGGCCTTCAACTGGCCGATATGCCGATGCTTCTGACCGGCATTGACCCGTGTTTTTCGTGCAATGATCGTCTGACCACTCTGCAAACCGGCGCTGAACCAGCAGTCTGGACCTGGGAGAAACTGCGGCAGTACGGGATCGACTATTATCGGAAGAAAGGGTGAGATGTTCGGCCAGTTAGTCGCGTTGATAATCTTCCCGGCAGGGCTGTTCGTGCTGATCAATGGCCTGTTGTATCAGTGGATTGATCGCAAGCTCGTGGCGCGCTTGCAGAACCGGGTTGGCCCACGCTGGTTCCAGCCCGCCGCCGACATCATAAAACTGCTGGCGAATGAGGAAGTGATTCCTGCGGGAGTCGATGTGCGCCTGTTCATCACGCCTGAAATGGCCGCCGCGATCCTGGGCAAAAAAGCCAACA
>CAZKIB010000010.1:58108-58703 GCA_964552425.1 uncultured Anaerolineaceae bacterium | reverse complement strand
CGCGGCCCCCGGTACAGGGCACGGTGATCGCGGCGCAGGCCCAGGTGGAACGAGTCGGCGAAACGCTCACGCCGGTTCAGGCGACGGTCATCGCGGCGGAAGGGGCGGCGATCCAGGCCAACCAACTGGCGGCAGATGCCCAGACGCAGGTGGCCGAGGCCGGCGCGACTCTCACCCCGGTTCCGCTGACGCTGACCCCCGTGCAGGCCACCTTAGCCGCCGCGCAGGGCCGGGTCGAGGAAGCCAATCAACTGGCAATGGGCGCGCAAACGCAGGTTGCCGATGCGCTTCTGCAAGTGTTTAATGCTGGCGCGACGCTGACGCCCCAGCAGGCTACGGTAGTCGCGGCGCAGTCGCAGATTGACACTATCGGCGCGACGCTGACGCCCCAGCAGGGCACGGTGATCGCGGCGCAGGCGCAGGTAGAGATGGTCTGGGCGACGCTGACTCCGCAGCAGGGCACTGTCGCGGCGGCGCAGGTGCTGGTCGATAACGTGGGCCAGACCCTGACGCCGGTGCAGAGTACCGTTGTGGCCGCGCAGGGGCAGTTAGCCGAAGTCGGCATGACCCTGACGCCGCAGCAGGCCACTATCGC
>CAZKIB010000010.1:50914-58098 GCA_964552425.1 uncultured Anaerolineaceae bacterium | reverse complement strand
CATCCTGAGCCAGTCCGCCAACCTCACCCAGTTCCAGGCGCAGGTCGAAAACGTGGGTCTGACGCTGACCCCGCAACAGGCAACCGTCGTCGCGGCGCAGCTTCTCAGCGAGAATGTCGGGCTTACTCTGACGCCGGTTCAGGGCACGGTGGTGGCGGCGCAGGCCCAGGTGGAAAGGGTCGGCGAAACGCTCACCCCGGTTCAGGCGACAGTCGTCGCGGCGCGCAATGACGCCGACAGCCTCTCGCTGGCTGTGAGCGCGGAACAGGCGGTCAGCAACGGCAATTATGACCTGGCGCTGGCGCTCATTCTGGAATCGATCCGTCTCAACCCGCAGCTTACCCAGTCGCAGCGTTCCCTCAACCAGATCGCGTTCAACAGCCCGCGCATGAGCTTTGAAAACGCCGGTGTGTTTGCCTTCCACCCACAGGGGCGCATCATGGTTGTGGGCGATGGGAGCGGTCTGAATGTCTGGAATATCGAGACTCGCCAGCAGATAGACCGGCTGGAAGGGCACAGTGACCTGATTATGGATGTGGCCTTCAGCCCGAACGGACAATATCTGGCAACCGCCTCGCAGGATCGCACCGCGATTATCTGGGATGTCAGCCGCTGGCCGGCCGGATCACCGGCCACCCAGGTGAGCCAGTTGAGCGGGCATACCGCCTCGGTGAACGCGGTGGTGTTCAACAATGAGAGTACCTTCCTGCTGACCGGCTCTGACGATACCGATGTGATTCGCTGGGATGTGCGCGGCGGCGCGGAAGTGCAGCGTTACAGCGGGCAGCCCTGGCCGGTGAAAGACCTGGCGTATGCTGAAGGCGGGCGCGATTTCTTCGCCTGGACGGATGCCAACGGCACGCGCATTCTCAACCTGTGGAACGGCGGCAACGCCACCCGCATTTTCAGCGATGAGCAGTTTGTCTTTGACGAATTCTCGCCGAATATGCGCAACGCCTTCCTGGGCGGCGTCAACTCCCCCTTGCAGGTGTATAACGCCGCCAACCGCCGCCTGGAACGCGAGTTTACACGCGGTTTCAACTGGGCGACGGACACTGCCACCAGCGCGGCTTTCCGGCCTTTGAACGGCGCGGAAATTCTCATTGGTATTGATTCCAACGCCGGGAACAGCCGCCTTGTGCTGGCGTCGGTGGGCAGCGGTGAAGTGATCCGCCAGTTCCAGGGGGACGCCACACAGCGCGTCAATGGGTTGGCCTTCAACCCGGATGGCACGCTGGCACTTTCCGGCAACGGCAACCAGCTTGTGCTGTGGGATGTGGAAAAAGGGACATCCATCCGGCGGCTGACGGCGCATAACGATCTGGTGGCCGACATCGCCTTCAGCGCGGATGGCCGCTACGCCATTTCAAAATCGCGCGATAACAACGTGCGTGTGTGGGACATCACCAGCGGCGACAGCGCCCAGTTGCAGCAGCTTCGCGTGCCGGTGGATATTCCTGAACGGGCCTTCCCACACATTCCGGGCTTCCACCCTTCACGCGGGGCCATCTTCGCCGGGGTGTGGGTCGATCTGTTCGAGTGGAGCCTGCAAACCGGCCAGCATACCGGCACGGTCACGGTGGGCGCGCCGATCATACGCACCCTGTTCAGCCCGAAGGAAGCGCGTGTGGTGACGATCCTTGATAACGTGGCGATTTTGTGGAACCTGGACGCCGGCACGCAGGGTCTGATTGACCGCTTCGCTAACAGCAATGATCTGTTCAGCGGCGCGGGCGCGTACAGCCCCAACGGGGATTATCTGGCGCTGGATGGCCGCCAGTTTATCTACGTGTATGACACCGCCACGCGGCAGCGTCTCGCCAATATCAGCAAGCCACAGCTTCCGCAGGGGTATGTGTTCACCAGCCTGGCGATTACGTCCGACGGGCAGCGCGTGGTGGGCAGCACCGGCAGCCCGGATGAAGCCGAAGCGCCTTCCGGGGACATTATCGTGTGGGATGTGGCAACCGGGCAGGAACTGCGGCGCTTCCCGGTGGAACATACGCGCACGATCAACAGTGTGGCGATCAGCCCGGATGGGCGCAGCGTGCTGTCTGCTTCGGATGATAACACGCTGATCCTGTGGGACCTGGAATTCGGGCAGGTTCTCAAACGTTTCGCCGGGCACACCGACGATGTGAATATTGGCCTGTTCAGCCCTGTGCAGGGCGCGCCGTTTATCATCTCGGCCTCGGACGATGGCACAATCATCATCTGGGATTTGAACAGCGCCCAGACTCTGCGCCGTTTGCAGGGACACAACCAGCCGATCACCGGCCTGAATATCAGCCCGGATGGACGGCAGATGGTTTCGGCCACCACAAACGATACCATTTTTGTATGGCGCATCGAAACACCGGAGGAAATTGTCGACTGGGTGCTGGCGAACCGCTATGTCAAGCCGTTCACTGCCGACGAATGTAACCAGTACAATGTGCGCAACTGCAACGTCCAGTTAAATATTCCCACACCGCCGCCCGCCGCGCCGACTCAGGCGTTTATCGCCACGTTTACGCCCGCGCCGGAGGGGGTGACACCCTCACCTGTGCCCGAAGCGTTAAAAATATTTGGCACGAACACCGGCAGCCAGAACGTCAATGTGCGCAGCAGCGACAGCACCGAAGCGCCCATCGTGGACATTTTGCGGGCGGGTGAGCGGGTGGAGGTCATTGGCATCAGCAACCGGGGCACAGGCTGGTATCAGATTATCCTGCCGGATGGCCGTCTGGCGTGGGTATCTGGCTCGGTCATCAGCATCGAAGGCGGCGCGGCCAATATTCCCCCCATTGAGCCGCCGCCAGTGATCGCGCAGCCGACACAGCCACCTGCCAGCACCGGCGGTTCCGGCACGACGGGCGGATCAACGGGCGGTGAACCGGCTGCGACGGAAGCGTCACTGTATAATTGCAGCGCCTTTAAGCTGACTTCGCCGATTGGTTATATCAACCCGGACAGCACGACCTTCTACTGGGACCCGCTGCCGGGCGTGCAGGCGGAATACTGGCTGTCGATTTTTAACGAACAGGGCCAGCCGGTGAAGATTGTCAATGCAGGCAGCGCCACAAGCGCCAATGTGGATACCAGTGTGGCCGGCATCGGGACCGGGTTCACATTCAGCTACGAAGTCAACGTATTCGTCAACGGTGAAACAGTCTGTCCAGGTTCGGGCAGCGTAGGCACACGCCCGGCGAACTAACCGGGCGTTTGATGCCAGGATGAGGCGGTTCAGGCCCGCAGGCTGTAGCCGCCATTGGTGACTGCGTTCTGGAAAACGGCCTCGTCCAGTTTCAATCCGAAACCGGGTCCGTCCGGTACACTGACCCAACCGTCGGCTATCGCGTAGGCGCTGGTATCCAGGCCGGGGGTATCGGCAGTATCCCATTCCGCAAAGGCAAAGCCTTTGAGGGCGCTGCCGAGATGGCAGGCGGCGTGATTGCCCCAGTTGCTCCCATAGTTGTGCGGCGCGGATTTCACACCCCAGGTATCGAGCTGCCGGCCGGCTTTTAGCCAGTTTGTCAGGCCATAATCGCGGAAATCGTACTGGATGACATCCACTGAACCGGCCTGCGCCCACTGCATCAGACGCGGGGAGGCCAGCCCTTCGCCGTCCGCCAGCAGCACGCCGAGGCTCTGGCCGCGCATCCAGTTTTGCAGGTGGTCGTACAGCACCTGATCTTCGTGAAAGGGTTCTTCGAGCCAGAAAATATGGCAGTCGGCGGTTTCTGTGAGAACGCGCTTGACCAGATTGGTGTTCCAGGCATTGTTGGCGTCAATCATCAGGGGGGTATCCGGGCCGACGGCTTCCCGCACGGCGCGGATCACGGCAATATCGCGCTCTGTGCCGGCTTCCAGCGGCATATGCAGACCACCGCGCCCAACCTTCAGTTTGAAGGCCCGGTGTCCACGCGCCCAGCCCTGCATGGCCTCTTCGGCGATGAGCGCAGCCCCGGCGGCATGATCGTTCAGATGGATGTCATCAAAATAGAGGGTGGTGTCATAGCACGGAACCCGCAGCGCGGCTGGCACATCTGCGCCGGCATGATCGGCAGTTAAAGCGTAAACGGGCCGGTTATTCATTTGCCCCAGGAGGTCCCACAGGGCGAATTCGAGCGGTTCTCCCTGTTTTGTTACGCCGCTTTCCACGCTGATAAGATCATTCACCGATGCGCCAAGCAGCGCTTCGGTCTGCTGCTGGCTGGCACGGCTGAAGCCGAACCCGCTGGCTCCGTCATCGGTGGTGATGCGGACGATAGAGTCGCGCATGGTAGGGCCGTGTTCTGGCAGACGTGAGTTGCGGCCGGCCGTGCGGGGGCGTTTTCCTTCCAGGATGCCCCATTCAATCGAGATGATGCGTGCGTTATTCATACGCTGGTTCCTTTTTCAGGTAAGGTAATCAGGTTGAGCTGCGATCCGTTTTAGCCGTGCGGTCCAGCAGGCCCACCAGATCGGTCCCGAAGGTACTGGTCAGCACGGTGGTGCGTTCGCGCAGTAAATTTTCGTCCACTTCGACACCCAGGCCGGGGCCATCGGGCACGATCAGAAAGCCGTTTTCGTAGCGCAGCGGTTCCCTGACGACATCCGCTGTATACAGTTCTGGCCCGGTGTTATCGGATGGGTAATCCAGCACGTGGGCGACTGCGCCGAGGTGGGCGACAGCGGCTGTGCCCAGGTTCAGTTCCTGGGTCGTGCCGATCAGGACGCTGATATGGGCCGCCTCTGCCAGCGCGACAGCCCGCAAACAGGCGCGAATGCCGCCCAGGACGTAGGGCGAAATATTAAAAATATCGACACACCCATAGCGCACGAACTGGTAGGCGTGGCTGAGGTGATTGACATGTTCGGAAACCGGCCAGCGGCTGCGGCGGCGAAACTCGGCCATGCCGTCAAAGTCGTTTTCATGGGCCACGCTTTCCAGCAGCATGAAATCAATGCCCGTCCCGGCATAGCGTTCCGTCGCGGCCAGCGCCCGCCGCCAGTCCAGCAGGTTGGAAAAATCGAGCGATTTGATCTGGACGGTGCGGCCAAAGCGCGCACTGAACTGCTCGAAAAACTGCATGTCAGCCTCGACATTCGCCCCGACGTAGACGCGGATCAGGTCGAAACCGCGTTCAAGCATCTCCTGAATGCGGGCCAGATTGGGGGCAATTTCTGCCGCTGAACGCATTCTGAAAATGGGATAACATACTTTGAAGCGATCCCGCAGCGCGCCGCCCAGCAGCGTCGAAACCGAGACGCCATCCGCCCGCGCCAGGAGATCGTGCAGCGCCAGATCGATGCCTTCGCGCACCAGCCCGGAACGGCTGTACTTGTGGCCTTCGTTGGGATAAAAACGATTCATGTCCTGTTCAATCAAACCGATCTGACGGGCGTCCCTGCCGCGCAGCAGATCGTTGAGCGCCTGTTCCAGATTGGCAATATCGAACTGGAACAGCGGCAGGTGCGACAGGTCGCTCATTTCGCCCCAGCCGGTTAAGCCGTCACCGGCATCCAGACGAACAATGAGATGCTGGTTGGCGATGCCTGTACGTCGGGGGATGACCACCGGGTATAATTTAATCTGGTTGATTTTCATCAATATATTTTCCTTAGCAAACAGTCGAAAGTCTTTAGTCCATAGTCAAAAGACAAAATCTGGTGTGATTCAACCGGGAATAAGCCGCGACGTTTTTTGACTAAAGACCAGAGACTATCGCCTACTGACTTTGAAACTCGATGACGGCCTAACTTTAGCGCCGTTTGTGACAACCGCAAAATGAATTGGTCAGGTGCGCTGTGACACAGGCCGCGTTAAACTGGTGGGCATCAACCTGACCTATCCATAAGGTAAACATCATGCGTCCGAATAACGTCAAAACGATCTGGGCAGAAGGCGGCGCGGTCATAAATGGCTGGCTGCATATCCCCAGCACCTGGTCTGCCGAAGTCATGGCTCATCAGGGATGGGACAGTCTGACCATCGACATGCAGCACGGCATCGCGGACCTGAACGCCTGTTTCCAGATGATGCAGGCGATTTCGACAACGAATACCGTGCCGCTGGTGCGCGTGCCCTGGAACGAACCGGGCATCATCATGCGAGCGCTGGACCTGGGCGCTTACGGGATTATCTGCCCTATGGTCAACACGCGCGCGCAGTGCGAGGCTTTCGTGGGCGCGTGCCGCTATCACCCGGATGGCTATCGCAGCGTCGGCCCGGTGCGGGCGCGCATCTACGGCGGGGCAGATTACGCCGACAAAGCCAACGAAACGATGATCACCATGGCGATGATCGAAACGCGCGAAGCGATTGATAACCTCGACGCCATTCTCAGTGTACCCGGTCTGGATGCGATTTATGTAGGGCCGAGTGATCTGAGCCTGAGCCTGTTCGGCAAGGCCACTGCCGACAACGAATTCCCCGAATTCATGGCGGCGCTGGATACCATCTTCAGCGCGGCGAAACGGCATCATATCACCATCGGGATGCACACTGGGTCGGTGGCCTATGCCCAGAAGGTGATCGCGCTCGGCGCGCAGTTCGTGACCATTCTTTCGGACACAGCCCTGATGAGTGAAGCAGCCAAAAAGGTGGTGACGGACATGAAAGGCGCTGCTGCACCGGCGGCCAAAAAGTCTGATGCGTATTAAGCTTATAGTCGATAGTCTCCAGTCTATAGTCAAAAGATGATTCATTGTGTCATCGGTTGAATTGTGCCAGATCTGATTTTTGATTATCGACTATGGACTGTTTGTTCAGGAGAAACCATTCATGACAGAGTATGTACTGGCGGGGCGTGTAGCGCTGGTGACAGGCGCGGGCGGGGGCATCGGTTCGGCAGTTGCCAGACGGCTGGCAGAGGCCGGCGCTCAGGTGATTCTGACGTATCGCAGCAGCGCGGATGAAGCTCATGCGGTGGCGGCGTCGCTGCCCGGTGACAATCATCTGGTGGTGCAGGTTCGTGTGGACGACAGCGCCGCGCTTCAGCAGCTTGCGGGGCAGGTAGGCGAACGCTACGGCACGCTGGATATTCTGGTGAACAACGCCGGCACGACCCGTTTTGTGCCTCATGCCGATCTGGACGCGCTGGATGATGACCTGATTGACGAGATTTTCCGCACTAACTGGCGGGGGGCATTTGCCTGTGTGCGGGCCTTCAAGAGTCTGCTGATGAACGGCGACGGCGGTCTGATCGCCAATATGTCGT
>CAZKIB010000010.1:35583-50874 GCA_964552425.1 uncultured Anaerolineaceae bacterium | reverse complement strand
CGCCGCCTCAAAAGCCGGGCTGGATTCGATGACCCGTTCGCTGGCGCGGGCGCTGGCCCCGAAAATCCGCGTGGTGTCGATCTCGCCGGGACTGGTGGAAGGCAAGTATGCGTCCAGCTTTGACCCGGCCTGGAAAGAAGCGCATGTCCAGAGTACACCGTTGAAGCGGCTGGCGACGGGGGAAGATGTCGCGGATATGGTGCTGGCGGCAGCCGCGTACATGCCTCTGACCACCGGCATTGTTCTGAATGGCGGGCGCTTTTTGCCATGAAGAAGCCGGCCAGCCAGTTCGTTTATCAGCGGGCCAGCATTTCAGCAAAAACAGCGATGGCGGTTTTGAGGATACGCTGAAAAGATTACGAGGGTTTATGATGCGCTTTGAAAATAAGGTGGCGGTGGTGACCGGTGGCGGGATGGGGATTGGCCGTTCAGGGGCGCTGGCTTTCGCAACCGAGGGTGCGGCGGTGGCGGTGGCAGATTACAACGCCGAAGCGGCCCGGAATGTCGTGGGGGAAATCGAGGCGTCTGGTGGGCAGGCGGTGGCCGTGATTGCGGATGTGTCAAAAATCGCGGACGCGGAGCGCATCGCCCAGGAGACCGTGCAGGCTTTCGGCGGTATTGACTTTCTGTTGAATAATGCCGGCATTCAGACTTATGGCACGGTGACGGAAACAGACGAAGACACCTGGGATCGCACGCTGAATATCAACCTGAAAGGGATGTATCTGGTCGCCAAATACTGCATCCCTGAAATGGAGAAGCGCGGCGGCGGGGCGATTGTCAATATCGCTTCGATTCAGGGGATGGCGAACCAGCGGCGGGTGGCGGCTTACGCGGCGGCGAAGGGCGGCGTGATTGCGCTGACCCGTTCGATGGGGGTGGATTATGCGCCGCAGCACATTCGCGCCAACTGCATTTGCCCCGGCGGTGTGGTGACGCCGATGATGCACGATTCGATGGGTCTGCGATTTCCCAAAGATCAGATCGAGGCGGAAATTCGCAAAGCGGGGGAAACGTATCCGATAGGCCGGCTGGCAGAATCAGAAGAAATTGCCAGCGTGGTGATGTTCCTGTGCAGCGAGGAAGCGAGCTTCATGACGGGCAGCGCGGTGGTTGTCGATGGCGGGTACATGGCCGCGCTTTAGCGCTTCATCTGGTAAGGGACCAGAGTTCACAGGCGTGTATCTCCACAGGGCAGTTCACGAACTGCCCCTACGACACTCTTACGTGGCATTGAGGGACGGGAGGCTGTGATGAAGGCAGTCCGGGTGCATGAGACTGGCGGGCCGGAAGCCCTGCGTTATGAAGACGTGCCGCTGCCGGAACCGGGCGCGGGGGAAGCGCGCGTCAAAATCGAAGCGGTGGGACTCAATTTTGTGGATGTGTACCAGCGCAAGGGGTTATACAAAAACCCGCTTCCACTGATTCCGGGCAACGAAGCCGCCGGCGTGGTGGATGCGGTTGGCCCGGATGTCACCGAGGTGCAGGTCGGGCAGCGGGTGGCCTACGCCATGCGCATCGGCGCTTATGCCGACTACGCTGTTGTCCCGGCGTGGACACTGGTTCCCGTGCCAGATTCGATCAGCACGCAGGAGGCCGCCGCCGTGCTGCTGCAAGGGCTGACGGCGCATTATCTGTGCTTCAGTACCTTTCCGCTGAAGGATGGAGATACCGCGCTGGTTCATGCCGCAGCCGGTGGGGTGGGTTTGCTGCTGGTGCAGATCGCCAAACGTACCGGTGCGCGGGTCATCGGCACAGTATCGACTGAAGAAAAGGCCCGGCTTGCCCGCGAGGCTGGCGCGGATGAGATTATTTTTTACACCCAATCGGATTTTGAAACGGAAACGAAGCGTCTGACAGACCAGCGCGGCGTGGATGTGGTGTACGACTCGGTTGGCAGGGATACCTTCGACAAGAGCCTGAACTGCCTGCGCCCGCGCGGCCTGCTGGCGCTTTATGGTCAATCCAGCGGCCCGGTAGCGCCGGTTGACCCGCAGATTCTCAACGCCAAAGGCTCCCTGTTTCTGACCCGCCCCAGCCTGGGGCGCCATATCGCGGATCGGGCCGAACTGCTCCAGCGCTCCGGTGATCTGTTCCGGTGGATGCAGGCTGGCGAACTGAAGGTGCGGATTGATACCACTTTTTCGTTAGCGGACGCGGCGGACGCTCATCGCTATATTGAAGGCCGCCAGACAAAGGGCAAGGTGCTGCTGATCCCATGACCACACCATCGATCATCGGTATCACATTGGGAGACCCGGCCGGCATCGGGCCGGAAATTGTCGTGAAGATGCTGGCGGCACCGCAGCCCTATCACGAATTCTGCCGGCCAGTCGTGGTAGGGGATGGCCGCGTGCTGGCGCAAACGGCGGCGCAGCTTGGTTTGCCGGTGCGCGTGAACCCTGTCCACAGCCCGGCGGAAGCGCAGGGCGAGGCGGGTGTCATTGATATGATTGATCTGCACAACGCGGACCCGGCGGCTTTCCCGGCGGGACAGGTCAGCGCACTGGCGGGGAAAGCCTCTGTCGAGTATATCCAGCGCGCCACTGAACTGGCGATGGCGGGTGAACTGGCGGCCATTGTCACCGGACCGATCAACAAGGAGTCGATCAACCTGGGCGGGTATGCCTACGCCGGGCATACCGAACTGCTGAAGGATTTGACCCAGGCGCGGCATGTGTCGATGATGCTGGTAAGCAGCAGACTGCGGGTGCTGCATGTCAGCACACATGTCTCGGTGCGCGAGGCGTGCGAACGGGTGAAAACCGAGCGCATCCTGACCGTGATCCGGCTGGCGGACCTGAGTATGAAACTGCTCGGTATGACGCAGCCGCGTGTGGCGGTGGCCGGATTAAACCCGCACGCCAGCGAGGGCGGTTTGTTCGGCGATGAAGAGGAAACGGAAATTGCGCCGGCGGTTGAACTGGCGCGGCAGCAGGGCATTGATGCCAGCGGTCCCTGGCCGCCGGATACAGTCTTTTTGCAGGCGGTCAAGGGGCGTTTCGATGTGGTGGTGGCGATGTACCACGATCAGGGGCATATCCCCATGAAGCTGCTGGGTTTTGATGAGGGTGTGAACGTCAGCATGGGCCTGCCGATTATCCGCACATCGGTGGATCATGGCACGGCCTTTGATATTGTCGGGCAGGGGATCGCCAGTGAAGCCAGCCTGATTGCGGCGATGAACCTGGCGGTGCAGATGGCCGAAACCCGCGCGCGCTTTCAGGATTTGTTTGATGCGGTCACGCGGTTGTGAAGGGCACGAATCTAAACATCGTGCCCTACAAAGCAGCTTCTCAGGCTTCTTCGGCTTCCAGCAGATTATCGACATTCACGAAGAACGCCGGGTTTTCAACGATGCGATGCACCGGGCAGCGGCTGGCAATATCCAGCAGACGCGCGCGCTGTTCGTCATCCAGCGGGCCATGAAAGACAATCTGGTTGCGGACTTCATGGACGAAGGCGGCGTTTCCCTCGTACCCGGCATATTCCTTACCGGCGAAACGTTCGACATCCAGCGCGACCTCGACGCCTTCCAGCGGCCAGCCTTTGCGCTGGGCATACAGGCGCGCGGTGATCGCCATGCACGAACCGAGCGCGCCCATTAACAATTCTGTCGGGGTCGGGGCGGTGTCGGTTCCTCCGTCGTCAACAGGTTCGTCGGCGTAGATGGTGTGGTTGCGAATCTGAATGTCTGTGCGCAGACCCTGCTGACCCAGACGCACCGTTGCTTTTGCCATGTGTGATTTGCCTCAAAATCTGGATGAAATGATCTTCTAATTGGACGTGACCAGATGCGGGGAAATTACGCAGGTAGAGACACGCCGTGACGTGCCTCTACAGAATCCTGATTCGAATGCGGTGGGTTTTATGCGGTGTGACGTTAGTCGTTGCGCAGGCGGCGCAGACCCTGGAATTCGGGGTTGCCCTGGACCGCGCGCCAGCGTTCTGCGCCCCCATCGGTATGCCACTCGACGACGTGCATCCCGGCGGCGTCATCATAGGAAAGGGCCGGGCGCATCATCAGAATTTGCCGCAGAACACCGATGAGTTCACGGCTTTCCTGGGCCATGCGCAGGGTGAAATACTTGCCTGGCTGCCACTCAAAGGTGATGGCGTTGCCCTGCCAGTTGCCTTCCATTCTGATGGGCACGACGGCCTGCGTGCAGACCATGTTCAGGGTTTGCAGGCGGTTGTTCCACAGGGTATGGTTGACCCGTTCCTCAATGTAATAGGGACGTGGCTCCGGCGTGGTGTAGAACCAAGTCCGCGCATTGGTTGACATCGTTTCTCATCTCCGGTGACAGATCGGATTCACAACGCGCGTCAGTGTACCCGAAAATCGCCTGACTCACCAGACGCGGGTAGGATTTTGCGCGCCGCTGGGATAAACTATGGGGCTGATACCGCATTATGCTTCAGGATACGCTTTATGACCGAAACCTCTAAAAAACGGGTGCTGTCCGGCATCCAGCCGTCCGGCAACCTGACCATTGGCAATTATCTGGGCGCGCTGCTGCACTGGGTCGAAGATCAGAACATTTACGACAATTATTTCTGTGTGGTGGACCTGCACGCGATCACGCTGCCGCAGGAGCCGGAGCAGCTTCGCCAGAAAACGCGCGAAGTGTCTGCGCTGTATATCGCGGCTGGCCTGGACCCGGAGCAGGTGTGCATTTTCGTGCAGTCGCATATCCCGGCGCACAGTGAACTGTCATGGATTCTGACGTGTTTTTCACCGCTGGGCTGGCTGAACCGCATGACCCAGTTCAAGGATAAGGCCGCCAAACAGCAGGCGGATTCTGTGGGGGCGGGCCTGCTGAATTACCCCATTCTCATGGCGGCGGATATTCTGCTGTATCAGGCGCATGGTGTGCCGGTAGGCGATGACCAGCGCCAGCATCTTGAATTTACGCGCGATCTGGCGCAGCGTTTTAATCATCTGTACGGTGAAACCTTCGTGGTTCCTGACGCGCTCATTCCGCGAGAGGGCGCGCGCATCATGGGGCTGGATGACCCCACCGGCAAGATGAGCAAGAGCGCTGAAGGTGAATATCATGCCGTGTACCTGCTTGATCCGCCGGATGTGGCCCGCAAGAAAATCATGCGCGCCACGACGGATTCCGGGCGGGAGATAATTTTCAGTAATGCGCCGGAAAAAGCCGGAGTCAACAATCTGCTGACGATTTATCAGGCGCTGTCGCATGAAACGCGGGAAGCTGTTGAAGCGCAGTTCGAGGGCAAAGGCTACGGTGATCTGAAGAAGGCCGTTGCTGAAGTCGTTCTCGAAGCGCTGAAGCCGCTTCAGGAGCGTTATTACGCGCTGGTGGATGAGCAGGGTTATCTCGAAGCAGTGCTGGCGACAGGCGCAGAACGGGCCGCGACCCTGGCGGAAAAGACTCTTAAGGATGTCAAGGATCGGGTGGGCTTTCTGGCCCCGGCGCGGCGCTGGCCGGTGAACGGCAGTTCATAAGCAGGTCTTGTTCGTGAATCAAAAGAGGCGAGTCCGGGTGGATTCGCCTCTTATTTTTGGGTGACTAATTTCAGTCGCCAGCTTCGGCGGCCAGTTCTTCATCCAGCGGTTGCAGTTGATCTTCGCGGTCTTGCAGCCAGTCGATGGCGGTCAGGGCGGCAGCGCAGCCATCCCCAGCAGCCGTGATGGCCTGGCGGAAAATCTGATCGTGGATTTCGCCGGCCGCGAACACACCTTCCACATTAGTGCGGTAAAGCTGGTCAATGATGACATAGCCAGTTTCATCGGTGGACAACTGGCCGTTAAAGACATCGCTGTTGGGGTCGTAGCCGATGAAGATGAACACGCCATCTGCCGCACGTTCCTCGACGGTGTTGGTTTTGAGGTTGCGGGTTACGATGCTGCTGACTGAGCCATTTTCATTGCCCTTGACTTCTTCGACCACTGTGTCCCATGTGAAGCTGATTTTTTCGTTGGCGAAGGCGCGGGTTTGCAGCGCGACGCTGGCCCGCAGTTCGTCGCGGCGGTGGATGACGTTGACAGTGCGGCCAAACTTGGTCAGGAACAGGGCTTCCTGAAGCGCCGAATCGCCACCGCCGACCACCACAATGTCCTTGCCCCGGAAGAAGAAGCCATCGCAGGTCGCGCAGTAGCTGACACCGTGACCGACAAATTCAGCTTCTCCAGGGATATTGAGCTTGCGCGGGGTCGCGCCAATGGTGACGATGACCGCATCCGCGAGATACGCTTCGCCGCTGCCGGTTTCGACCCGGAAGGGCGTGCCGTGTTCAAAGTCGACTTTTGTGACCGAGTCGTAGACATACTGAGTGCCGAATTTTTCGGCCTGGGCGCGCATCGCTTCAACCAGTTCCGGTCCGGTGGTTCCGTCGGGAAAACCGGGGAAATTTTCGACTTCATGGGTCGTGGCGATCTGGCCGCCAAGCTGCGGGCCGGTGATGACTACGGTGTCCAGTTGAGCGCGGGACGTATACAGGGCGGCGGTCAGCCCTGCCGGGCCAGAACCAATGACGACGACACGGGTTTTGTGGACTTTCATAGCTCTGCTTACCTCGTAATGGATGGGGGATTATTCGCTGATGGTATTCTGGCGTTCGGCGCGGACGATGGCGACCAGGGCTTCGAATTCTTCCCGGCAGTCAGGACAGCGATCCAGGTGGGTCGCTACGCGGGGCAGCAGATCATGAACATCCACCCCTAACACGACCTGTTCAGCCAGGCACTCGAATTCTACAAATGCGGCTTCACAATCGCAGCCGCTGCTGTCGTTTTTCTCGCTCAGACAATCGGCGAGTTTTTTGAAACGATCCAGTGCCATTGGCCTGAACACTCCACAACTTTCGTCCGCACAATCATAGGACGATACACTGACAGCGGTTCTTACCTGCGATGTCACTCTTGAAAAAGATCTAACATGTATTCTACAGACAGCCCCTGCGTTTCGAGATAGGCGCGCAGTTTGCGGCGGGCGTCGTGGACCAGTTTATAAAGCGCGTTGCGGTTTGTGCCCATCTTGTCGGCAACCACATCCAGCGGAATACCGCGCAGCACCACCGCATCCAGGGCCTGATACTGGCGATCTGTCAGCGCAGCTTTGAGGGCTTCATCAATTTTGGTCATAACATCGGCGCGTTCCGCGACGTTTTCGGGTGTGAGACTGGTGTCCTGCGGGGCAGAGGCTGTCATGATGCCGGCGGGCAGCAGCTCGTCATCGGCGGTCAGGTCATCCAGGCGGAAGTCCTTATAACGCGCGCGCCGCAGATCGCTGATCGCCACACGCACCGCGATTTTGGTGGCCCAGGTGGTAAAGCGGCTGTCGCCCCGAAAACTGTTCAGGTTTTCCAGCACGCGCAGCACCGCATCCTGGGCCAGGTCTTCGGCCATCTGGGTGATGTCCTGGGTCGAAAGATGGGTCAGGTCGCTGCGTTCGCGGCTGAGGTAATAAAAAATACCACGCTGTAAACGCTCTCGCAGTTCTTGCAGCGCGGCTTCCTGAACAGCCGGTGGGCCGGTAAGGTCGTCCAGCCAATCCTGATTGGTGCGTTCGCTCATGAAGTCAATTAAACCACTGCTCTCGTACATGGGGCTGGAGTATAACATAACTGCAAAACGATACGAGAATCAGGCTTTGCTGAAACTGATCCGCAGCACAAGATGACCGAGCCGGACTTCATCGCCATCCCGCAGCACGCGCGCCTGGTTGGCGACCAGCCGCTGACCGTTGAGGAACGTGCCATTGGGTGTGCCCAGGTCGATCAGGTTCAGGGCGGTTTCGCGCCGGGTGATGATGGCGTGACGCCGTGAAACCCCTTTTTCGGCAGCGCGATAACGCGACAGGTCGATTTCCGGGGTCTCGCCCGTATCAGGATCAAGACGTCCCAGGATCAGTTCATCATTTTCGTCCAGGTCAAATACATGCTGGTCTTTGGAGTCGCGTTCGTTAATGATGAGCCGCATTTTAGAGTTAAAGCGGGCTGTGCCCCACTGCGGGCGGCCTTCTTCAAAGTCTGTGTCCCCAAAAGTACGGGTGGTAGATGCGCCTTCCAGTGTGAGCGGGGTCCCGCAAAAGACGCATATTTTATCCCCGACCCGGTTTTCCTTGTCACAGTTCGGACAGATATTCACACGACTATCTCCGCGATTGGTTTCCACAAATTCAAGCTTATTGTACCATTGGTTAGTAGGAATAAATGGACTGCGTTAATGAACCTGCTGATACTGATGACCGGAAAAATAGCGTATACTGAATAAACCAGCAATGTTATCAAAAAGTTCTTACTCCCTTCTATCATAATTCTTATTTGACCGTTGTGCAATCAATCATTATCATTAGCTCGTTCATTTAAGCGGAGACCAGCGCGTGAATAATAGGCCATCTCCAGATAATCACAATAACGACCACTCGCCTTTTTCAGGCAAAAATGCCCAGCGACTCTGGATCATTATGGGCGTGGTTGTACTGCTGTTGTTTGTATTAACGTTTGGCAGCCCTGGGAATTTTCAGAGCAGTAATCGAATCTCGCTGAATCAACTGGCGCAGCAGGTTCAGCGTGGGAACGTCGAGAGTCTGACAGTGCGCGGCGGTCAGGATGTGGTCGTCGAATTTCGTAACGGCACGACCTCGACGTATTACAAAGAGCGCGAGAGCGATATTTTTGACAGCCTGCGCACGTTTGGTGTCAGCGACACGGAAATCCAGCGTATTGAATTTTTCGAGCAGCAGGGCGATAACACCAGCGGCCTGTTGTTCCAGCTTCTGATCGCGGTGGTTCCGACGCTCATTATTATCTGGCTGCTGTGGCGCATGATGCGTTCGGTGCGCACCGGTCAGGATCAGGCGATGAGTTTTGGCCGCAGCCGCGCGCGCGTGACCCGTGATATGGAACGCCCGCAGGTGACATTTTCGGATGTCGCCGGCGCGGAGGAAGCCAAAGAGGAACTCGCCGAGATTGTGGAGTTCCTGAAAGAACCGGAAAAATTTATCCGGCTGGGTGCGCGCATTCCAAAGGGCGTTCTGATGGTCGGCCCTCCGGGGACGGGTAAAACCCTGCTGGCGCGGGCGGTGGCCGGTGAAGCCGGTGTGCCGTTCTTCAGCATTTCCGGTTCAGAATTTGTGGAGATGTTTGTCGGTGTGGGCGCCAGCCGCGTGCGTGACCTGTTTGAGCGCGCTAAATCCGAAGCGCCTTCTATCGTGTTCATTGATGAAATCGACGCGGTGGGCCGTCATCGTGGCGCGGGATTGGGCGGCGGACATGATGAGCGCGAACAGACCCTCAACCAGATTCTGGTGGAGATGGACGGTTTCGAACAGGGCACGAATGTGATTATCGTGGCCGCGACCAACCGGCCTGATATTCTGGACCCCGCGCTGCTGCGTCCGGGCCGTTTTGACCGTAAAGTGACGATGGATAACCCGGATGTCGCCGGACGGCTGGAGATTCTTAAGGTTCACGCCAAAGGCAAACCCCTGGGGGCAGATGCGGATTTGCCAGCTATCGCCAAAATCACATCCGGTTTTTCCGGCGCTGACCTGGAAAATCTGATTAACGAGGCGGCGATTCTGACGGCGCGGCGCAACAAGAAGACCATCGGCATGAGCGAGCTTCAGGAAAGTATGGAGCGCGTGGTGATGGGGCCGGAGCGCAAGACCCGCGTGATTTCCGAAAAGGAAAAACGCATCATCGCTTACCACGAAGCCGGACATGCCATCATGTTCCATACCCTGCAACATGCCAACCCGGTCCACAAAATCACGATTGTGCCGCGTGGCCGCGCGGGTGGCTATGTTATGCCGCTGCCGGAAGAAGATACCACCCTGCATTCACGCGAGGAATTTGAAGATCGCATCGCGGCGGCAATGGGCGGACGGGCGGCTGAAGAAATTGTTTTTAACCAGTTGACCACTGGCGCAAGCAGCGATTTGCAGCACGCGACCAGCCTGGCGCGCAGTATGGTGATGCAGTTTGGCATGAGCGCGCTGCTGGGGCCGCGCACGTTTGGCAGCGGCCACACCTCGCTGTTCCTGGGGCGTGAACTGGGCGAACAGCGCGACTACAGTGAAGAAGTCGCCGAGCAGATCGACCAGGAAGTCAAGCGGATAGTGCAGTCCAGCTATGATCGTTCCAAGAATATTCTGCTGGAATATCGCGCCAAGCTGGATGAACTGGCGGTTATCCTGATCGAACAGGAGACGCTGGATCGCGCCAGCTTTGAAGAGATCATGAACAGCGCGCCCCGGAGTGTCGGGGATGCTGCCCCGGCGCTGGGCGACTGAGCGGATGCTATAACCCTACAGACAAAGGCGGGCACAGCGGCTCGCCTCTTTTTGTTTGAAAGATAACCGGAGTCTTTGGTCGTTCCGGCGGAACGCATGGCAGCGTGTTCAGTCTTTCTGAACCTGGAAGAGACGGGCCGGAAGGTTGAACCCATACTGTTTGAATTTGTCGACGGCCTTGGGGCGGAAGCCCGTCGGCTCGATGCGGCCACCGCCTTCGTGCGAGTAACCCATGTCGGTCTGGCCGGGGCTGCGATAGACGAACAGGTCCTGCATGGTGACGTTTTCGCCTTCCATGCCCTGAATTTCCGTCACCTGAACGACCTTGCGGCTACCATCTTTCAGACGGGCCTGCTGCACGATGAGGTCAATCGCGCCGGCGATCTGCTGGCGGATGGTGAGTACGGGCAAATCCATCCCGGCCATCATACAGAGCGTTTCCAGACGGGCGATGGCATCACGCGGGCTGTTGCTGTGCACGGTGGTCAGGGAACCATCGTGGCCGGTGTTCATGGCTTGCAGCATGTCCAGCGCTTCACCGGAACGGCATTCGCCGATGACCAGACGATCCGGGCGCATACGCAGCGACCCCTTCACCAGATCGCGGATTTCGAGCTTGCCTTCGGTTTTGGTTCCGGGGATCGGCGGCGCGGTTTCCAGCCGGACGACATGCCGCTGCGCCAGTTGCAGTTCTGCCGAGTCCTCGATGGTGATGATGCGTTCATCTTCGGGGATAAAGGAACTCAGCACGTTCAGCAGGGTGGTTTTACCCGAACCTGTGCCGCCCGAAACGACGATGTTCAAACGGGAGACGACGCAGGCTTCCAGCACCTGGGCCAGTTCACGGGTCATGGATTTCCAGTTGATGAGATGGTCGACGGTGATTCGTTCGGAAGGGAATTTACGAATGGTGATGGTGGTTCCATTGAGTGCGGACGGGTCGGACACGACATGCACACGCGAACCATCCGGCAGGCGGGCATCGACCATCGGGTTCACACGCGACAGATCACGCCCCAGCGGGCGCACGATGCGTTTGGCGGTGAAACGCAGATGGTCTTCATCATCAAAGACGATCTCGGTTTCGCGCAGCTTGCCCTTGAATTCGGCGAAGATGACTTCCGGGCCGTTTACCATGATTTCCGAGCAGGCGCGATCTTCCACCAGCGGCTGAATCGCGCCGAAGCCGAGCAGATCATCCAGAAGCCCTTCGGTCAGTTCCGCGAGTTCGGAACCGGAAAGCTGCACATTCATTTTTTGCAGCACGGTTTGCAGACGTGAAGTGATGATTTTCTGATGTTCCGGGTTTAAGCGCTCCCAGCCATCCGCTTCGTCCTCAAAACCGAGCAGTTTGGTGCGAAGCTGCTTGCGAAGCTGCGCGACTTTGGGCGTGGAGCGGGCTTTCCCCGGCACAGTGTAACCCGTGTCAAGTTTCATAGGCTCACTCAACTGGCCGAGGACGGGCCGTTTCGTCAGAGGCGTTTCCACCTTTTTTGGTGCTTCTGCGGGGAGGGCGCCGGGCGTGCCGGGGCCGCGCTTTCTACCACGCTGGCAATTTCGTCTGCGGTTTCCGCTTTGTTGTGGTCTTCTTTAAGTCTGCGTTGAAGAAATGAGGACATTGTTGATCGCCTTCGATAACCAGTCGTCTATCTACTTACCTAGTGTAAGTGTAGATTTTCTGGCAATCAATGCGCTAATCTAAATTTTTTCGCAATTTTCATGAATATCAAGGACGTAAAAATGGCAGGCAGGCCATCAGCCGGCGGCGCAGGTGGATGAGCCAGCGCATTCGCGGAGTCAGGTGAATCATAGCCGGGGGCGCTAACCAGCGCGGCACAGTGTCTGTCACTATTGTCTGGGTGCTGACAAAGCGCCGCAAGCCTTCTGGACCATTGCGCCGCCCGATGCCGCTGATCTTGCGCCCGCCCATTGGCGCATCGGCGGTTCCCCAGATCGCCAGAGGCCGGTTGATCGCTACATCCCCACTGTCGATCTGCCGGGCAAGCTGCGCGCCCCGGCCCAGGTCGCGGGTGTAGACAGTAGCAGACAGCCCATAAGCGCTCTCGTTTGCCAGACGGATCGCTTCAGTTTCATTCGCTACCGGCATCATGGCGATGATGGGCCCGAAGGATTCTTCCTGCATGACCTGCATGGTATGATCGACATCCACCAGCAGAGCCGGTTCGAGGAACCGCGCTCCCAGTTCCGGGCGGCGCTGCCCCCCATAGAGCAGGCGTGCCCCTTTGTGCAGCGCATCCTGAATATGGGCCTCAGCGCGCAGCAGTTCGCGTTCTCCGGTCAGGCTGCCCATATGGTCAATATAGCTGGACCCCAGCAGCACCTGACTCACGCACTGACGAACGCGCTCGGTCAATTCGTCATACACGGCGCGCTCGACATAGACGCGCTCCACGCTGGTACAGGCTTGCCCGGCGTTTTCCAGCGCGCCGATCACAATGCCAGAGGCGGCCTGTTCGAGGTCGGCATCTTGCAGCACGATCAGCGCGTCTTTGCCACCGAGTTCGAGACTGCATGGGATGAGCCGCTGTGCTGCCCGCTGCGCGATCTGACGGCCTACGGCTGTGCTGCCGGTGAAGCCGATGTAATCGACAAACTCGACCAGCGCGGCGCCCGTTTCGCCCGCGCCATCAACCACCTGCACGATGTCTGTGGGCACGCCGGCCCGGTGCAGCATGTCGATGCCATAGCGCGCACTGAACGGGGTAATCTCACTCGGTTTGAGGATCACGGCGTTTCCCGCAGCCAGCGCCGGAATCAGGTCGCAGAAAGCCAGCATGTAGGGATAGTTCCAGGGGGTAATCAACCCGACCACGCCATAGGGCTGGTAATATACCCGCGCCTGATGAAACAGCGGAAACAGCGCGCGGCGCGGCTGCGGGCGCAGAATTCGGGCGGCGTGGTAAGCGCAGTAGATCGTGATGTTGTCCGTCACGAACAATTCATTGAAGGCTGAAACACGCACTTTCCCGGTTTCCGCGCAGATGATGTCCAGCGCCTGGGCCTGATCTTTCCAGACCAGATCAGCCCAGCGGCGCAGGACGAGGACCCGTTCGCGGATGGGCCGGGTGGCCCAGGCAGGCTGCGCAGCGCGGGCGCGTTCCACCACCTTCTGAACAGCCTCGCGGGAGGTGTGTGAAATGCTGCCGATGATCGCCCCGGTGATCGGGTTGGTGACATCAGTTTTTTCGGTGAGGTGGGTTGTGTCCATTTGCCAGCATAATTCTGATTAATGTTGGCTCATTATAGCGTGCGCACATTTCAAAACGAATGAAAGCTGGTTAAGATTGAGCGCGGTGTCCCGGTGAACCCATTGAGGTGATGATGACAAGCGATGCCTTGCTCCAGTGGCGTGATGAATTCCCGATTTTGCAGGACTGTACCTATCTCATCAGCAATTCGCTGGGGGCCATGCCGCGCGGGGTGTATGACAGCCTGCGGGCCTATGCGGATACCTGGGCGACACGCGGCGTGCGCGCCTGGGGGGAAAGCTGGTGGACACTCAAAGGCGCGGTAGGGGACCAGATCGCGCCGCTGATGGGTGCGCCGGCCGGCAGTGTGCTGATGCACGAAAATGCCAGCATCGCCAACAGCATTCTGTTTTCGGCGCTGGATTTTACGGACACTCGCCGAAACAAGGTGGTCATCACCGATCAGGATTTTCCATCAGATGTGTACACCCTGCGCGCCATGCTGCCGGAGCATAGCGAACTGGTGACGGTTGCCAGCCGGGATAGTATCAGCATTGACACCGATGAACTGCTGGACGCGATTGACGAGCGCACCCGGCTGGTGTCTATCAGCCATGTGCTGTTTCGCAGCGCCTATATCATGCCAGCGGCGGCCATCATCGCAAAAGCGCATCATGTGGGCGCGCAGGTGCTGCTGAACGGCTATCACAGTGTCGGTGTGATCCCGGTGGATGTGACAGCGCTGAATGTCGATTATTATATCGGCGGCACACTCAAGTGGCTGTGCGGCGGACCTGGCGGGGTGTTCATGTACGTGCGGCCCGACCTGCTGCCAATGCTGCAACCGAAGATTACTGGCTGGTTCGCGCACCAGCAGCCTTTCGCTTTTCAGGTGGATGAACTGACGCTGCGTGAGGATGCTTACCGGCTGGCGAATGGCACACCGGGCATCGCCTCGCTGTATGCCGTGCAGCCAGGGGTGGCGATTATCGCGCAGGTGGGAGTTGAACAGATTCGCGCCAAGTCCCTGCGCCAGACCGCGCTGATTATCGAACGGGCGGAAGCGGCGGGTTACATCGTGAACAGCCCACGCGCTGCCGAAACCCGCGCCGGGACGGTTACGGTCAGTATGCCCAACGCCTATGAAATTTCACGGGAACTGCTGGCCCGCCAGTTTGTGATTGATTACCGCGCAGGGGCAGGCATCCGCATCGCGCCGCATTTTTATAACAGTGACGACGAACTGCACAGGACACTTGACGCAACTGCGGAGATTATCGCGGACGGAAGCTGGCAGAAACACACTCAAAAGCGCGCTTTTGTGACGTAACCTGCTGGCTCTTCAAAGCAGTCTCAGGCTATACTAAAAAGATCATCTGTTGAGGGAGATTGTGGTTATGCGTGGGATTCCCCGGCTTGTTCTGATCGCGCTGCTTGTCACCCTGCTGAGTATCAGCGCGTTCAATCTGGTTTCCGCTCAAGGCACGGTTTACGTGGTTCAGCCCGGCGATTCGCTGGATGCTATCGGCCTGCGTTATGGTGTGACGGCAGAATGTATTCTGGCAGTCAACGGTCTGCCGGACCTGAATCTGATTTACGTGGGTCAGCGGCTGGTGATCAGCGCCTGCCAGCCGGGGGGAACGGCTGCAACCCCGGTCACGCCGGTTCAGCCTGCGCAGCCTGTCACGCCGGCAACCTATGTACTCCAGCGTGGCGAAACGCTGTGGGAAATTGCCCAGCGTTTTGAACTGGATGCCGACTGCCTGGCGCGGGCGAACGGCATTGTCTACGCCGGTGGGGTACGCAGCGGACAGGTG
>CAZKIB010000010.1:24481-35544 GCA_964552425.1 uncultured Anaerolineaceae bacterium | reverse complement strand
GTTTCGGAGTCATCGCCAGTGTGTATGAGGTGCAGACCGGTGACAGACTGGTCGATATTGCCGCGCGTTTTGGCGTGGATACCGGCTGTCTGGTGCGGGTGAACGCTCTGACCGACCCGAATCGCCTGACTCCTGGTTTAACACTGCAAATAGACCCGTGTATCCAGCAGGGCGGCGGGGTCGCGCCCTTGCCCACCGGCAGCACCTACATCGTGCAGCCCGGTGATCGGATGAACAACATCGCCGCGACGCTGGGTGTGGACGCCGACTGTCTGGCGCGCACGAATAATATCGCCAATGCGGACTTCCTGATCGTGGGCGAGACACTGCTGGTGGATTACGCAAACTGCGGGGCGGAAGCTACGGGTTAAGGAATGTGCGCTTGCCGTGAATTCAGGCTGCACAGTACAATTTAAGTTATGACAGACACGATCATCGCAGATACAATCGACGACTTTGCACGACGGCAGGCGAAGTATACGCCAATCGCGCAGGCGCTGGCCGAACTGTACGGCGTGCCGCAGTGGCGCAAGGATACCCCGCCGATGGATGAACTGGTGAGCTGCATCCTCAGCCAGAACACCAACGATACCAACCGGGATCGCGGTTTTGACGCGCTGAAGGCCCGCTATCCCACCTGGCAGGATGTGGTGGATGCGCCGGTAGATGAGTTGATTGACACTATCCGGGTGGCGGGGCTGGCAAATCAGAAGGGGCCGCGTATTCAGGACATCCTGCAATTTATCAAGGCCGAACGCGGTGACTATAATATCGACTTTCTGGGCGAGATTCCCATTGACGAGGCCAAAGCGTGGCTGACCAGCCTGAACGGAATTGGACCGAAGACCGCCGCCATTGTGTTGTGTTTCGCGTTTGGGCGTCCGGCCTTTCCGGTGGATACGCATGTGCATCGTGTCAGCACACGCATCGGTTTTCTGCCGGCGAAAGTCACCGCTGAAAAAGCGCATCCGATCATGGAAGCCATTGCGCCCCCGGAAGATTATTACGCTTTCCACATCAACCTGATTCAACATGGGCGCAGCATCTGCCATGCGCGCAGCCCCCGCTGCGAACGCTGCCCCTTGACTGAACATTGTGATTATTACCAGGGTTTGACATTATGAATGCTAATCCGAACGCGACCACGCCCACCCTTTCGGAGCGCGAAATCGCCAGTCTGCGCCAGAATCTGGGGATGCTGCGCAGCCAGATTCAAAGTGGACGCATTGATGATCCCGCTTTTTTTGAGCGCCAGTTTGAAAAGTTCGATAACCTGCTGGTGCGCGTCCAGGAAGATCAGAAAAATCGCAAGAAGGCCGGGCGTTTTGAGGCGCTGTACAACATCAGCCGGCTGCTGGGGTCCTCGCTGGATTTGCAGGTGGTGCTGGACCAGATCATGGATGCGATCATCCAACTGACCGGGGCCGAACGTGGTTTCCTCATGCTCCGGGATGATGACGGCGGGCTGACGGTCAAGGTGGCGCGTAACTTCGACCAGCAAACCATGAACAGCGACAATTTCCGCTTCAGCCGCACGATTGTCAACCAGGTGCTGGATACGGGCGAACCCATCGTCACGACCAACGCCGCCGAAGACCCGCGTTTTTCACAGCAGGCCAGTATCGTCGCTCAGGCTTTGCGCAGCATTATGGCGACGCCCCTGCGCGCGCGCGGCAACATCCTGGGTGTGGCCTATGTGGACAACAAGATTATCGCCGGTTTGTTCGGGGAAGAAGACCTGGCGGCGCTGGACGCGCTGATGGGGCAGGCGGCGGTGGCGCTGGATAACGCGCTGCTGTTCGCTGAAACCGATGAAGCGCTAGCGAAACGCATTGAGGAACTGCGGCAGTTACGGCGCATTGACCTGCTGCTGAGTGAGACGCTGGACGCTGAGAAGGCCATGCAGTATACGCTGGAATGGGCCTGCCGTCTGGCGAACGCGGCGGGCGGTTATATGGGCCTGCTGGAAGGTAATCCGCCGGTGGCCTACGCACAGTGCAGCTATGGTGAGGTGGACAGCCGCCACATTAACGGTTCGCTGAATACAGCTTATCCTGAAATCGCGCAGGTGGCTGCAACGGGCCGCTCACTTTCCATTAATGGCCCGCAGCCTGTGCTGATCGTGCCGGTGCAGCGCGAACATAATGCCTTTGGCGTGATGGTGCTGCATCCCCAGGACGCAGAGCAGTTCAGCGACGAACAGCAGGATCTGATCGAACGCATTGTGGCGCGGGCAGCGGTGGCGATTGAAAACGGGCGGCTGTACGCGGCGGTGCGGGCGGCTGACCGGGCCAAGAGCGAATTTGTCGGTGTGGTGGCGCACGATCTTAAAACACCGATGACCAGCATTGGCGGTTACGCCGCGCTGGTGCTGATGCAGAAAGACCGGCTGGATGAACGACAGGCGCAGTTTCTGGAGTTGATCCGCAACACGGTCAAGCGGATGGAGGTGCTGGTGTCTGATCTGTCCGACATCAGCCGCATCGAAAGCGGCCACTTCTTCATGAACGAGAAGCAGGTCAGCGTGCCGGAGATAATCCAGGCGGTGCAGGACAACACCCTGCCGCAGATTGACGAGCGCGGCCATCGTTTCGTGGAGGAGGTTGAACCGGACCTGCCGGACATGTGGGTCGATTATTACCGGCTGCTCCAGGTGCTGACCAATCTGGTGAGCAACGCCTATAAATACACACCCGACGGCGGGACGATTACGCTGCGGGCGCGGCGCAAGGGGGACCGCGTGGAGTTCAGTGTGCGTGATACGGGCATTGGCCTGTCGCCAGAGGCGGTTGCCAAGCTGGGGACCAAATTCTGGCGCGCCGAAGATGACTTCACCCGTTCGCAGCCGGGCACGGGGCTGGGATTTGCCATCACCAGCGCGCTGGTCGAGCAGATGGGCAGCTACATCGAAATCGAGAGCGAGATCGGGCGGGGCAGCATGTTCACGTTCAGCGTCGCCACGCAGAAAAACTGATGCACCTGTTTCTCTCGCCTCACCTGGATGATGCCGTTCTGAGCTGCGGCGCGACGATTCACCAGCTTACCGCGCGGGGCGAATCCGTGATGATCCTGACGACGATGGCCGGTGATCCGCCGGACCCGCTGCCCAAAACGCCGATTGTGGATGACCTGCACCAGCGCTGGCGGGCTGGCTATAACCCGGTGGCGACCCGCCGCGCCGAGGATGAGGCGGCCTGCCGGCGGCTTGGCGCGCAGGCGCTGCACTGGATGCTGGGGGATTGTGTTTACCGGATGAAACCTGGCACACAGACTGCCCTGTATCCTTCAGAAGACTCGCTGTGGGGCGCTGTTCACCCGGACGACCCCGCGCCCGGCTTTCTGCGAGAAGCAGCCCTCCCGGCGGCGGATGCCCTGTATGTGCCGCTGGGCAGTCGCGATCATGTCGATCATCGCATCGTGCGTGACTGGGGCGAATGGCTGGGGCAGCAGCATCCTGAGTGGACAATCCTGCTGTATGAGGAATACCCTTACGAAAGTGATGCTACAATGGAATTGGCGCGCGCGCTGGCGCACTTTGAAACCGACCGCGTAGAATTGAAAATACATCTGCTTGACGAGGCCAATGTAGAGGTCAAACTGCAAGCGATAGGCTGTTATCAATCCCAGATCAGCACCTTCTGGCACAGCCTGGCGGATATGGAAACCCGGACACGCGAGTCGATGCGCGCCGCCGGGAACGGCACGTTTGCCGAACGTTTCTGGCGGGTTCAGCAGGCACAGACCTGAGTTACCCGTCATCCGTTATCAACGAGAGACAGCGACCAGGCCGGTTCCTCTGGAGCAAACTCAGATTCTGAACCGGAGCCTGAAAACTGGCAACTGGAAACGGTGTACTTCCAAAAGAAATAGCGAGTGAATCATGACCCAACAAGATGCTCTGGCACAGGCACATGCGTTAATTGATGATTTGCTGGAGGCGGCCCGCACCGGCGCGATTATCCCGATTCGCCTGCCGGGGCAGATCGAAGCGATCAAGAACGCCCTGGTCGAATCCAGAAACGATTCGCAGGAAAGCGCGCCCGCGAAGGCAGAAGTCCCGGCGGATATGCAGGCGTTTTTGCAGGAGCAGGCCGAGTTCATTTCCACAGCGGTGCATGAACTGCGCGTGCCGATGACGAGTATTCGCGGTTATGCCGATATGCTCAACACACCGGCGATGGGCGAACTGAACGAGATGCAGAAGCAGTTTTTGCAGACGATTCGCGTGAACGCCAAACGCATGGAAACCCTGCTGACGGACGTGAGCGATGTCAGCAAAATTCGCGGAGGCACGCTCAAGATCAGCCCGAAGATGGATATGTTCAAGAACATCGTCATGCGGGTGGAAAAGGATATGACCCCGGTGGCGGAGGAGATGGGCCGGACGCTGACCTTCGATGTGCCGCAGGGCCTGCCTTTGCTGAATATCGATGGTGAACTGCTGGCGAAAGCGCTTAAAAAACTGGTCGAAAATGCGCTGCGCTACACACTGGATGGCGGTGTGGTGACGGTGCGGGCCGAGGGCGAGGGCAGCCGCCTGCATATCATTATCGAGGATAACGGCATCGGTATGACGCCGGAGGAAATCGCGCAGTTGGGGACGATTTACTACCGCGCCGACCATGACCATGTGCGCAGCTACAAGGGCAGTGGCCTGGGTATCCCGATTGCCTACGGCATTTTTGAGCTGCTGGATGGTCAGGTAAAAGTGGAGTCCGAACCCGATAAGGGCACACGTTTCATTATCAGTTTCACAGGCATGAGTTGATGACCCGTCCAGCCAGCGTACCCGCAGCCCTGGAACTGCTGACGCGCTTGCGAAACGCCGCGCCCCCCGCGACGGCAGATAAGCTTCAACAGGTGATTGTGCTGATCCAAGACCTTTCGGCAGAGGCCGCTTTTTTCCAGGCCCGTGTGGTTGACGATACTGAAATTCTGGAACATGACACACAGGTACTCAAGGCTGGCGCGCCCCCGCCGGTTATTGAGAGGCTGCCGCTGGCGGACCAGCCTGTCGCGGGGGAAAGCAGCGCGCTGGATGTGCTGACCGGCATGAATGACGCGCTGCGTGCCCCTCTGGTGGGGATTCGCGGGCGTGCTGAGCTGCTCCAGGCCGGGCTGCTTGGTCAGATCACGGCGGAGCAGGGCCAGTGGCTCGAAGCGATCCAAGAGAATACCAACCGGTCCTTCCGACTGCTGGACGCTGTCCAGTATCTGCTGACATTACAGCGCGGCGAAGTCCAGGTTGACTGGAGTGATTTTGTCGCCAGTGAACTGATCGCGGAAGCGCAGAAGCGGATGCAGGATCGTATCCATGCCCGGCGGCATGAACTGAGTGTTCAACTGCCGGATACTGTGCCGCTGGCGCGCGGCGATTTTTACCAGTCGCTGCTGGTGTTGAGTGATTTACTGGACAACGCGGTGCGCTACACCCCCCAGGGCGGCCAGATTCGCCTGTCGGTGGACAGCCTGGGGACGCATGTGTTGTTCAGTGTGGCAGATAATGGAATCGGGCTGCGGCCTGAAGATATGGAACTGGTCAGCACACCTTTCTGGCGCGGGGAATATCACCCGCTGGTGCGCCAGAACGCGGGCACGGGCCTGTCGCTTTTTGTAGCCCGGCACGTGCTGGCGATGCAGAGCGGCGAGTTAATTTTTTCCGGCGAACCGGGCGTCGGCAGCACCTTCAGCTTCACGCTGCTTACCCCCAATGGATAGGTGTTCTGAAATATTCACACATTTTTCACTTTACATGCTGCCCTTTTCATGCTAAATTACGGTACGATTTGACCTGAAAAGTGTAAAGTATCTACCTGGCACAGCGCTCGCTGTGCTTTTTGTACCATGTGCTATCGATACATAGCGCATTTTTCGTTTAAGGAGCAAGTGAAGATGGTCGATCAACCTCAATACCTGACGCCTGAAGGCTATCAAACGCTGGAAAAGCGCCTGCGCCATCTGGTCGAAGTGCGCCGGGCCGAAGTCGCAGAACGTTTGCGCCTGGCGCTTGAAGAAGGGGGCGACCTGACCGAGAACGCCGAATATGAAGATGCCAAGAACGAACAGGCGTTTGTCGAGGGTGAAATTCAGCGGCTGGAAACGATCCTGAACGTTGCGGAAGTGATTGAATCTTCGGGCAGCGGAGATGAAGTCTCGCTCGGTTCCAAAGTGACGGTTGTGGAACAGGGAACCCAGGACAAGGAAATCTATCACATTGTCGGCTCGGCAGAAGCGCGCCCCAGCGAGGGGAAGATTTCGAGCGAAAGCCCACTTGGCAAAGCGCTGCTGGGTGCAAAACTGCGTGATAAAGTCACGGTTAAAGCCCCGGATGGCGAGATCGTCTTTGTTATCAAAGCGATTGAGTAAGCCTTTGCGTTGAAAATCCCCCGGCCCTGAACTACAATGTTCGGGGCTTTTTTGTCCCCTGTGCCAGATCAACAGATGTTCACCCCGCTTATGAATCCGATTCAGTCCAGACCCTTCTCCGCGCGGTTTCTGCTGGTTTTGCTGGCGATCAGCCTCGCATTTATCATGTTCGTGCGGTTGTATACACCCGCTGGTGGGGTCATCACTGTTGGGGATTCGGTCAGTTATGTCGCCGCCATGCGCAGTTTTCAGGCCGGCGCGGATATGGTGCGGCATGATGGCAGCCCCTATATTTTCTGGCCGCCGCTCTACCCTGTCCTGATGGCTGTAAGCACCCAAGTGGGCAGCCTGTTCGGCCTGGACCTGTTCGGCAGTATTCAATATCTCAATTATCTGACGGCGACAGGCAGTATTGTGATGCTGGGTTTGCTGGCGCGGCGCAGTTTTCAGAGCCAGCTTCTGGCCGTGTGCGCGGTGCTGGCAGTGGCGTTTAGCTGGCCCTTTTTTGTGTTGCACATCGAAGCGTGGTCGGAGCCTGTCTACGTTCTGCTGATTCTGGCATTCCTGTATGTGTTCACCGACTTCCTGCGCCAGGGCGGCGGCTGGCGCTTTGTGTTGTGCATTGGCCTCGCGGCGCTGCTCAATTTACAGCGTTATGCCAGCATGACTCTGGTCGCGGCGGTCTGTCTGACGCTGGTGTTATTCCTGCGGCGGGCGGCCTGGTTCAGAAGGCTGCAACTGGCGCTGGTGTTTGGTCTGTTTTCAATGTTTCCGATTGGGCTGTGGTACTGGCGCAATTACCAGATCAGCGGCGGCATCGCCGGCGTCCGCAGCAGCCCCGGCATTCCCCTGAACCGCATACTTGAAGATTTATTTGCGGTGATTGGCGCGTGGCTGACACCCCCGGCTTTTGAACCCAAATGGATTGTGGGCGCTTTCGTTCTGGTGGTGATGGCCTGCGTCTGGGTCTTTCTGAAACGTCGCCATGTCACCCGGGACTCCCTGCTGCCAGCGGGCGCGTTTTATGGGTTGTTCAGTGTGCCTTATATTCTGATTTACTTTGCCTTTTTCACTTACACCGCGACTCGCCAGACGGTGACGCTGGATGATCGCAACATGATTCATGTGTTTGTCCTGACGTTTCTGCTGCTGTTTATGGGCGTGGATGCGCTGCTGGCGCGTCGTGTTGACCCGCCCACACCCCGGCAGCGGCAGGTGATTTATGGCGCGGCAGTGGGCCTGGCATTGATCTGGCTGATGATGGTGCGCTCGCCGAAGCTGGTCAGTGAGTACGCGATTCTCAGCAGGGGGTGCTGCCGGGATTATACCTGGGATGGGAGCGAGTTTGTGGCGTGGCTGAGTGAAAACAGGCTGACGGGCGAGTTGTGGACCAACGATGTCTATCGAGCCAGCCTGTACGGCGGCATTTACCCCAGGCAGCTTCCCCGAACAATCCAGGCGGACTGGGCCGCGCAGTGGGTGAGGGACCTGGATGATGAAAGCTACCTGATCTGGTTCGGGAGCGACCACCGGGTTGACTTTGAGCTGGTGGAACTGGAGGCGGTGGTCAGCCTTGATCCCGTGCAGGAATATGAAAATGGGGCGGTCTTCCAAATCCGCCCGGCTCAATAGCATAAACTGAAAAGTGATATAGAATAGAAACACACACCTATCACTATTGCGACAAAGCAGGGGCGGAAACGTGGATTTTGATGCTATCCTTGATGGTCAGGCAGTCCTCGATGGCCTGGGACATGGTGTACTCATCTTCGATGAAAATGGCCGCCTGATTATTAACAACCAGTCTGCTGATACCATCCTGGGAACCGACCTCAAACTGATCCGCGCGGAAGGCTGGACCGCGGCAGCGGTGCTGTTCAACAGCGGCCAGCAGGAACCGGGTGGGGGCATCGACGCGGTGCGCCAGCGCGCTCTGAAATCAGACCGTCCAGAGCGCTTTCGATTCTATCGGGCGGGCGAGTTTATCCCCTGCTGGGTGGCGACGGTGCGCAGCAAGACCGCCGCAACGCATACGATGATCGCGCTGGATTCGCCGGACTGGACGGTGGTGAACGACCTGATTGGCCGTTTTCGCGACCAGGTACAGGAGGCGGTGGAAGCGACAGAGGGGCACATTAAGATCATTAACATGAGCATCGGCCAGATGGGGCCGGACGCGCCCGTCGAACAACTGAGCAAACGCATCGGCGGGTTCAACCGGCTGATCGCCACGCACATGCACCGCACCGGTACACTGATGGAAGCGCTGGCGAGATTGCAGGCACTGCGTACCGGCAGCCTGGCGCAGACGGTGCAGGAGCGGCGCAAGCGGGTTGACCTGACGGATTTTGTCGAAGATTTTCTCGAAGAACTGGACGAGAAGGCCCTGCTTGATCCTGAGTCGGACCCTGAAGATTTTCGCAGCCGGTTAAGCTATCGCGTGCCGTCCGGGCTGGTCGTCGCTGCCTCACCGGAACACCTGTCGATTATCTTGCGAGACCTGGTACGGAATGCTATCATGTACAGCATGAAAGCCTCGCCGGTCAGGATCACCGCTTCGGCACAACAAAACAGCGTACAGATCGACGTAATCGACGAAGGCTATGGGGTGCGCGCGCGCGAAATTGACAAGGTTTTTCAACCCTTCCAGCGGGCGCGCCAGCCGCAGATTATCGCGGAATTTGGGCATGGGATCAGTTTATACCTGTGCAAGCAAGAGATTGAGGCCATGAACGGCGCGATGTGGTTCAAAACCGAAGAAGATGTTGGCAGCACGTTCAGTTTCAAGCTGCCCGTCTGGCGGGGTTCTTCGTCTTCCAGCCAGACCTGATCCCACACACGCGCCTGATTCACCATCGACCGGCACGACGCCTGCTCCTGGTTGAAACCGGGCAGGTGTTTTTTATTTGGATAACAGCGCGATGGATTTTTTAACGCCCGAACTTTTTGATCTGCTGATTGTGGTGGTCATCCTGCTGGGTCTGGCACTGGCGGCGGTGCGGCTGTACGACGATCTGACGCGCCCGCTGCCTGTGGACGAGCCGCCGTTTTACACGGGCGATACCCGGCCTCACCCGGTACAGGATGATGCGCAGAACGTCGAAAAAGGCCCGGAAGGTGGCTGAGCCGATGACTGTGTTTCCGATCATTGTGGACAGCGACATCGAACTGCGGCTGCTTTCGGCGGCGGATGCCGGGCCGGTTTTTGCGCTGATCGAACAGAACCGCGCGGATTTTGACCACTGGATGCGCTGGACCGGGCGGATGCGCACACTGGACGATGTGCAGGCCCTTATTCAGCGGGCAGCGGAGCGGGCATCCCAGCGGGAAGGTTTTCACGCCGGGCTGTGGTATCGCGGCACGCTGGTGGGCGGGCTGGCCTGTCACGGGATCAACCGCGAAAGCAGCCATACCGAGATCGGCTACTGGCTGGACGCGGCTTATACCGGGCGCGGGCTGGCGACGCGGGCGGCGCGGGCGGTGCTGGATTACCTGTTCACTACCGAGAACATGCACCGGGTCGAAATTCAATGCGCGGTGGAGAATGTTCGCAGCCGCGCGGTGGCGGAGCGGCTGGGGTTTACCTTTGAGGGTGTCAGGCGCGAGTCCGAATGGCTGACCACCCGCTACGCCGATCATGCCTTGTATTCGCTGCTGGCTCATGAATGGATGCAGCTTTAGAATCTGGAGAATAATATGTTAGATATTGCCCTGATCCGTGAAAAACCTGATTGGGTACGCGAACAGATTGCCAAGCTGAACGATTCTGCCGCGCTGGACCGGATCGACGCGATTCTGGAACTGGATAAAGAACGGCGCAGTCTGCTGACGGGATCCGAAGCGATTCAGGCGCAGCGCAACCGGCTGAACAAGGGTGTGGGGCGGCTGCGCGGTGACAAGAAAATGGCCGAAGAGGAGCGCGCGCGGCGGGCCTATGCAGTCACGGCGGCGTTGAAAGCCGGTGATTATGACCGGGCTGGCGCGCTGATGGATGGCGAAGCGGCGGCAGATACACTCCCGGCGGGTGTCGATGCGGCATCCACACTCGACCAACTGGCGGATGCTCTGCGTGGTCTGGGAGATCAGGTCAACAGTTTTAATGAGCGTATCGCCCAGGTGGAGGCACAGCTTCACGACAATATGCTGTGGCTGCCGAACCTGCCGCACAGCAGCGTGCCGGTGTTCGACAGCGAAGAATATAATACGCCCTGGAAACCGGAAGGCGACTTCTTCGAGTTCGATTTCCAGCCTAAACCGCACTGGGAGCTTGGCCCGGCGCTGGACATGATCGATTTTGAACGCGGCGTCAAGCTGGCCGGGACGCGCAGCTACATTCTGAAGGGGATGGGCGCGCGTTTGCAGCGGGCGCTGATTAATCTGATGCTGGATATGGCGCGGACGAAGGGCTTTAACGAAGTCTATGTGCCCTATTTGGTACAGGAAGACATGATGTACGGCTCGGCGCAGTTCCCCAAGTTCCGCGACAACGTATACTACGACCCGGACGCGGACCTGTACCTGCTGCCGACTGCTGAGGTCGCCATCACCAACATGCACCGCGACGAAATTCTGGAAGAGGCGCAGCTTCCACTCTATTATGTGGGGCATACCCCCTGCTTCCGCCGTGAGAAGATGAGCGCCGGGCGGGATGTGCGCGGCATCAAACGGGTGCATCAGTTCGAGAAGGTCGAGCTGTA
>CAZKIB010000010.1:13745-24374 GCA_964552425.1 uncultured Anaerolineaceae bacterium | reverse complement strand
GCGACCTGGGCTTCAGCGCGACTAAAAAGTACGACATTGAGATGTATGCGCCCGGCTGTGAGGAATGGCTGGAAGTCAGTTCATGCAGCAACACCGAGGACTTTCAGGCCCGGCGCGCCAACATCCGCTTCCGGCGCGAGGGTGAAAAACGCCCGCTGCATGTGCATACGCTCAATGGCAGCGCGCTTGGCATGACGCGCACGCTGATCGCCATCATGGAGAATTACCAGCAGGAAGATGGCAGCATTCGCGTGCCGGACGCGCTGGTTCCCTACATGGGCGGCCTTGAAGTGATTGAGAAGTAGTTTCAGAATTTAAGGGTAGCGCTTGAGGCGGGAAAGCCTCCGGCGCTCGTCAACGCGATCTGGTGTATTGAACTGAAGAAGCCGAACTGTTACTCGACCAGTGGCAGTTAGCGGATGAATTAACCCGTTTTCATATCTGAAGTGGCGTATCCACTTATCATTTCTGGGGTGAAAAAGCGGGACAATCTGGCCTGTTTCAGGATCAATCGAGGCCAGGTCGCTGCCTTTATGGCGATTGCAATCGACACAACTTAAACACAGGTTGTCTTCGATGGACTCGCCGCCATGCTTTTCAGCGTAAATGTGGTCGATTTCATGTCGCTTGATAGTAAAGTGTTCGTGAATCAGACAGTATTCGCAGCGGTGACCTGCCTGCTGTCTGATCGTCTGTCTGAGAGCATCAGCAATGTACCTCATGGTGTTTGATCAAGTTTTTCAAACGCGCGGATTTTGGCTTTGCGCATGATATGTTCCAGGCGCAGATAGTCGTCCAGCTCCTCTTCCTCGGCGGATGTGATTGTGCCCTGGTTGCTGGCTTCCATCAATGCGCTGATGCGGGCCTCGGACACATCGGACAGCCGAAACCCGGCGATCTGCTCCAGGGTGGGAGAAGAGGTGATAAACTCAACGAACTCATCGTAGGCGCTGATTTTGGCAATTGCCATTGTGGACCTCATCAATTCCTGTTTTGTGTCATTATAGCAAATGTGAGCATTCACGGATGGAAAGACTCTTTGTGTATGGCACGCTGCGCGAACCGCATGTTCAGCGGCTTGTCATTGGGCGAGAGACACCCGGTACGCCAGATGTGCTGGAGGGTTATCGCAAAGACGAGATCGTTTTTTTGTCGCGCAGCTACCCGATGATCGCGCCGCAGGCCGGGGCCAGTGTCGAAGGGCTGGTGATCGAGGTGACTGCCGACGACCTGCCGCGCCTGGATCGCTATGAAACGACGGCCTATGAACGCATCTGGGTGACACTGCGCAGCGGGATCGAAGCCTGGACTTACTGCAAGCCGCCGGGAAAATAAAAATGCCCCGACGATTGGGCCGGGGCAGAAAACTTCAGACACTCATCGTGAGGTCGCTCGTCCGGGGATGTTCGTTGGTGGAGCGCTTTTTGAACATCCAGGCGGGCCTGTCCGGCGGTGGCGAGGGTTCGAGTTCGACCCCCAGACGGGCCAGCGCGCGCCTTGCCCCGGTGCGCACCTGCGGGTTGCCATAGCTGCACGCGATCATCAGCGCCTCGCGTGCGCGGGGGTGGTTGATGTGGCTGAGAGCATCCACTGCTGTCACCGGAACCCACTGGTGATCCTCGCCCATCAGATCGACCAGCGCATCGATAGCCGCCGGGTCCCCGATCCAGCCCAGCGCTAAAGCGGCCTGCATCCGCACTTCGGGGCGGCGATCCTTCAGCACACGGATGAGCGGTGGGACTGCGCGGCTGTCCCCTAACCAGCCGAGGGCCAGCGCTGCATGGGTGCGTACCGCCGTGTTTTTGTCACGCAGGGCGACAACCAGCATTCGCGCTGCCGATGGGTGGCGCATCCAGGCCAGCGCGCTGATCGCGCCCATGCGGGTTTCAGGGCCGCCGTAATACAGGGCCATGATGAGCGGTTTGATCGCTGGCAGGCCAATCTTTTCAAGCGCGACAGCGGCGTCCCAGCGGACCCGCTCGTCGGAGTCAGAAAAGGCGCGGATCAGCGGGTTGACGGCCCGTTTGCCGCCCAGAATGCCGAGCGCCCAGGCCGCATAACGGCGCACTTTTTCGTCCTCGTCATACAGCAGTGCAGCGATCAGCGCGTCCACCGCGCGGGTGCTGCCGATCATGCGCAGCGGCCAGACGGCGCGCCGGCGCAGCCACACATTTGAGTCGCCCAGTGCGCGCAGCAGGGCGGGGACCACCTGGTCACCTGACCGAATGAGGGCCAGCGCACCGAGAATCGCGGCAGCTTCATCCGTAGAGCCAAGCGCCTCGATCATGGCGGCGGGTGTGTCGCCGGCCAGCAGATGACTTTCTGCCTGCCAGCGCGCGTTTATCTTCTGTTCATAAGTGGCTTCAATATTTAATTGTTCTGGCAGCAAATCTTTAATCACTGCGGCATCCTCCTGCAAGAATATAATGTGCCGCTTACCCATATTTTATCATGTTATACCCCATACTATGAAATTTCATAGGGAGCATTTAACAGATGTTAATAGAAAAAGGGGGCTGGTGTCACCCCCCATGAATGCAGTGGTTTATAAAGAATGTAAAGAAAGTATCTGGAAAATCAGCCGGGAGTTTCAGGATTGTGGCCGAGACGGATCAGAATCGTGCGGGCTTCTTCACGCACCCACCAGATTTCCGCGCCGTTGAGGGCGACTTCCATCAGAGCTGCTATGGCCGGCGCGCTGCGAATTTCGCCGAGCGCGCGCACCACCCACATGCGCCGTTCGGCGTTGGATGATTCGTGGAGGTTCTGCAAGAGCGGTTCGGTGGCGGTGCTGCCCAGTTTGACGAGCGATTTGAGGGCATGGTCGGCGACATCCGGCACGTCGTCACACAGGGCGTTGATGAGCGATTCTACGGCTTCGGTTCCGCCGATTTCACCCAATACCAGCGCCGCGTAAATGCGATTGTCGACCTTGGGGTCATACTGGAGCAGGTCAACCAGACCGCCGACAGCGCGGGGATCACTGCGCTTGCCGAGTTCGAACAGCGCAGTTTGCTGATCTTCGACATCCACTTCCATATCGTCAAAAACCGAGTAGAGCGCGTCCGTCGCCAGCGCGGATTCGATCTCGCCGAGGGTGACAATCGCTTTCGTGCGCACGTCGCGGCTTTCATCGTAGGCAGCGTCCACGAGGACTTCGACGGCACGCAGATCACCGATGCGCCCCAGGGCCTCAATGGCGAACAGCCGCATCCAGCGATCCTGTTCCCGGTAGACCACATCAATGAGCGGGTCCACGGCGCGCACATCGCGGATGTGCCCCAGTGCTTTGATCGCTTTGGTGCGCAGGGGGGAGGCGGGACTCTGGATGACGCGAACCAGGTGTTTGACTGCGCGGGCGTCGCGCATCCGCCCCAGTGACACAGCGGCCTGCTGCCAGACGAGGTCGTCCGGGTCATGCAGGGTGAGGACCAGCGCTTCAGCAGCGCGATAATTGGCGATGCGCCCCAGTGTTTCGGCGGCGTTGGCGCGCACCAGCGGCAGGTTGTGGCGCAGCGCGGCGATCAAAGGATCAACCGCCGGTTCGCCAATTTTCGCCAGCACGATCACGGCCCCGAAGCGTACCCATTCATCCGGGTCACGCAGCGATTCGATCAGTGGGCCAACCGAACGCGCACCGCCCATGTGCAGCGCCCAGACCGCGCTTTTGCGCACCTCGACATCCGTGTCATAGCGCAGACGAAAAATGAGCGATCCCAACGCACGCGGATCGCCGATTTTGCCTAATGCGCGGGCCGCGCCGCTGCGTACATTTGGGTTCGGGTCATCGAGAACCATGAGCAGGGGTTCCACTGCGGCCATCCCGATGCGCACGAGGTCGTCTACCACCAGGGTATGCGCGCGCCGGTCTTCTGTGCGGAGTGCAATAATCAGCGCGGTCACATTCGATTCGGTGGTCAACATCAGTTGGTTCTCCATGCCCGTAATGTGTTTATACGCAAAGTTTAGCGCACTCTCTAAATCTTTCAAGTCTTGCAAATTATCGTATTACCAACCTGACATGAGCCTAACACCTTGCATGATAGGATGTAAATTTGTGAATCAGGCGAACAGGACATACTGCTGCAAAAACTTGAGTGTGCTGGTGTAAAACGCTTCGATGGTTTCCGGCTTGCGCCAGCCGTGTCCTTCGCCTTCATAGACGTAATATTCATGGGGCACGCCGCGCCCTTTCAACGAAGCGACAATCGCGTCGGACTGATTTCTGGGGACTACCTGGTCAATCTCGCCCTGAAAGATGATGATGGGATCGTTGATTTTATCCGCGTGGAAAACGGGCGAACGCTGCCGGTAGAGATCGCTGGCCTGGGGCAGCGGCCCCAGCAGCAGGTCCAGATAGCGTTCCTCGAATTTGTGAGTGTCCATCGCCAGCCCAAACTGATTCGCTACGCCGTACAGGCAGACCCCCGCTTTGTAGAAGCCCGGTTTGTCGATCAGCGATTGATAGACGGTGAAACCGCCGGCGCTGCCGCCCATGATGACCAGCCGGCTGCGGTCTGCCAGCCCTTCCTTTACGAGATGGTTCGCCCCACTGGCGGCATCCTCGACATCGTAGAGGCCCCAGCTTTTACGCAGTTTGTTCATATAGGCGCGGCCATAGCCGGTGCTGCCACGATAATTGACTTCCAGCACGGCGAACCCCCGGCTGGTGAAAAACTGGGTGCGGTCACTGTAACCAGCGGTGGTCTGGCTGGTTGGCCCGCCATGAACCTGCACGATGAGGGGCGGCACGCCGATACCCTCACAGCGGTCACTGGTGGGGGCGCTGTACAGACCATAGACAGTGTCACCATCGTGCCCTTTCCATTCGATGGGACGTGTTTCGGCCAGTTGGTCAGGCAGCAGATTCTCGGTGCTGGAGCGGCGAATGACCCGCACACCGCCGGATGTTTGCGGCACAAGCACCTGAATGGAGGGCGCGGTGGGGTCAGCAGCAAGTGTCTCCGGCAGCGGCATGGGTTCCGGCTGGCAGGTGATGATGCGCGCCGGAATGCGGCTTGAACTGGCGACCAGGGCGATGGCTCCGCTGTGGCGCGACAGGGCGATTTGCGCCAGGCTGCTGTAGTCATCCATCTGTGCCATGCGGGAGGCGCTGCTGCTGGCGAGATCGTACTGCCACAGGCTGAAGAAACCTTTTTCATTGCGCAGGAACAGAATACTTTTGCTGTCGTGCGCCCAGCCGTAAGTGCGGACACCCTGTACCCAGGCAGGCGCGCCATGCTCTGCGGGTACACTGGTGATCTGCTGCCGCGTTTTCGCGTCCAGATCGTACAGATAGAGCTGGCCCCATCCGGTGGTGTCGCTGATATAGGCCAGATAGCGGCCATCCGGGGAAAACTCCGGCTGGAAGATGGCGGTTTCATTATCACCGGCCAGTGTTTCAGCAGCGGCGATGCCGGGTACGCCCTTGTCGTCGTAATCAAAGTTAATCAGCCGAAGTTCTGTGCCATCCCAGGGCATGAGCGGCTGATTCCAAGCGATGTATGCCAGAGAATTTCCCTGCGGATGCCAGGCGGGCTGCATGACAAAATCGGTTCCATAGGCGAGTTTGGCGGGCCACATGCTGCCGTCCGTGTCGACAATCGCCAGCCCGTCGCGTTTTTCATCGGTATGGACATACACCAGCCAGCGTCCATCGGCGGATATACGCGGGGCCGCCGCCTGTCCAAATGCCGGGGTGATGGGGCGCGCGCCACCGCCTGCTAATGCCTGTTTGTAGATACGTCCTTCCGGCCCGGCAAAATACACGTGCCCCTGCGCGACGGTAAAATCGCCGCCGCCGTAGCCGACCCGCGCCCGCACGGACAGATCACCGCCGGTCAGGTCACGAGGGGCATCCCCTTCGGCCTGCATCACCAGCACACCCTGCGCGCCGCGCCCTTCTAGCCAGACAAGCGTATCGGTCAGGGTGTCCCACTGCACATCGTGCAATCGCAGGCTGCCAGCCAACCCCCTGGGCGAAACAGGGCTGGGCCAGGTTCCGTAGGCTTGCTTTAGTTTTTGCATTGAGATTACTCCAGGGTGGCAATACTAATTTGATTATGCCTCATGCCGCTGGAATGTGCAGGGGAAAAAGGGGGGAAAATTTTAACGCCCCGCTTTCGCGAGGCGTTTGGACCCTTGGTGTGGAGATTTTAATAAGGTTTCTTGAATAAATCTTTTTGTGTACTCCACACAACTATCTGAATATCAGTATATAAGAAATGCTCAACAAGTCAAACCGGTTTATCACAGACCTGCGCTGTGCCGCCTTGTGAAATCTCTCATTAACGATAATTACTTTAAGAACAAATTAACTCATCTGGCTCTCATCTGTGCCTCATGTGCATTTTGACGACGCGCAAAGCCTCAAGACGTGAGCAAACCTTAAGGTTCTTTACGCAGTGAAGATGATGTTTATTTCAAATCTTATGTGTTTTCGGCTGAAGTTCATACATATTGCACAATAAAAACAGGGCGACTCACCGCCGCCCTGCTGTTCCTGTTGATGTGTTCACCTGCTGTGGTTACAGCGCTAGACCGGGAATGCCTGTTTGGCAAGGGCACTCTGGGGTGGAAACTCGCTGGATATAATCTCCACAATCGTGCCCTCGTCGGCCCAGTCATAGAGCAGTTTGGCGTTTTCGTCCAGTGACATCACACAGCCGAAGGTGAACGGCTGGCCGACATTACCGCCGCCGAGATACTGGCCGTTGGGCAGTTCAACCGCACCGTGAAAACCGTTGACCAGGCCGGGCTGCACTTCATAGATGCCCATAAACCAGTACATGGTCCACTGGCCGCAGCCCTGTGTGCCGCAAAGGGTGTAGCTGCTGCCGTAAGCGACTTCATCATGGCCGAGAATCTGATAGATGCCGGGGGCGGTGGGCGCGCTGGATACCCCGGTGGAGATTTGCCAGCTAAAGACCCGTTCGCCATTCTCGTAAGCGACGAGGGACTGCGTGGGAATATCGACCACGATGCGTTTGTGTTTCACCGGGTCGAGCGGCACCGCTACGTCGCGGGACGGCAGGTTGATCTTGTCGCCGGGATTAAGCACATTCAGGTTGCGTCCCGGATTGGATTGTTCGATCAGGTAGAACGGAATACCGGTTTTGCGCGACACACTGTAGGCGCTGTCGCCATATTCGATTTCGTAAGGTACAGGGCGATAGCGCACCCGCAGTTCGATGGAGGATTGCAGATTGGCGACTGCCTGGCTCATTTTTTCCATCGTTTCCGCAGGTTCCAGGTAACGCAGATTTTCGCCGTTCGGGTTGAGCGATGCGGTTTGCGCCGTGAGGAAGGGCATAAAATTCTCTTCGCGCAGGGCCAGTCCCCCGGTACTCACTTCGAGCCAGGAAACAAAGGCTTCGCGCGTGGTGGTCCAGGCGACAGTCTCATCTGTGTAGGGATCATAGCCGGTCATCTGAACAGGCTGCTGGGCCAGCCGCCGCACTTCGTCCAGATAGGGTTCAGGATCAACGGTGTCCGGGCGAACCGGCTGCATAATCAGTTCGATGCGCTGGCGTTCGACCACCCCGGCAGTGTTCTGCGTAATCTGTTCAAGGGTCAGGCCCACATCAAGGATGCGCCCCTCGCTGCCGGGAACGCCAACCACGTTATTATCGCGGACTTCATAACTGGCGTTCTGTGCCGGGATTTCGACCTCCTGAGACAGGTCAAGCAGGAAGTTCTGGGTGGTGATGTAATCTGCCTCGACCACCGGCTTGACGTTCCAGCCAAAGGGGATGCCGGCCATGCCGATATTGCGGGCCTCGGCGATGATCGGGTCCGGGTCCAACTGGAAGCCGAGTTCGGCGGTGGTGACGGTCCAACTGCGGTCCCCATCCAGAAGCCGGATGCGCACATCGTTGTTGAAGGCTTTCAGGAGGGCGATTTCAGCTTCTTCGGCGGTCATGTCGCCAATGTAGACCCCAAAGGCCCAGACATTCGGGAAGATGCGACCCTGGGCTATGTGGGAACCGGCGAAGAGAACGAAGTACAGGCCGATCACCGCCGCGATAGCGACCTTAATCACGGGCGTGTTGCGCAAGTACCATCCGGCATCCTTGATGAGCAGCCGGATGCGCGTCACGATGGGATTCAGCCAGGAAGTGGAACGCCGGGAGCCGCTGAGGAAATTGCGACCTGTTTCCACAGCAGAGGGACTGCGCCGCACCGCCATTGTGGTGCGTTCCTGGCGTTTCCGCTGGCGTTCGCGCGCCGCGTTCGAGCGTTTACGTCGAGGTTCGTAAAGGTTGTCCATGACAGCATCACCCATAAACAACAGAGCATCTTAAACGATAACAGCTTATCCTGTTCGATGAGTCCAGATTATCGCCCATTTTAACACGTTCTGGTGTTTAGCGCGCCTCTGTCCGGTAATCAGACCTGGGCGGCGAGAAGGCGTCAATCGCCAGGGTGGCGATGAGCGCGCGGCTGCTGTGCTTGACCCCGCCGGGAACCGCATAACTGTCGCCAGGTTGCAGCACGCGCACTTCGCCGCCAATCGTCATCTCCATGCGGCCAAAGACCACATAGCCAACCTGATCGTTCATGTGGCTGTGTTCAGGCACGACTGCGCCCTCTTCCAGAAAAAATTCGCACAGCATGGCCTCGTCAGTGGTTGCCATGGTGCGCCGGTGGACACCGGGGGCCATTTCAACCTGAGCAACGCTGGTGGGGGTCACAAAGTAGCCATCGGTCATGTTTGTTTTCCTGGGCTGCTCCAATAAGTATAATTCTGCCATGTTATTGTAGCGAATATCTGCCTTTATGTCGCACGACGGTTTTATATGGACTGTGCGCCAGACATTGTTCACAACCCCAGGTCGCAAGTCTTGTCTTTTGGTAGCATTGATCGAACCGGGCGGGTCGTCTAAAATGGGGAATGCGTAACTGCTATCGGCTGCTTACCAACGAGATGTAGATGATGCCCTGGCCCGAAAAGCCCGTGATTTACGAAATCAATACGTGGGTGTGGCTAAACACCCTCAGTCAGCAGTACAAAAAGAAAATCACACTGAAAAATGTACCCGACGCGGTTCTGGATGAACTGGCGTCGTGTGGGTTGGATGCGATCTGGCTCATGGGAATCTGGGCACGCAGCCCAAAGGGAAGCCAGCTTGCCCGCCAGTACCTGCATGAATACCGGCCCGCGCTGCCGGATATTACCCCCGATGATGTGATTGGTTCCGCCTATGCGATCTGGGACTACAGCGTGGATGAACGTTTGGGCGGGCGTCAGGCCCTGGCCGCGCTGCGCAAGCGCCTGCAAAAACGCGGCCTGCGGCTGGTGCTGGACTACGTGCCGAACCATATGGCGCTGGATCATCACTGGGTCAAGGACAATCCCGGTTATCTGATGCAGGGGACGCGGCAGGACCTGAAGCGCCGGCCGTCTGACTTTTATGAATCGAAGGATGCCTGGGGCAGGCCGCTGGTGATGGCGCATGGGCGCGACCCATATTTCCCCGGCTGGTCGGACACCGTACAGGTGAATGCCTTCAACCCGGCTTTCCGGCGAGCGGCGCGTGAGATTGTGCTGGATATTGCCAGCCAGTGCGACGGCGTGCGCTGCGATATGGCGATGCTGCTGGTCAACCGCATTTTTCGCCAGACCTGGCAGGGTTATTTTGATGAGGCGGTGGTTCCCGAAACGGAGTTCTGGGACGATCTGATTCCAGTAGTGCACAGCAAATACCCGGATTTTCGGTTTATCGCCGAAGTCTACTGGAACATGGAATTTGACATGCAGCAGTTAGGCTTCGATATGACCTATGACAAAATGCTGTATGATCGTCTGGTGAGCGGAACACCCCGCGATGTGCGCGTTCACCTGATCGCTGATTCGGGATACCAGAAACGGCTGGTCCGGTTTATTGAAAACCATGATGAGCCGCGCGCGAATATGACTCTGGGGCCGTTCAAGACCCGACCCGCGCTGACCCTCACGGCCACCCTGCCGGGCGCGACGCTGCTGCATGACGGCCCGTTCACGGGGCGGCGCGCCAAACTACCGGTGCATATCCGCCGCCAGCCCAATGAACCTGTCGATGAAGCGCTGCGGGCTTTTCATCTGCGGCTGCTGGCCGAAATGCGCGCGCCGATCTATCAGGTGGGCAAATGGCGGTTGTTCAATCTCTTCCCGGCGTGGAGCAACAACCACACCTACGACAACCTGGTCGCGCACGGCTGGTCTCATGGCGAGGATTTCCGGCTGGTGGTGGTTAACCTGACGGATGTGCAGTCTCAGGCGATTGTCAACCTCAGTCCTTGGAACGAAATTGCCGGGGCAAAGTGGCGGTTGAGCGATGTGCTGAATGGTGATGACTATGTGCGCGAGGGCGACCATATGCTGCGCCCCGGTCTGTATGTGGAACTTGCGCCGTTTCACTCGCATATCTTCCAGTTTGAGAAACAAACATGATCCCTGTCCCCCGGCCCGGCAGACCGATTCGATTGATCGCGCTGGTCTATGGCGGCGCGCTGTTTGTCTGGCTGGCGGTTGAGGATGTATCCGTGTGGCCTGTTACCCTGTTGGGCTGGGGGCTGGCAGTCCTCATTCTGTTCTTAATCACATTGGATAAACTGCGTGGCAGGATTCTGAGCGGCGCGGCGATTCTG
>CAZKIB010000010.1:11293-13720 GCA_964552425.1 uncultured Anaerolineaceae bacterium | reverse complement strand
GGGCGCGATGACAGGTCTGGGCGGCAGTGTGGCAACCGCAGGTCTGATGTTTTTCAAGAATGCCCGGCACGCACATGTCTTTCCTGATTACCCTGCCGGGATGCTGCTTGCTACGCTGGAACGCGCCCCGATGTGGGCGGCGGCTGGCGGATTGATCGGTTTAAGTGTGGGGTTAGGCTGTCTGGCTTTGTACGAGAAGGCGGGATGACTGACAGGCTGAAGGGTTGGCTGAAGGACAATTTATCGGGTTTGGTTGGGGTGCAGCAGGTGCTGCTGAAACCGGCGGCGAGTGTCGTCACGCGGACGTACCCGGTGGACCTGCGGGTGCTGCTGTGGACCGGGGTCATGGTCAACATTTATGTGCTGGAAGAAGCCCACAAGCCGCGCATGTTAAGAGCCATTGTTCAGCACGATACCGGGCAGGGGGTCGGCTCGCTGTTTATTGTCGCGCCGCAGCTTGTGCCCGCGCCGCGCGCCCGGTTTGTTCCGCCCGAATGGCTGATGGTCCTGCACGCGCTGAATAATGAACGCATTTATGCCTACCCCCCGGAAGACCGCGAAATGTCGCTGCTTCAAATCCACTTCGAGCGGGTCGACGCCACCGAGCATTATGAGGCGATTTACGGTCCAGAGGTGAAGCTGGAACGGCTGCATTATGGCCGGGTGATGGTGAAACCGCGCGCGATCAAAGGGTTCTGGCTGACCGCCCATTTTGGCGCAGTTCCCTTCTGGCAGCATGAACGCGGGGGTTTCTTTATGCCACCTCCGCGCCAGCAGTACAGCGCCAACGGTTCGACTTCCGAAAACGGCCAGCACCGCGCGCCGCAGCGCCCCCGCACCGCGCTGGAAATGAGCTATGAAATTCTGGGTGTTCATGCAAATGCCACGCAGGAAGAAGTCAAAACCGCGTTTCGCCGGCAGGTGTTTAATGTTCACCCGGACGTGAGCGCGCTGCCCAAGATTCTGGCGGAGGAAAAATTTCGGACGCTGGCCGAAGCCTATGAAACCATCAAAGCGGCGCGGGGCTGGGTTTAAATATGGGTTCAGGTGGCCTGTTTTTCCAGTTCGCGCACCCATTGGCGGGCATCGCTGCGGCGTTTGTCATTGGTGGCCTCGAAGCGGGCCAGGGCTTTCTGCATGAGGGCGAGGGCCGCGCTGTTCCTGCGCTGCCGGTGGGCGACCAGCGCCATGTAATACAGCGTCTCGGCGCGTTCAGGATCAACTGCCAGCGCCCGGCTGAAGTACGTCTCGGCGTCTTCCCAGTTCTTGTCCTTGTAGGCCATCATCCCACGCCCATAGTGAGCCAGCATTTCAAACTCGTGCAGTTTTAGCGCGCTTTCAAAATCGGCTTCCGCTTTCTCGCGCACGCCATCGCGCAGGAAGATGTAACCGCGCGCCGCCTGATATTCCGGGTTATAGGGCAGCAGGTCAATCGCCTTGTTCAGATGATCGACAGCCTGGTCATAATCGCCTTTGTCGAAGGCAGCCAGCGCCAGCTTGTAATGCTCATCAGCTTCGTAACGCGGCAGGCCCAGCCGTTGAGTGAGTTTTGCCATGTTGATCTTATGCCTTCACATAACAATATCATTACATTATCGAAAATTTCGGTATCATGCCCTATAATATCAGTATAGCACGCCCCGGCATCAGGACCTCATCGTATGCCTGCACAATCGTCCCCCGAAAAAGGGCGTTCCACACAGCCTTCACAGCCCCCCTCCAGGCCGGATTACCCGCCCACTCCGCCAGCGCTGGCCGATTGGCAGATCACCGCTTTACAGCAGTATACGGCGACTAAACCGCTGCTGGTCACGGATGATGATATGATGTCGCGCAAATTCTACCGCACTCTGCTGAACCAGACCTTTGGGCTGAACCTCCTTGATACCTGGGACCCTGGCGAAGCGCTGCAAATCTGCCGTACCAAACCGGTCTCACTGGTGATTACCTGCATTATCAAACCGGTGAGCATGGATGGGCTGCATCTGATGGCCGATTTGCGGGCCGACCCCCTGACCAAAGCGATCCCGCTGATTTTTATTACCGGCTCCCATAACGCCCGCGAGATCGCGCTGGACGCCGGAGCCGACGCATTTTTGAACAAACCCTGCCATCCCAACGAGATCATGCAGGAAATCTGGCGGCTTCTGCGGCCTCATATTCGCTAGGCAAACAGTCGAAAGTCTTTAGTCCATAGTCATAAGACAAAATCTGGTGTGGACTAACCGGAAACACGCGGATATGGCTTTTGACTAAAGACCCGTGACTGTCGACCACTGGCTCATGGACAAACCAATTAGACGCCTACTGATGATGCCGGCAGCGGGCTTCAGCCTGTCGTGCAAGGGGTTAAAGCCACCTTGTCTATTGTGAGTATCCTTTTTGTTTCATCCATTTGTTCCATGCCACCTGGTGAGAAGGATAATG
>CAZKIB010000010.1:0-11283 GCA_964552425.1 uncultured Anaerolineaceae bacterium | reverse complement strand
GCGGGCGCGCGCCCGCGGCCAACCGCATGTCAAAATGCACGCGGAACGCCGGCCAATGCTATACGCAAGACGGTGGCATGTATGCGATGGGTCAGATAAGTGGGGGCATGGTCATGATTCAGGAGCCGCCGGTATGGCAGCAGCGCCGTTGGGGAGACAGCGAACTGCGTGAACTGGGTTTTCAGCCTTACGAGACACAGCGCCAGATTCGGCTGGCCCGGCTGGTTGAGGAACCGGGCGAGGTCGAAATCACCAAAGAGAAACTGGAACTCGAAGCCGGTTATATGCTGTGTTATAACCCCGGCTCACAGGCGAAATCCAGCCTGAAAGAGTACGATCACTGGCCGGTGCGTTTTGATCTGTTCCACAAAAATTACAAACCCTGGCCGCTGGAGAACTGGCTGCCGAACCCCGCTGAAAAACATCTGATGGAAAATGGCTGCAAACCATATTACAAGGCGGCCAGTGTATGGGCGCGGCGTCTGAAAAAGCCGGTCTATGTGCAGTCGCTGGAAAGCCCGCAGCCTGTTAAAATCCCGGCAGGCCGCTGGTTATGTATCGGGCTGGAAGGCGAACCCTATCACATGGGCGATGGCAAGTTTCGTGAACATTACATCGTGCCCGAAGACAGGCCGCTGGAGCGTGTTTACTGGTCGATTCTGAGCAGGGTGGGTGGGGTCGAATGACAGCCAATATCTTGCGGCAGCGCAAATGGAATGACGATGAACTGAAGGCCGAGGGGTTTGAATACTACGCGCCCATCAAACGGCTGGTGATGGCAACCTTCCTGTTTGAGTCCAAAAATATCGATATTCAGACCGAAACAATCACCGGCAAGGTGGGTGATCTCATCTGTTACAACCCCGGTACGGAGTATCACGAAGACCCGGATGAATATGACCACTGGCCGGTGCGCCGCGATATTTTCTTCAAGAACTACAAACCCTGGGACGAGCCGGACTGGAAGCCCAACGCGCCCGAAAAACACCTGCTCTCGCTCGGCTGCCAGCCCTATTACAAGCACCTGGGCGTATGGGCACAGCGCCTGCGAGAACCGCGTTATGTGCAGTCGCTGGAAAGTCCGGAGCCGGTGGAAGTTCCACCAGGGCGCTGGTTGATTATTGGGATTGCCGGCGAGCCGTACAGCACTGATGATGAGGATTTTCGCAAACGCTACGAAGTGCCGGTAGAGACGGTGCGCGAGCGGATGTTCTGGGCGACGATTGCGGGGCGTTCGGAGCAGGACCGCACCAACAAAGCGTGATTATTCGTCATCTGGCGCAAGAAATGTCTGCCAGGGGCCTTGCATCCCGCTTTCGGTGACACCGTAATAGACCCGCAGATTGCCGTTTTCGCGCTGGACAAGGTCGTAGCGGACTTCCCCGGCCTTCTGATAACGCCGCCACAGGCCAATTTCCCCCTGCCACTGGACTTTATCCGCCTTGACCGGGTTTGTCTCCGTCTGGGTAATGGCGTAGTGCCACAGACGCCGCGCGGATGACCGGGTGACATTCTTGACGATATTGCCATTGCGCAGGTCGCGCAGCACATGATACTGGGTGTTGTTGCGCTGCTCGGTTCCGATCACTTCGACTCCGCCGTGCGGCGGATCGATTTCGGTGCTGTCGGCGCGGCGCGGGGTGGGTTCTGGCGGCGCGGTGGCAATTTCCAAAGCAGCGGCTTTGTCATCGGTTTCCGGCGCGGTTTGCGGGTTGTCACCGGGGTTCTGTCTGATAAGGCTGACGATTTCGTCACGGACGGCCAGGCTGGTTTCGGCGTCATCGCGCACGTAAATTTTGTAATCCTCAATCGCATAGGGGCGGTCCGTGCCACCCGGAACCTGAAGCCGGATCACCTGTTTGCCCTGACTTTCGAGGCTGTCGATTTCGACATCCAGCGCCGGGGTAATCATGCGGCTGATCTCTTCATTCAGGGTGTCAATGGCTTCCTGAACTTTGCCCACGCCTACGGGAGGCTGCGTGCGATCTGCCGGGACGCCGACATAAACTGTGCCGCCATTGCCATTGGCGAAAGCGCAGACATCGGCGATGATGTTATACAGCCGCCCGCCGCGCCGGGTCATGGATTCATGAAAAGCCTGCACGACGCTGGGGCCTTCTTCGCGCGCGATTTCGACATAATCATAGGGTTTGCGGCTGCCAGTGTCCGGTTTGGTGCGCGAAAAATCATTGCTTTTGAACAGGGCCAGCAGCGCGGGAAAGGAACGTTCGTCCAGCAGCACTTCGGTGACACGATCTCCCACGCCGAGGTACTTGTTTTTGTCGTTACCCGGCGCGGCGTTCAGCCGGTGCGCGTCGGAACCCTGAACACAGCGCATCCGGCGGGGGTATTCCGGCTTTGTGCCAGAGAAAAAGCGCTGCGTGCTGCTGCGGCCTTTGTTGGTCAGGTCGGTCACTTCCAGCGCATGTAAATGGGCGTCCTGGGTATAGGCGATGCGCGTCTGCCCGCCGAAGTCCAGCCCGCGCATGGCGACCCCGTGCGCGCTGTTGACATGCGCGGCGATGCAGATGCCGCCGGCCTCGTTAATCACACGATAGGCGGTCAGCACATCGGCAGAGGCTCCGACATTCGATGAACCGGTATCGAGGGTTTCCAGTGGGACATTCAGACTGAGGAGGAGATGCTCGATCTGCCGGATGGGGGTGTGGGGCGCAAAAATGCCCAGAATATGAAAGCCAAAGGTGGCCGTAAATTCAAAGCCGGGCAGCACCAGAATTTTGTCGAGCAGGCGGCGATATTCGCCCAGGGTGCGCAGTTCATCCGGCTGCGCGCGCCCCAGTTTTTCAAGGTAGGCCAGGTGTTCGATTTCGTCGAGCATGGCGGCGTAACCAGCCACCGTGTTATGGTCAGTAAAGGCGATAATATCCAGGCCGCGCAGTTCTGCTTTGCGCAGGATGTCCAAATACGAAATATCGGGTTCCTGGTAGTCGGCAGAGGCAGGGGTATGCAGGTGCAAATCTGCGCGATACCACTGCATCTTTGAATTTTTTCGGGATGCCACGAACGATCCACTCCCCTCAAGTCGTGGGGTATCAGCCGGCGATCAGGCGGTTGAACAGCCCAGGTAATTCTTCGGGTTCAAAGGGTTTGATTAAAAAAGTGGAGGCTCCGGCGCTGAGTGCTTCGTCTTCAACATCCAGGCCGGAAGTCATGATGATGGGCGTATTGGCGAACTGCTCACTGGCCCGCAGTTGTCGGATAATTTCGACCCCATCGGTATCGGCCAGATGGTAGTCCATCAGGAATATTTCAGGCACGAAAACCTGCGCCTGCGGCAGGACATCCGAGCCGCGCCCGACGACCTGGACATCAAAACCGTCCAGCTCCAGCAGGGTTTGCAGCAGCTTGACCGTCGTGCGGTCATCATCAACGATCATCACTTTGGACAAAATGTAATCCTCTTATGTAAACACTTCGGGTGTCCCGACGCCCACATTATACAGCATATCGCTTTTCAAGTCACCGAACCCGACTGCGCCACGAGGACCGGGTTATAATCAGGCTATGAAATTCATTCGCGCATTTTCCACGATCCTGTTTGCAGGGCATGTGCTGCTGGCGATGGCGCTGAAGGACATCGCCGGGGTGAGCATCACGGCCAACCCGAACGGCCTGACCACCTGGGGCGACTACTGGCAGAATCTGCCGGTGGTGGACCTTCGGGAACGGCTGGTCGAAAGCCTGTGGAATTTGCACGCCCAGCCACCCCTGCACAATCTGTACGGCGCGGTGTTCATCCACCTGTTTCCTGAGCAGTATTTGCAGGCGATGCACTATGCCAATAGCGTACTTGGCGCGCTGCTGTGCGCTATGAGCGCGGTGATTCTGTGGCGCGTCACGCGCAGCCGCTGGGCCACCCTGACTGGCGGGCTGTTTATCACGCTGAATCCGGGGCTGTTTCTGTATGAAGCGTACATGCTGTACACCCTCCCCGCCACATTTCTGATCGTGTTGTGCGTGTTCTGTATCGCCCTGTCCCATGATCGCCCGGTGTGGTTGTACGGCTTTGTGCTGGCGGCCAATCTGCTGGTGCTGGTGCGCAGCCTGTATCACCCCATCTTTCTGCTGGTTATCATCCTGATGGCAGCGGTCTTCAGCGGGACACGCTGGAAACGTACCATGGTGATCGCGGCGGCCATCAGCCTGCTTGGGTTCGGTTGGGCGACCAAAAACGCGCTGCAATACGGTTTCTGGGGAACCAGCAGTTGGGGCGGGCTGAACCTGTGGCGCGTTGCTTCATGGAATTACACACCGCCGGTGCTGGAAGGGCTGGCAAAGGCCGGTGTGATTGACCCGCTGGTAGTAGAACTGGGGCCGTTCAGCTACCCTTCATCCTATGTGTCTTATGGCTTTGACGCTGAAACGCCGGTTCAATCGCTATCACGCGACAATTATCACAACCTCAATATTCCGGCGATTGCCCAGGTTTACCAGCGCAGCGCCCTGGCCCTGATGCGCTATGATCCGGGTGTGTATGTGCGGCAGGTGCTGTCGAATTACAACCTGTATACCTGCCCGGCAAGCGCGTTTCGCCATAATCAAATTAACCGTGAGCATTTGCCCGCGCTGGTGCAGTTTTACGAGGATGGCCTGTACGGCGCTCCCCTGTTTCAGTCCTTCAACTGGACGGTGGCCGGACATGCTGCGGGCTGTTCAGTGCAGTATTTCATCCTGCCGCTCAGTCTGCTGGCCTATGGATGCGCGCTGATCTGGCAGATTCGCAGACAGCGCTGGCAGGTTTTTAGCGTGCTGCGAGAGGATCGCATCGTGGTGATGCTGGCGGTGTTTGTGGCCTATAACACCCTGGCGGGGACCCTGTTCGAGGTGGAGGAGAACGCGCGCTTCAAATTCATGATCGAAGCGCTGCTGTGGATATTCGTAGTCAGCCTGTGCTGGCGGGGGATTATCTGGCTGAGATCACAGGATTTTCAACTGAAGCTGCCTGTCCCGGCTTCTGCCGTGACGCCGGAGCCGGCCCTGCCCGTGACTCAGCCGGTATCCAGCCCTGAAGCGCCCATCACCCCCGCGACTGGACAGAGATCATCGTCGCTGGCGTATCTCATTGGCGGTGTACTGATGCTGGTGGGGGTGGTGATGCTGATCTGGCAGTTAAGGGACCAGAGGCAGGACCCACAGGACCCGCCTCTGACACCCTGAGATTTAAGCCTGTGGGCTGGGGATCGCTTCAGGTTCCAGCGCGGCGGCCAGCACTTCATCCACCGTTTCGGCCAGCACGAATTGCAGGCTGCTGCGCACTTCATCCGGCAGGTCTTCGAGATCGTTCTCGTTCTTCTTCGGGATGATAACCGTGTTGACACCCAGACGGTGGGCCGCCAGCACCTTGTCCTTGATGCCACCGACAGGCAGCACTTTGCCACGCAGGGTAATCTCGCCGGTCATGGCGACATTGCTTTTGACGGGCCGGGCGGTCAGCAGTGAAGCCAGCGCCACCGCCATCGTCACACCGGCAGAAGGGCCGTCCTTCGGCACTGCGCCCGCCGGGACATGCAGATGAATATCGTTTTTCTCGAACAGGCCAGAATCAATGTCCAGCGCCTGGAACGGATGTAGCTGAGCGCGGTGCGGGCGCTTTCCTGCATCACCTCGCCAAGCTGGCCGGTGTACTGGAAACCTTTGCCGCCGGGCATCCGCGCAGCTTCGACAAACAACACTTCACCACCCACCGGGGTCCAGGCGAGGCCGGTTGCCACACCGGGCCGGTCAGTGCGCTCCTCGATTTCTTCGCGGTAGCCGTAACGCGGATTGCTCAACAGATCGCGCAGGTTGGTTTTGTCGATGACGACCTTTTCTTCCGTGCCTTCGGCGATCTTGGTCACGATTTTGCGCGCGGCCCGGCCAATTTCACGTTCGAGGGTGCGAACGCCTGCTTCACGGGTGTAATCACGCACGAGGGTGAACAGCGCATCTTCGGTAAATTCGATCTCGCCAGGGCGCAGACCATTTTCACGAATCTGGCGCGGGACGAGATACTGCTTGGCGATTTCGACCTTCTCCTGTTCGGTGTAACCGCTCAGTTGAATGATCTCCATACGGTCACGCAGCGGCCCCGGAATAGGCTCCAGTTCGTTGGCGGTGGTGATAAACAGCACTTCGCTCAGGTCAACGGCCACGTCCAGATAATGGTCGCGGAACTCATGATTCTGTTCCGGGTCCAGCACTTCCAGCAGGGCGCTGGCCGGGTCGCCCCGGAAGTCGCGCCCCAGTTTGTCGATTTCGTCCAGCATGATGACCGGGTTGATCGACTCGACACGCCGGAGGGTCTGCACCAGCCGGCCAGGCATCGCGCCAACATAGGTGCGGCGGAAACCGCGAATTTCGGCTTCGTCGCGCACACCGCCGAGGCTCATGCGGATAAACTTGCGGCCCATCGCGCGGGCAATCGACGCGCCGAGAGAGGTCTTACCGACACCGGGCGGCCCCACGAAGCACAGAATGGCCCCCTGCCGTTCACGGCGCACATAATCCTTGTGTGCGTCATCCTCGTCGCGTTCACTGGCGCGTTCGGCGCGCAGCTTGCGCACCGCCAGATATTCGAGAATGCGCTCCTTGATGTCCTTCAGGCCATAGTGGTCTTCGTCCAGCACTTTGCGCGCGTTGCGAATATCGAGATTGTCTTCGCTGCGCACCGACCAGGGCAGGTCGGTCAGCCAGTCGAGATACGTGCGGATCACGCCATATTCAGCAGCGGCAATCGGCAGCTTCGACAGGCGATCCAGTTCGCGCAGGGCTTCCTTCTCGGCCTCTTCGGGCATTCCCGCTTCGGCGATTTTCTTGCGGAACTCCTCGACCTCTACCGCCTGTTCATCGCCTTCGCCCAGTTCGCGCTGGATGGCTTTGAGCTGTTCACGCAGGTAATACTCGCGCTGCATTTTTTCCATCTCGGACTGGGCTTCGGTCTGAATCTTGCGACCCAGTTCCAGCACTTCCAGTTCCTTGCCGAGAATGGTCATCAGCGAACGGAGCTTTTCCTCGACAGTGTTGAGTTCCAGCAGTTTCTGCGCTTCTTCCAGGTCGATGCGAACATAGGTTGCCACCGCATAGACCAGTTGCAGCGGGTCATCCACATTGAGCGCGGACGAGATCAATTCGCTGGGGATGCTGGGAACCAGATCAGCCAGGCGGGTAAACTGATCGACCACATTGCGGGTGAGCGCTTCAATTTCCAGCGACTCTTCGTTGTTTTCTGGCAGTGCGCGGACACGGGCGCGCAGGTACGGTTCTTCGCTGAGATACTCTTCGATCTCAATGCGGGCCAGGCCCTGCACCAGCAGACGAATCGTACCGTCCGGCGCGCGGAACAGGCGGTGAATAGCGGCCAGCGTCCCTACCGCGTGAATATCGTCCGGGCCGGGCATTTCAAGTTCCGGGTTTCTGGCGGTAAACAGACCGATCAGGCGGCTGCCCCCGACCACATCATCCACCAGTTTCATACTGCGAGGCTGGCCGACGGTCAGGGGAATCGCGGTCTGTGGGTAGACCACCAGCCCGCGCAGAGGGAGGATGGGCAGTTCAGCCGGGATTTCCGGTTTTTCGTCTTCGTCTTGCTCGACGGCATCACTGATCTTGATGTCTTCATCCGCCACGTTTTCGGTTTCGACAGCCGTGTGCTCGTCGCGTTCAATCGGATCATTCATAATGGTGTTAGTCCTGTTTTTGGGCGTCTAAATCGACGACGGAAACTCTCTCGACGGGTTTACGTGGCAGTTCAATGGTGAGATAGCCATGTTCGTAAGTGGCGGTAACGGCATTGCGATCTGCCGCCCAGGGCAAATTCAAATCGATGCGGAATTCGCCAAACCCGATCTCAACCTGATGATAAGCCGCCACATCTGCACCAGGGCGCTGGCGCGTTCCATGAACGGTCAGCCGGCGATTCTGTAAGATGACGTTAAAATCGCCGGGGCGCATTCCGGCAATTTCGACAATCACCATCAACCTATCAGCCAGTTCAAGCACATCGGTGGGCGGTGTGAACTGCCGGGTGGACCGGATCATCATAGTGTTCAACTCCTGTGGCGGCTCACAAAAATAAAGGCCCATATCGTTACAGTGTAATCGTTATCGGTAAAAACAACATAAGAGTTGAGATGTTTATATGGAGTTCTAATAATGCTTATGCGAGACGTGCACAAAAACTCACCTATAATGGGGATTGGAACCGTTAAACACTACCCGAAGGCGATTTTTCTATGGATGAAATCAAACGCTTGTTGAAACAGATCAACCTTTTCAGGGGGTTGACGGACAGCCAGTTGGGACGCATGGCCCAGATCACCCGGTTTGAAGAGTACGCGGCGGATGATGTGATCTTTGAGCAGGGCGAGGCCGGTGATAAAATGTACATTATTCAGAGTGGGCAGGTTGAAGTTCAGGTGAAGGATCATTCCGGTATCCTGAATTCCGTGCTGATTATGGGTGAAGGACAGGTTTTCGGAGAAATGGCTCTGCTGGATCAGGGGATGCGTTCCGCATCAGTGGTCGCGCTGCAACCGACTGCGCGGGTGTATGCGATTTCCGGGGCCGATTTTAAGGCTTTGTGCCAGGAAGATACCGCTGTCGGCTATGTGATGATGCGCAACATCGCTCTGGATTTGAGTTTCAAAATCCGCCATCAGAATTCATTCTCCTGAGAGGTGCTGCGATGATTTATACGGTCAGCTATGTGGTGGTCGGAGGCAAGAAAAAATACCCCAGCGGTATGATGAACCAGCATGAACGCCCGGTGGTTGGCAGCCAGGTTCAACTGGGCAGTTCGCTGTTTGAAATCACCGAGGTTAAGCGAATGCTGCCGCCCAGCGATGATTTTGAGTTTCTGCATGTCACCGTGCGCCCTGTCGAAAGTGACGCTTAAGCGGCGTATCAGGACTGTTCCCGAACAGGGCAGTTTACGGACTGCCCCTGTAAGAAACGCCCACCCTTCTCTTCAGGTTAAAATTCGTATTCGTCCCCATCTTCGCACAAAACCACCGGCCCGCTAAAGGTTTGCTGTGCCTCGCCAACCAGGGGGGCGGGGTTTTTGTTCCACACTTCATAATGGATCAGATAAAGCGATTTCGCGCCCACGCGGGTGGCGATCTCGCCGGCCTGCCGCGCACTGGAATGGCCGATGCCTGTGCCGGCAGCCTCGTGCAGTAGAATATCGGCTTCCTGCCCCAGTTCATAAATCGATTCGGTAGGTTCCGTATCGCAGGTGTAGGCCAGCACTTTACCGGTGACTTTGTTTTCGATACGCAGGCCGATGGTGGGGATAAAGTGTTTGACCGGCCAGGCAGTGATGCGGAAGTCGCTGTTTTCCAGCACCGGCGCGCCAAAGCGTTCGCGCACACGATGGAATGTGACCGGGAAAAAGTTGGGCCAGGTTTCCCAGGCGAACATGGTCATCAGGTCTTCGGTGCGGTTGATGCAGTGGGGCAGGCCGTAAAAGCGCAGCGGAGCCTGACGCCCAAGCTGCCACATCGCCATGAGCATATTGGGCACACCGGAGACATGGTCGGCGTGAAAATGGGTGAGAATCACATCTTGCAGGCCGTCATCGCTAATGACCAGGTCTTTGATTTTGCCGAGCGGGTTCGAGCCACAGTCGACCAGCACCGGCGAATCCCGTTCACCGATCAGAACAAAATGGGTGTTGTCGTGTGTCGCGTCCGGCACGACAGCCGCTGAACCTAAAATAACGATGCGAGCCATAATAACCTTTAGATCAATGCGATAATAAAAGAACGCACATCTTCTATCAGTATACTCCGATGTGCGTTCCTGATTGCTAGAATTTTCGAACTTTGGAAATCAGCCGCCCATGACCTGAAGCACCAGCATGGGGGTAATGAAGGCTTCAATGGCAGCGGCGATGATGAGACCCGGCAGCACTACGCCCAGTCCGATTTTAATGGTGTCGCCGATGGCCTGCTGCAAACCCTGCCCGACAGTCATGCCTTTCGGCGGACGGGTGATGGACGCGCCCAGCCGCACCGCCGCCGCTGACGCCAGAAACACGATGGGCAGTTCGATGATGCCGTGTGGCAGCAGCGCCGCAGCCAGCAGCATGGGATCGTACCCGGCCAGCAGTATCTGGCTGGTGACGTAGCCAAGCAGGAAGAACGTAGGGGTAATCAGCAGCCCGCCCAGGCCGAAGGTGAACAGGCCAAGTATGGTTGCGCCGAGCAGCACACGCACGTTGTTCTCGATAATGTAGGTCATGATGCCGGTCTTGACAGGCAGCGTGAAGAATGTCCCATAGGCTTCTGTCGACTCGGCAAAGTTGAAATTCTCCGGCAGAGGCAGGCGCCATTCTGGCTGCTGGCCGAAGACGTAGCCGCCCACATAAGCCGCGAGAAACACAAACAGGGTGAGCCATGCCGCCCAGCCGATGCGGCTGAGGCCGAGTGGAATGGCCTGTCGATACCATTCGATCAGACTGCGCGCCGGCGTGCCACTGGCATCCACCGCGCGGATCGCCTGCCAGATTTTGGCGATAGTGCCGCGCAGGTTGAGCTGGTCAATCGTGCGACCAAGCAGTTCTTCACGGTTGAAGATGCTGTTGCCCACGCGCAGCAGCAGAATGATGACCACGACCATGCCTACGATGATGGCCCACAGCGCCCCGATGCCGTTGGGCGATTCCGCGTCCGGCGCGAGGAACATGATAGCGCTCTCACCCTGAATGAGCAGGGCCATGGGGATGATGATAAAACTCGCCAGCAGATTGGCGGCACGTGTGCTGGTGGTCTGACTGGAGACGACCACCGCGCCTGTGACCATGACCAGGGCCTGCACGGTGGTAATCAGCATGATCTGGATGACCAGCATGGTCTGGGGCCGCCACGCCAGTTCGCCAAATAAAAGCCCGCCCAGGTAAACCAGCATCCCGCCGTAGCTGGCGATCAGCGGCGGAATCATCGCGGCGAGGGTTTTGCCGATGTACAGTTCTGTGTTGGTCAGCGGCGTGCTGAGCAGCGGTTCCAGGCTGCGGCGCTCTTTTTCCCCGACGAAGGTTTCCAGGGCGATCACCAGCGAGATCGAAATCGGGAAGAAGCCGACGATCATCAGCAGAAACGGAATCGTCCGTTCGGCCACGATGTCCGCGCCGTATTCCGCCACAAAGTTCGAGAAGCGCCCGGCCACGAACTGCGCCAGCGAGGGAAACACCAGCGTCAGGATGATGATCGGGGCGACGATGCGCCAGTCGCGGAAGCTGTCACGCACTTCACGCCGGGTGATGATGAGCGCGTTACTCAGGGTGCG
>CAZKIB010000009.1:58195-60596 GCA_964552425.1 uncultured Anaerolineaceae bacterium | reverse complement strand
GCGAACTGCCCCTACCACAAGTCATTGGTATTTTATGAGTTCGCCAACGCCATCGTTCATCAGGTTTCGCGCAGCGCGGTTAAGCGTCGTCTGGCGTCCGGCAGGAACGGGTAGGGATAAATCTCACTCCACGCCAGGACCCACTCGTATTCCCGAATCGCCTGTTCCGGCTGCTCCAGCGCTTCCAGAATCTGCCCGCGCAGGAACCGGCGGCTGCCCGTCTCAGCGCTGGTCAGTGCCGAGTCAACGCTGCGCAGGGCATCAGGATATTCGCCAAGCAGGTACTGCGCCCGCGCCCGGTACTCACTGGCAGCCGGCTGCAAGTCCACAGACAGCCCGCCTCCGGCGTTTTGCAGCAGGGTGAGCGCGGCAGTCAGGTCATCAGTGTCGTTCTCGTTCGCCTGGTCAATCAGAATCCGGGCTTGCAGCAGGTCGATTTCCGCTTCCGGTACGATGCCTGATTCGCGCAGTGCTTCGGCGTCGGCACGGGCTGTGGTGAAATTACCGGCCAGATAGGCGGCCTGCATTCGTTTGGCTCGTATTTCCGGGTTATCGGTGAGTTGCAGCGCGGCGGTGTAATCCTGCCTTGCCAGATCATACTGATGCTGCTGTGCATAAATATCTGCCCGCGCCAGCAGCGCGCCTTCGGTTGCCGGAGTCACTTCTTCGGCGGCCAGCGCCTGATTATAGGCAATCAGCGCCAGATCAATGTTCCTTTCGGCGACACGCGCGTCCCCCAGCAGTTTGTAGCCTTCCGCGCTGCCGGGATAGAAGAACAGATAATTCTGCGCGTAGATGACCGCGAGACCGGGGTTGCCCTGTTCCAGCGCGGTTTTGATCTGGAGCAGGTAGGCTTCCTCAATGGTGGGGTCGATATACAAGGCGGTGTAGGCTTCCTGTGCCGCCTGATTCAGGTCATCCTGCTGGTAGTAAACCTCACCCCGCTCCACAATGAGATTGACATCCGCCTTGAGTTCGGGCCGGCTGAGTGCGTCGTTCAGGACTTGCAGCGCGTCTTCGTACTGACTCTCCAGTTGGTAACGTTTTGCCAGCGCGATATAGGCCGGGACCATCAGCGGGTCAGCCTCGATTGCAGCCTGTGCGCGCAGTTCCGCCGCGTCGAGCCGATCAAAGGCGTCGCTGGTGTTTCGTTCACCAAACGCTTCTTCCGCCAGCGCCAGAAAAACCTGGGCAAAACCGGTGTCGATCAGTGGTTTGTAACCGGGATCACGCGCCTCGGCCAGCCGCCCTTCGGCCTCTTGCAGCCGGTCCAGCGCATTGTCCAGGTCGCCCGCGCCCATCAGCGCCAGGGCTTCATAGTAATAGGGCGCGGCGTCAAAGCTCAGTTCTGTCGATTCGCGTTCCCTGACCAGCGTAGGCAGCGCAGCGGCATACTCACCCCGGTTGATGAGCGCCACCGCGTCGCTGATTCGCCGGTTGGCCGTTTCGGGGTAAATGCGCGTGGGTTCTGGCGGGGCGTCAATCCGCCCTTCGGGAATCTCCGGGTCAATCGTTGGGCTGGGCGTCAGAGTCAGTTCAGGTGTGGGTGAGGGGGTCGGTGTAAAGCCCGGCGTACTGGTCGGGGTGAGGGTCGGAGTGAAAGTGGGCGTCCATGTTGGCGCGAAGATCACCCCGCGCAGGCTGGGCGTATTCCATACGACCAGCGCACCGATGATAAAAATCGCGGCCAGAATACCAATGGCACCACTCCAGACGTAAATGCGCAGATAGAGCGAGTCACGCTCACCGGCCCGTCCGCGTGATTTGCGCACCCATTCGATTCCTTCGATGCGATCCGCCGCGCGCTGCTGCTGGCGCACGATTTCCTCGACCTGCTGCTGAATACTCGCCAGACGCTGCGCATCGGGAACTGGCGCGCCGGGGCGAAGCTGCGCCTGGATCACCCGTTCTTCGACTGGTTCGGCAGCGGCTGACTGCCGGGCGCGCTGCGCGGGCACAGATGGCGCGGGTTCCGGGTTTGTCTGGCCGGCAAGCTGCTGCGGGCTGAGACCCATCGCTTGCAGGGCATTTAATGCGGTTTCATTCTGCGGGTTGATTTCGAGCAGCTTCTGAAAGCAGAACAGACGCTCGCGCTGGTCACGGGCGATGCTCGCCAGCCAGATCCAGGCGGCCTCGTTATCAGGCTCCAGCCGGATAGACTGCTGAAGCAGTGTACGCGCCTGGTCCTTCTGGCCGGCCTTTGCCGCGGCGATGCCCTGTCGTCTGAGGTTGCGTGCCTGTTCGCTTCCCACGAGAACGCCCTCCAAATGTGGTTGTGATGCGCAATAGGAATTTTATATCAAACTGACCAATGCGGAAAATAAAAAGCCGGTGACACGCGGCCACCGGCTTGAAACAGGTCAGTTGACCATTACGGCATCGGCGCAACTTCAGCGTTGAT
>CAZKIB010000009.1:36231-58171 GCA_964552425.1 uncultured Anaerolineaceae bacterium | reverse complement strand
AGGTGATACGGCCTTCGACTTCGGGCGCAACCGGGTTGTTGGCTTCGATATAGTCAAGGGTGACTTCGAAGTCCAGGTCGCCAAAGTCATAGGGATTGATGGCGTTTTCGGCCAGAACGCTGAAACCATCACCGCCAGTGCGAACAAAATTCAGGCTGACCACACTGTAAACAGCTTCGGGGTCAATCGGTTCGTACTCGCCGGCGTCATTCATCACTTCAACGCTCACGATGCGGCTGCCGGGTTCCAGTGTGGGGTCGATGGTATAACGCAGGCCCGACACCTGAAGGAAGCGGCCGGCCGCGCCATCGCGGCTGACCTGACCGGCGTCGTTCAGCGCAATCTGTGAGACCCCATTTTCAAGCGCGGCGATCACATCTGCGCCGGCCAGTTCGAAGGTGCTGAGAAGATTCTGGAACGGCTGGACGGTCAGCACTTCGCCGAGGGTGATTTCGCCTTCGTCGATGTTTGCGCGGATACCGCCGCCGTTCATGAAGGCAATCTGCGCCCCGGTGTCAGCCCGCATCGCGTCCGCGATCAGGTTGCCCAGGTTGCATTCTTCCACGCGGCACACCGCGCGGTCCCCGGTCAGGAATACGCCGGCTTCGCCCACCGGCTGCGCGCGCAGTTCTTCGATGGGTTCAGCCAGACCGGCAACCAGATCAGAAACGTCAGGATCGGGTGTGATGTATTTCGAAAGCAGAATTGCGTCGCCTTCCCATCCGGCCAGGACGCCAGCAGCGTCAAATTCGACATCCAGGCGGCCCAGGTACTGGGTACGGGTGCTGGCCTGAACCACGAGTACCGGCTCGCCAGCCGCGCTTTCCAGCACGGTGGGGTAGTCGCCAAACGCGCCCGCATAAGTGTTGCTCAGGAAGGTGTTGGTATGGCCGCCTACGACAACATCCACACCGGAGACGCCCTCTGCGACCATCACATCGGCATCGTAACCGATGTGGGTGAGCAGCACAATTTTGTTAACACCCTGTTCAGTCAGTTCGTCAACCATCGCCTGGGTCACGCCGATCAGGTCATTGTTAAAAACCAGTTCGGGGCCGGGCGAGGACAGGATTTCGGTTTCGGGCGTCACCAGACCAATCACGCCGATCTGTTCTTCACCGACTTCCAGAACCACGTAGGGCTGAACTTTGTCCGCCAGAACAGGTGACGCGCTGAAATCGACATTGGCAGTGACCACCGGGAATTCCAGTGCGTCAATGAAGGCGGCCAGCACTTCATCACCGTTGTCGAATTCGTGGTTGCCCAGCGTCATCGCGTCGTAGCCGATCATATTCATGATCTGGGCGCTGTCCTGACCCTTCCACTGAATGTGGAAGAGTGTGCCGGTGAAACGATCTCCGCCATCCAGCAGCAGAGAATTTTCGACTTCCGCGCGAATTTGCTCGACCACTGTTGCCTGACGCGCCGCGCCACCGCCGCCATCGAACACAGCTTCGTGTTCCGCATGAACATCGTTGGTGTGCATGATCGTCAGGGCGAAGGTTTCTTCGTCCTGGGCGGCTGCCGGGGCCAACAGCCCGATGAGCAGGATGGCACTTAATAAAATACTCAGTTTCCGTAACATAGCGTTCCTCCTGAATTTAAGACACCGCATGGCACGATGTTCGCTCACGTATCTTATGACATGTGCCTTTAGAGTTTAAATCAATGTTAAGAATTCGCCAAAGAATTTTAAGATTGATTCACACCAGACTTTCGCTAACGCCATTCGTGCATTTTGGGGGAAGATGTTTATTCGGGGCAGCCGCCTTTGAAAAGATAAACTCGCTTCTGCCAACCGCCTGTTTTTGCCTGTTTTTCAGCACTCTCATACCGGGGGCCAGGGGTAGTTTGGGCCGCGCCCCGGCTGCGGATAATACCCGGACTGAAGCAGTTTCTGGATGCGGCGCTGAAAGGCCGCGATTTCGCGCGGGTCCAGCAGGGCATCCAGCTTTTTGCGATAGTCACTGTTGGATTCATCAAGCCGAGAACACAACCGCCGAATATCTTCCAGCAGCGTTTCAGGAATCGGCTGTCCGGCGAAATCCCAGATCACCGTGCGCAGTTTGTGATCGGTGTTAAAAGTGATGCCGTGATCAATGCCCCACAGATGGCCCCGGCGATCAATCAGACAATGCCCGCCCTTGCGGTCTGCGTTGTTGACCATGTAATCAAAGGTGGCGATCATCCTGAGCTGCGGATACATCTCCTCCGTGAACGAGAAATAATTGATCTCCGGGTCATGGTCAATGTAAAACTGCATGGAACCCAGACCGTGCGGCCCATCGCGCAGGACGGTTGGGGGCACGATCTGCCAGCCAAGTTCATGAGCGGTTTCGAAGGCGGCAACTTCGCGATAGCAGAGTGTGCCATCGGGAAAATCCCACAGTGGGCGTTCGCCTTTCTGGGGCTTGTAAACCGCCATCGTCTGAACATTTTCATGCGTGATCGAAAGCAGAAATGTGTAATTGGAACTCCAGCGCATGACCCCGAACTCGGTTTCAATCGTGCCTTTGCGCAGAACTTCCAGCATCTGTTCAGTTTTAACCGGAAGACCCGGCTGGTTTTGATCGGCTTCGCTGTCGTTCATCATGTCCAGTAGTAAATCACACGGCCATTCTGCCGGGGATCGGCACGGCCTGATTGCACAGTCGAGATGGCTTGCAAACTCAGCGCGCGCATCTGCTGGCGGTCACACCACATGCGCACGATGCCAGGATCGGGTGCTTCCAGTTCTTCATCCTCGTCGGTAGGGATCAGTTCCTGGGCGACCAGCACCACCATATTGTTGTCTTCGTCGTAGCCCAGGCCCATCTGTGCGACGCGGAAAATCGGCTCGATAGGTTCCCGCAGGTCCATATCAATCGATTCCAGATCAATGTCTTCCGACCCACCCATCAGGTTCGGATAACGTTCATCCAGGTCGTCCATCAATTCCTTCACCGCTTCACTGAGCGCCCAGGCCTGTTCCTTCTCGATGATGAGTGAAACAACCTGCGTGCCTTTGCCAGCCTGCAAATGGAAGACTCGCCGCCCTTTGGGGCCGATAGTCCCGACGGTGATGAAGTCTACGGGCTTCAGTTCAATTTCTGTATGCGGCATAATTCCCGCACCTTTCAAACAAGTTCATTTCAGTCCTGTTCAGCTTGCTGCTCCGGCTTTTGCTTCCGTTCGCGCTCCAGCGGCTGCAAATGCGCGATGTCATTCATCGTAGCCACATAAGGTCTGCCGTAACCGAGCGCGATGCTGCTAATCGATGCCGGTGAAATCACGATGCGTTGGAAGTTGTCAAGGTGCATACCGAGATAATGCGCCAGAGCCATCTTAATCAAATCGGCATGGAAAACAATAGCCACCATTTCACCGGGGTGTGTTGCGGCCAGGTCTTCGATGGCATCGACAATCCGCATCTGAACTCCACGCATCGTCTCGCCATTTGGAAAGTATGCGCGCGATGGATACTCCTGCACAACGGACCACATCTTGCGCTTTGCCAGATCGCCGATAGTCTGCCCTTCCCAATCGCCATAGCGGACTTCACCCACTTCGGGATGATGTCTGATTTCCAGATGTGGATGATGCTGGCGAATGGCTTCGGCAGTTTCCATCGTGCGTTCCAGTGGGCTGGCGTACAACTGGTTGATGGGCGCATCCGCCAGGCGTTTGCCGAGTGCCTCGGCCTGCGCTTTACCCTCGTCGCTTAAATGCACGCCCGGTGTCCAGCCCGCGAGCTTATGGGTCTTGACGAAATCATTCACGGCATGGCGTATCAGAAGAAATTGTGTCATGAGTATGGATTTTGCTAGAATGCGTTTGGTTTGGATGATAGCATATCCTTCTCAGAATCGCATGAGAGATTTAACTGAAATTAAAGAAATAGGTGTTGTTTAACCTTGAACAACGGTCTGGAGAAGTGAAATGACAATACTGGTGACAGGCGGCGCAGGCTTTATCGGCAGCCGATTGACCGCGCGCTTGCTGAACTTGGGGCAGCCAGTGGTGGTGGTCGATAACTTCAATGACTACTACGATACGGCGCTGAAACGGGCCAATGTCGCGGCGTTCGGCGCTGGTGTGCCGGTGATCGAAGGCGATATTCGTGATGAGGCTTTGATGGCGCGGGTGTTTGCCGATTACGGAATCCGCCGTGTTGCACATCTGGCCGCGATGGCCGGGGTGCGTTCGTCCGTCGAGCAGGGCCGGCTGTACGCGGACGTGAACACCAGCGCCAGTGTCACCCTGATGGACCTGGCGCGCAGACATGACATTGAGGTGTTTGTGCAGGCTTCGACTTCCTCAGTGTACGGCAATACCGACAAAATCCCCTTTATTGAAACAGACGCCCCGGACTGGCCGCTGGCCCCGTACCCGGCCAGCAAACGCGCGGCGGAATTGTTCGGCTACAGCTACTTTAACCTGTACCAGCTTAATGTGACCGTTCTGCGATTTTTTAATGTTTATGGGCCGTCGGGACGCCCGGATATGATGCCGATGAAAGTCATCGAGGCCATGATGAACGATGAGCCGATTCAGGTATTTGATGGCGGCGACCTCAAGCGTGACTGGACCTATATTGATGACACGGTGGATGGGGTGATCGCGGCGCTGGAAAAGCCGATGGGTTACGAGATTATCAACCTGGGGTATGGGTCGCCAGTGGCGCTGACAGAGTTTATTGACATCTACGAGGAACTGATCGGCAAGGAGGCGATTCGCAACAATGTGCCTGCGCCGCTCACAGAACCGCACATCACCTACTGTGACAACAGCCGCGCCCGCGAACTGCTCCATTTTAACCCGCAGGTCGCGCTGGCGGATGGTCTGGCGCGCACCTGGGAATGGTATCGTGATGCGCGTCTGAAACGCTGAACTGACGAACGATCTCGTGAGAATCCACCCTGATCCGGCCATCCCAGGAGCCGACTTCTGGTATAATAGAAACATTCTGCCTGGCTTAAGGTTCTGGGATGAAACTAGGGATCATATCGGATATTCATGGAGACTATGCGGCGTTAAAAACGGCACTGGATCGTCTGGACAATCATCATCATGTGGATCGCATTCTGTGCGCGGGCGATCTGGTTGGGCGTGGGACACAGCCGGACGAAGTGGTCACAGCAATCCGTGAACGGGGTATTGTCACCGTACGTGGCAATCACGACGAGTGGTTTTATGATCTTTCGGATGATAACACGGCATTTTTGAAAGGGCTGCCGCTGGATTGGCAGGGCACTTTTGAGGGCCACAGCGTTTTTATGTGTCACGGCAAACCGGGCAACAATATCTGGGGTTTGTACCGCGACCATTTGTCGAACACGCTGCTGAACATGATGCTGGATTCCCTCAACGTGGATGTGATGATTACCGGGCACACCCATGTCCCGATGTGCGTGCGGGTGGAGCGCGGGTGTCTGATTAATCCGGGGTCGCTCTACCAGTTCAAGAATACCCGGTCATCGTCGCATACCTATGGGGTGCTGCACCTGCCGGATATGCTGTTCGGCCTGTATGATCTGGCGATGTCGCCTGACCAGGTAGTTCCGTGCGAGTCCTGATAACCTTTATGCAATTGTCTAAAGTGTCGTGTTACTGTAAGCGTAGTGAACATTGTGATGTGTTCACTACCTCGCGTTATGCGCCGTTCGCTCCGGTGGGCGGCGCATACATCCCTCATGAAATCTAAACTGCGCATCCTGCACGCGGACGGTATCACCGAACTGGAAGCCGAACCTGGCGCGAATTTGCGTCGCGCGCTGCTGGCGGCTGGCTTCTCACCCTACAGCGCGCTGACCCGCCGGGCCAACTGTGGCGGACGCGGCCTGTGCGCCACCTGCGGCGTGTGGATCGAAACCGGCGAACCGGCTCCCCGGCACTGGCATGATCGCATCGGACATACCTTCGGGTATCCGCGTTTGTCCTGTCAGGTGACGATTGACGGCGATATGCGTGTGCGGATACTGACTGACAAATGGATCTGGGGCAGGCCACGCCCCCGGAGTAAAACATGAGCGAAACCAAACGGGACGTTCCGGCAGAACATTACACCCGCGAGTATTTCGAAAAGTGGAATTACGCGGATCGCGGCCTGGGTAAATTCAGCATGTACTGGTTCGCCCGCCGCTATTATGCCGCGCTGGTGCGGCGCTATGCCCCGCCCGGCGGTGGCAAACTGCTGGAGATGGGCTGCGGACTGGGCCACCTACTGGGCCTGCTGCAAGATGATTTCCAGTGCGTGGGGATTGACCTGATCGACTACAGCATCGAGCAGACCCGCCTCAATGCGCCGAAGGCCGAAGCGCTGCTGATGAGCGCCGATGACCTGAGCGCGTTTGGCGATGGCGAATTCAGCGTCGTGGTGGCGCTGCATCTGGTGGAGCATCTGCCCGACCCGCAGAACACCATCCGGCAGGTGAACCGCATCCTCAAGCCGGGCGGTCTGTGGTTGTTTGCCACGCCGCACCCGGATTACAGTCTGCGCCGCTTTAAGGACCGCGAGACGGACGCCATCGGCAAGGACAGGACGCACATCAACGTGCATCCGCCGCAGACCTGGCGGGCGTGGTGCGAGTCCAGCGGCTTTACCATGCTGAAACACTTCGGCGACGGCCTGTGGGATGTGCCTTACCTGCCCGTGATTCCGAAGGTGGTGCAGTTCGGCATGTTCGGCCTGCCGGCGCTGGCGCAGGTGGTCACACGCACGAACCTGACCCCGCTAGCACTCGGTGTAAACCAGATCGGGATTGCTCGAAAAAAGAGTAACGCTTAAAGGCAGAATGTATGCTTCTGAACGGTAAGCTGATAACCGAAATCGAAGAAAATGATCTTGCCAGTATGATCGGTGTTGCATCCGAGAGTCAGAACCTTGATTTTAAGGAACACGCCTATCCAACATATCAAGATCAGAATGGCAAAACCACTTGGGACAAAGTTGAATTTTGTGCAGATTTGTCCTCTTTTGCAAACTCATTTGGCGGTTGGATCATTTGCGGGATGAAAGAGAAAGGAGGAATGGCGACTGAGATTTGCGGACTAGGCCCAACTATCAACATTGAGCGTGAAATTCAACGGCTTGAACAGGCCGCGAACAGCGGAATTGAACCTCGATTGCCCACATTAAAGTTCCAATCGGTTGATCTTGCTGATCCTGAAAAATCAAAAGTTTTGTTGATCTATGTGGGTCGTAGCTTCATTGGTCCTCACCGGGTAAAAGAAACCAGTAAATTTCATGCTCGTCGTTCAAATGGTAAAAATGAAATGAATGTTGATGAATTGCGTATTGCGTTTAACTTGGCTGAGAGCCTGACTGAGCGGGTGAAAAATTTTCGACAAGGTAGAGTCGGGATTTTGAATTCTTCGGATGTTCATGAGGATGTTCCTGTAGTCCTCGAACATGGTCCGCGAATTATCTTGCATTCCATTCCACTTACGACTTTGTCTCTCGGCACATTGATTGAATTGAACTCATTTGAATTTGCTAATAATGTGTTTTCTGATGTAAGTCAATTAAATGCCTTTTTTCGTGGAGCAAGGTTCAATTTTTTGGGAGTAGTCTTTCCCTTCGGGCTTAAAATAGCTGAAAAGACTGAATACTTTCAGGTTTTTCGCAATGGAAGTGTAGAATATGTATCTGTGCTTGATCACGGTGATCTTCGTGAAAAAACTGTCAATCCGTTTAGAATCGAACAAAAAGTATTGATGAATTTGTCAATCATACTGAAAATGCAGAAAAGCCTTGGGGTAGATTCGCCGACGACAATAATGCTTAGTTTAATCGGTCTTAACGACTACAGCTTTGAGTTACCTGGTCTACGAAATGCTTTCGAAGGAGTGACACCTATAAGCCAAGAACGAATATTGTTTCCAGATGTTATTTTGACTGATTATGAGCAGAATCTCAAGACCGTGTTGAGACCGCTTCTAAATATTTTTTGGAACACGGGTGGTTTTTCAGGCTCTGCAAGTTATGACGAAGATGGCAATTGGATCGGATGAAAAAGGGAAGAATGTTTGACACGATCATCATCGGCGGGGGGATTGTCGGGACAGCGGCGGCTTATTATCTGGCGCGCAGAGGAGTCCGCACGCTGCTTTTTGACCGGCACGACGCCGGCCGGGCGACGGATGCCGGGGCCGGCATTCTTTCGTTCGAGACGCTCGGCCTGGGCGGGGGCGAAGTCTGGTTCAACTTCGCTTCGCAGTGCGCCGCCTGCTACGGCCAGTTGATCGGGCAGTTGGGGCAGGAGCAGGATGGCGAAACCGGCTATGCGGTCACGGGCGAGATGATTGTCGCGGTGGATGACGACGAAATCAGCGCCTTTGAGACCGAGCGCCGTATGATTAACGCGCAGCAGCAGGCTTACGGCCGGCCGGCGGCAGAGGATATTCGCGCCCTGTCTCGCGCCGAAGCCTGTGCCCTCTTCCCGCCACTGGGAGAAGTCAAACGCGCTTTGCTGATGCGGAAAGCGGCGCGGGTGGATGGCCGCCTGCTGACGGATGCCATGCGCCGGGCCGCTGAAGCGCAGGGCCTGACGGTTAAACAGGCCGGTGTCGAGCGGCTGGTGATCGAACATGGCGCGGTGACAGGTGTGGTCGTGGATGGCGAAACGATTCAGGCCGGCAAGGTTATCATCGCCGGGGGTGCGTGGTCACAGGCGTTTGGCGACCAGCTTGGGGTGCGCATCCCGGTTTATCCCCTGCGCGGGCAGATCATTCACCTCAGCCTGCCGGGTGTGGATACCAGCGCGTGGCCGATTATTCACGCCTTTCATGGGCACTATATCGTAAGCTGGCATGACAGTCGTGTGGCCGTCGGCGCGACCCGTGAAGCCAATGCCGGGTTCAACCCCCATACCACCGCTGCGGGCGTGCGCCAGGTGCTGGATGAGGCGCTGCGCGTGGCTCCGGGCCTGGCAGATGCGCAGATTGCAGAAGTTCGCGTCGGTCTGCGTCCTGCCAGCGTGGATGGCGTGCCAATCATTGGCCCGGTTCCTGGTGTGGGAAATTGTTATGTGGCGACTGGCTTTGCGGCCATCGGCTTGCAGCTTGGCCCCTACAGCGGCCAGCTTGCGGCAGAATGGGCACAGGGGATTGCGCCGAGTGTTGATCTCGCGCCGTTTTCGCCGGGCCGTTTCAGCCAGGGATAAGCGCCCGCCACGCAAAAAAGAAGGCCATCCCCAGCGCGATAGTCAGCAGCAGGTTTTTTGTCCGCCACGCGATGAGCAGCGCCGCGATGCTGCCGAACAGATAGGCATTCGACAGCCGGAAGTCTGCTGTGCCGGCTGGCATCACCGCAGCCGGGACGATAATCGCTGTCAGCACCGCTACCGGCACATAACGCAGCGCCCGGATCACGCCTTCGGGCAGGGGAATGCGCCCGACGAAGGCCATCACCGGGTAGCGCACGGCGAATGTCACCAGCGCCATACCCGCGATCAGCAGCACCTCGTTCATGGGGTCTCCTGTTCCTCAAATTCGATGGCATGGGTTGCGGTCTGGCGATTCTGGGCGCTTTCCGCAATTACTCCGGCGGCGATCCCCAGCACGGCCGCGACCATCAGACCGAGTTTGTTGGGCATATTGTATGTCAGAACCCCCGCTGCCCCGGCGACCAGCGCGCACAGCAGCATGGGCCGGTTGATGATGAGCGGCACGATGATGCCGATGAACGTGACCACCATTGCAAAGTCGAGTCCCAGGCTTCCCAGGTCGGCGATTTGCTGGCCGGCGACGACTCCAATCGCGGTGCAGGTGTTCCAGTTGATATACATGAACAACGCTGAGCCAAAGTAGTACCAGTGTTTGTAAGGCGATTCGTCGTCGCGCTGGTAATGGCGGATGACGATGGCATAAGTCTCGTCCGTCAGCCAGAAGCCGAGCGGAACCAGCCACAGGTGCGACAGTCGCCTGACATACGGGGCCAGCGATGCGCTGTACAGGAAATGCCGCAGGTTGACGACCAACGTGGTCAGCACGATGATACCGGGCGCGGCATTCTGGCTGACCAGGTTCGCGGCCAGGAACTGCGCGGACCCGGCAAAAACCAACAGGGACATGCCCATCGCGGCGGCGGGGCTGAGGCCAGCGTTGATGGCCGACGCGCCGAAGATAATGCCGAAGGGAATGGCTCCCAGCACAAGCGGAATGGTATCCTTGAACCCGGCAACAAATTCACCACGACGGGTGGCAGTCATAGGCGCTGATAGGACCTTTTAGGGGATGCTCAGGACAAACTGGCCGGGTGTGACACCGACGATGCGCTTGAAACGGCGCGTGAGATGGCTCTGGTCGGCGAAGCCTGTCGCGGCGGCGACTTCCGCAATCGAACTCCCGGTCTGCAACACACGCTTGGCCTGTTCCACGCGCACCTGTACCAGATAGGTATGGGGCGGCAGGCCGGTCTGCTGCTTGAATACCCGCACCAGATGGTAAGGGCTGAGGCCGGCGATATGGGCAAGCTGCTCTAACGATGGGTTCTCCATGTAATGGGTTTCCAGAAATTCCCGTACCTGGGTGATTGCCTCGCGTTCGTTGCCCAGCGGGGGCAGTTCCAGCGGACGGTTCTGCGCGTGGCGGGCGATCAGAGTGCCCAGGCCGGTGCGCAGCAGGGTATCGCGTTCCAACTGGAGGGTGGAGTTTTCGAGCGCCCGATGCAGGTCCACCACCAGCCCGGCGGTTTGCAGGTCGTCCACAATCGGGTGTGGGAAATAGGGCATATCCCACTGCCGTCCGGTGATTTCCTCAGCGATCTGTTTCATCAGGTGGACCGAGGGATACAGCGCCCGGTAGGTCCAGCCAGCTTCGTTGATGGCATATCCGCTGTGAATCTCGCCGGGATTGATGAGGATAATCTGCCCCTTGCCGGCCAGCACGGTTTCATGCTGGCAGTAAAAGGCGTACTCACTGCGCACGACGATACCCACCACATACTCATCGTGGAAGTGCTTGTCGAACGTGTGTGTGATGTAGGTGGCGTGCAGGAGTTCGAGGTTATCAAACTCTCTTGCCCGCCAGAATTTCGCCTGTTCACGGGGTTTATCAACCATACCCCATAGCATAGCAGATGGCGGCTGATCTGTCTTGAACGTTTTTGCTATAGTGCGTCCGCACGCCAGCGTTTCACAATCGTCTGGGAAGGGATGAACGCGACTTCAGGTACACTGTCCTTACCGAACCAGGCCACGTCCTCGGCGTCATCTGCGGCCCGCATTTCACCCCCGGTAATGCTGGCGGCATATACGATCACAATGTTCGCCACTCCGCCGTCGTTGGGGGTATGAAATACATCCAGCAGCCGGTCAATCTGGACATTCAGCCCGGTTTCTTCGAGCGCTTCGCGGCGCGCGGCGGCTTGCGGGTCTTCATCGTAATCCATGAAGCCGGCGGGCATGGCCCACAACCCGCGCATGGGGTCCATGCCCCGGCGCACCAGCAGAATTTGATCACCCTGCATGATGCAGACCGCCACCGCGACTTTGGGATCGAAATACACCGTATGGTCACATCCGGGGCATACCGGACGCAGCGCGCCAGTGCGCTCACGCATTTCCAGTTTTTCACCGCACACCGGGCAGTAGTTGGCAATCCGGGTCATACGTTAAGCCTCCGGCGGCGCGTCAGGGTGGTGATAATGGCAGCGATGAGCAGCGCTGTCCCGGCGATCAGCAGGCCAAGACCGATGATGCCATCATCCACTGTGGGTGCGAACTGTTTGGTTGCCTGTGAATCGTCAGACAGAGGTTCATTAGACTGCTGCGTGTCTTCAACCTGCGCTGCGCCGGCCTGATCCTGGCCCTGTCCAGGTGGCGCAATCGAGCTATCCTCCGGTACTTCCGCCAGTGCCGTCACATCTATTGGCAGACTGCGCAGGCTGGCTTCAAGCGTACCTTCCGGGGCTGGCGCAAGGGCAACTTCCGTCGCGGACAACAGCAGTTCACTTTGCAGTTCTGGCGTCGGGGCGATTTCTGCTGCCTCCATCGAGAATGCCGCACTGCCCACCGCGCCATCCGCGTCGTTAAGACCTGCAAACGTATCGGCTTCGGTCTCGGCTTCGTCGTCCGCAGCTCCAGCGGTTGCGCTGTACATCAGGATTTCTCCGGGGTCGGATTCAGTCTCTTCTTCTGGCGCTGCGGCCAGGTTAGCTGCGGCGGGGCCGCTTTCTGCCAGCGCCTCATCGCTTGCGCTGGAAAGGGCAGGTGAGGCCGTTGGCATCGCCAGAGTCGGCAGCGCAGTCCTGGTCATGGCGGGTGCGGGCGACGGCACGCTGGCGACATCCTGTGCCTGTTCCCGCTGCATGAGTACCAGATTGTTGGGAGCGGTCATCGACACAAGATCGCTTTGCAGCAGAAAATAACCACCGAAGACAAACATGAGTATCGCAGCAGCGGCGCTCATGGCGCTGAACGCGGCGGTCAGCGGGAAGGGTAAAACAGGTCGTGTTGCAGAACGAACACCTGCCATCGCAGATGTCAGAGTGAAGTCACGCGGCGCGCTGAGGGCGGGCATCTGCCGGATCAGCCTCACCGTTTGCCGCAGGCTGTCCAGTTCACGGCGCAGTTCGGGTTCAGCGGCGAGTCGTTGTTCCAGCAGCGTGCGTTCGCGGGCAGTCAGCGCGCCGTCGATATAGGTTGAAAGCAGTTCGTAGTCACGCTCATTCATGGGTCGAACACTAATCCACTGTATCTGTGGTATTAAGACGATAGGAAAGGGGTAAAAGTTCCTGAAATGTTTGTAAACAATCGCGCACGCTGACCCGCGCCCGGCTGAGACGTGATTTCACCGTACCGACCTTAACCCCGGCGATGTCCGCGACTTCCTGATAACTGAGTTCTTCGATGTCACTGAGGACCAGAATGATGCGCTGCGCATCGCCCAATTCTTCGATGCAGTCCTGGATCGCCCGGTTGAGTTCACTCTGCTGGGCGACCTGTTCGGGGGTAGGTGAGTCATCGGGCAGGGGGGGGCCATCGTCCATTTCCGCCCCGGCCATATCTTCAAACGAGGTGGCCGGGCGACGTTTGCGGCGGCGCAGTTCGTCGTAGCAGGTGTTAGTGACGATGCGCAGCAGCCAGGCCCGAAAACTGCCCCCGCGATAGCTGTCCAGCCGGCGGAAGGCAGTGATGAAGGCATCCTGTGCCATATCCGCCGCGCTTGCTTCATCGCCCATAATGCGGTAGGCCACCGTGTAGGCGCGATCCTGATAGTGCAGCACCAGGGCGTTAAACGCTTCCAGATCACCGCGCTGCGCCTGCCGGATCAGTTGGCTTTCGTCCTGCGGATTAGTCGAGCCAGGCATTGACAATCTCGGCAAAAAATTCTATGATGAATGACATCAACTGCTGTTAGCAGGAAATAAACACAGTATTATCGGTATTGTGACGCCGGAGTGGTGGAACGGCATACACGATGCTCTCAAAAAGCATTGCCCATCGGGCTTGTGGGTTCAAATCCCACCTCCGGCACAGAAGTCAGGTTACTTGACCTGACTTTTTGATTCTAACTGGGGGATAGTATACTGGCATTCTGCTAAAGTCAATGACACGGGTACATAAAGGCAACGCGAACATATGATGAATATCGCCAGATTCTTACCTTGTGGGAAGCTGGTGAAAATAAGAAGGCTATCGAGCGAATAACCAACATTCCCAGAGCAACTGTCCGAGATTGTATCAATCGCTTTGGCAGTATCACTGGGCTGGAAATGCAGCGGGAACGCGCCATGAAAAGCACTGCTGATGAGGTTCTCGATGTCATCCGGGATGCCCGAAATATTATGCAGCAGCAGGCTTATGCTTATTTGCTTGGCATTTACCTGGGAGATGGCTACATTGTTCGCAACAAGCGGGTTTATTTTCTGAGAATTGTTTTGGACACGGCATATCCCAATATTATCCGACGGTGTGTTCAACATATCAAAATGATCCTGCCTGAAAATGCAGTGAATATTCTCAAACGTCAGAACAGTAATTGCGTAGAAGTTGTTTGTACCCACAAATTCTGGCCTGAGATTTTTCCCCAGCATGGCGCAGGGCGAAAACATACCCGTAAAATTGTCCTTGAAGCCTGGCAGCAGGTCATTGTAGAACGGTATCCCCTGGAATTCTTTCGCGGCCTCTACCATTCAGACGGATCACGTTTCAGTAACGTGGTCAATGGAAAGGACTACCCGCGCTATTCTTTTACGAATCAATCTCACGAAATTAGTAAGCTGTTTTGTGACACCTGCGATCAACTTGGCATTCATTGGACAGTAAAGTGTCGCAAGTCACCGCATGACCCCTCGATAGATATTTTCATATCCAAACGCAAGGATGTGGAATATCTCGATTCGCTGATTGGCCCCAAAAGCTGAACACGCCAGCCTTAATACCCAATGCCGTTGAGCTATGGTATAACGGGGGGTATCAGGTTTCTAACGAGATCGACAGCCGCTCATGAGCTTCAGCGAATTCAGCGATGTTTTTATTTCCTACCGCCGCAAGGATGTCGAGTTTGCCAAACAGCTTTATCAGGCTTTCAAGAGCCTGGGGCGCGAGGCGTGGATTGACTGGGAAGATATTCCCCCCGGCAGCACGGACTTTACCGACGACATTGCCAAAGGTATTCGGGGCGCGGACGCCTTTTTACCTGTTCTCAGCCCGGAGTATCTCGCCTCTGAATACTGCATGGGGGAACTGCGCCACGCCCGTGACCACAGCAAGCGCATCATCCCCATCGTGCTGGAAAAATTTGAAGGCATGGCAATTCCTGAAGAAATCAGCCATATCAACTGGGTCTATTTTTGCGAACATGCCGGCCAGACCAACACCTTTGAAGAAGCATTTGGACGTATTCTGGCGGCTCTCGATACCGACCAGGCGCACGTGCGGCAGCACACCCGTTTGCTGACCCGCGCCAGCGAATGGGAACGCAGCGGGCATAACGCCAGTTATCTGCTGAAAGGGGAAGAACTGCACGCGGCGGAAAGCTGGCTGGCCGAATCACCCAACAAGCAGCCTCGACCCACCCGTCTGCACAGCGACTATATTTACGCCAGCGAACGGTTGCAGCGCCGCCGCCAGCGGCAGATTCTCGCGGGGGTTTCTGTCGCGCTGGCGGTCTCGCTGGTGCTGACCGTGATTTCCCTGCTGCTGTTCCAGACCGCGAATTATGAACGGGCGCGGGCCGAGGACAATGAACAGCTTGCGATTGCGGCCCGCGACGAGGCCGAACGCAACGCGGACGAAGCCCGCAGCCTGGCGCTGTCGGCGGCGGCCCGCCAGTTTGAGAGCGTAAATCAGGTGACCTCTATGGCGCTGGCGATGGAAGCGGTTCACATCGAAAATCCGCCTATCGCCGCTCAGAATGTTCTGGCGGAAGTGGCCTATGCGCCCGGTGCGCGCCAGGTCGTGACGGGTGCATCGCCAGTATTGAGTGTCGCATACAGCCCGGATGGACGCTCGGTTCTGGCAGGTTATGAAGATGGCAGCCTGCGGTTGTGGGCTGTCGATGATTCTGGCCGCATTAGTGAAACACCGGCGCAGATTCTGGCCGGCCATACCGATATGGTGCGCTCGGTAACCTTCAGCCCGGACGGACAAACAGCGGCTTCGGCCAGTGATGACCGGCGTATCGTGATCTGGGATGTCACCAGCGGCGAGGCTCTGCAAACATTGACCGGGCATGAGGACTGGGTTCATGCGGTGGCCTTTACACCGGATGGCGCGACTCTGGTGTCTGCCTCTGACGATTACACGGTGCGCGTGTGGGACGTGACGACAGGCGAAGAACAGGGGATTCTTGAAGGCCACGAAAATTACATCGTCAGCCTGGATGTCAGCCCGGACAGTCGATATGCGCTGTCGGGTGATGAGGATGGGCGAGTTATTCTGTGGGACCTGGTAACGGGCGAGTTAGCGGAAGAGTTTGAAAGCGACAACGGTACAGCAGTGGCTGTGCTGTTTAACACGGATGAACTGACTGCTTTTGTCGGTTACTCCGATTCAACTTTTGTGTTGTGGGACCTGGAAACCGGCGAACGGCGCGGCTCGTTTGACCAGCATTCGGAAGAAATTACAGCGCTGGCCGTCAGCCCGGATGGTGAACGCCTGCTGTCGGCCTCCGGGGACAGCAGCATCGGCTTATGGCGTTTGCTTTATGACACCGATGACACCGTGACAGGGGCAGAGTTTGTTCACAGCCTGAACGGGCACGAAAATGTGGTCAACGACGTGACCTTCAGCCCGGACAATCTGTCCGCAGTGTCGGCCTCGCGGGATCGCGCACTGATCGTCTGGGATGTACTGGAAAGCGGCCTCGTCCATTCGTTTCAAACGGACGGGTTTGCCAATGTAGTCAGCACCTATCACCCCGATGGCGGTTCGATGTATATCGGCGGATGTCTCGACTATGACAATGAACTGGGGAACTGCCGCCAGTACGAAATCTCACGCTGGGACTTGACCCAACGGATGGCTTCCGAACGTTACCCGATTGACGACTATGTCACGGCGCTGGCTTTCAGTGCGGATCGAAGCCTGGCTGTGATCGGTATCTGTTCGGAAACAGACCCGGATGTGGGCTGCCTTGCCAGCGAACTGGCGGTTTTTGATCTGGCTTCCGGCGATATCACTCAGCGGTTCGCGGCGCATGAGGATGTGCTGACCGCGCTGGCGATCAGCCCCGACAACCGCACGGCGGTAACGGTAAGCTGCGCGGCATATGATGACCGGGGCCTGTGCGAACAGGCGGAGTTCGGACAGTGGGATTTGGACACTGCGACTCTCACACGCATGTTTACCGGCCATGCCGGTCTGGTGAACCGTGTGGCCTTCAGCCCGGATGGCCGGCTGATGGCATCGGGTTCTGACGATCACAGCCTGATGCTGTGGGATGCCGCCAGCGGCGAACCCCTGCACACTCTCGCCGGGCACAGTGATGTGATTATGGATTTTGACTTCAGCCCGGACGGCCAGCAACTGATTTCCGCCTCACCAGACCAGACCCTGATTCTGTGGGATGTCGCCAGCGGAATGCGTCTGCGAACTCTGACCGGACACAACGACTGGGTGCGCTCGGTGGCCTTCAGCCCGGATGGTCGGATGGCGCTTTCCGGCTCCGATGATCGCCGGCTGATTTTATGGGACGTGGAATCCGGCCAGTCCCTGCGCACTTTTGACCGCCACAGTGACTGGATTGTGGATACATTATTCAGCCCGGATGGACGCAATCTGATCGCTGCGCAGTATGATGGTCTGCTGGTAAACTGGCGGCTGGATGCTCTGTCTGAACTGATCGAGTGGACTCGCGCCAACCGCTACGTTCGCGAACTCACCTGTGACGAACGCACGCTGTATCATATCGAACCCCTGTGTCCGGCCAGCGGTTAACTTTTTTCCAGCGGGTGTTGTATAATCCCCGAAAGATACAGGCTTTTCCGGCTGACTGGCCGAATTGTGATGAAGGTGCTGGCGCGTGCGTTTTCTGATTTCCCTGTTAATCGGGCTGCTTGTCGGACTTGGACTGGGGTTGTATCTGGGATGGGTTCAATTCCCGGTTGAGTTTGTCAACAGCCCCATGACCGACCTGTCACCCCGCTACAAAGATGAATATACCGTGATGATTGCGGCGGGTTACAGCGCGGATCGTGATCTGGTCGGCGCTGTGGAACGCCTGCGTTTGCTGGGGGTCGAGAATATCCCCCTGCACGTACAGGAAACTGCCGAGCGTTACATCACCAATTCTCGCAACGTTGAAGACATTCGCTTTCTGGTCATCATGGCCGAAGGTTTGGATCGCCTGACCCCGATTATGGAACCCTATCGTCAGGTCAACGTGCCGGGGCAGAATTCATGAGCAAACGTCCACCTGCCCCGCCGCCGACGATTCCCGAACAGATGCCGCCGCCGCGCAGCCGTTACAATCGCCCGCGCCGCCTGTTTTCCGTCTGGGGTCTGGCGATTGGTCTGATTCTCGGCATTGGTGGCGGCCTGACGTATGCCTGGGCCATTAACCCGGTAGTCGAGTTTGCAACTGAACCCTGGCAGCTCAGTCGTGAGGATCGCGCGCATTATATGGTGGCGATTACACTGGCGTTTGCCGGTGACAGCAATCTGACGCGGGCCGTTGAGCGCCTGCTGACCCTCCAGGGCGAGAATGTCAACGCCGATATTTTTGGTCAGGTGGCCGAAGCAGCCTGCCGTCTGGCTTCAACAGGTTATGTCGACAGCAACAGCGGTCTGGTCGCCATTCGCAGCATGATGACGTTTTATCGCTTGCAGGGCAGCAGCGGTTGTGCCGATACTCTGCTGCCGGCCAGCGTGGTCGAGTCCACCCCGCGCGTGGTGATTGACGCGGCCACTGCGACCTTGCCGCCCCCCGCTACCAAAACACCGACACCGGAAAGCGATGATGAAGCCACGCCCACGCAGTCGCGTGTGATTGTGCCGACGAGCGTGCCGCAGCGCGATTTTGTGCTGGCGAATGTCTCGACATTTTGTGAGGCTGGTATCTCTGGCATTATTGAGGTGTTCGTTCAGGATTTTGGTGGCGTGGGCATCCCCGGTATGCCGGTGCGGGTGCGCTGGGACAATGGCGAAAGCACCTTCTTTACCGGCCTGAAACCGGAACGCGGACCCGCCTACGCCGATTTCGAGATGGAAGAGGGCAAAGGCTATATTATCGATATGCCCGGCCTGTCCGACCCTTCATCGCAGCAGTTGGTGGCGGCTACCTGCACGGCTGAAAACGGCGCGTCCACCCTGATTTCGTACCGGGCCGTATTCCTGCCGGCCAGCTAACCGCGCGACCCCGTCAGCTTGAGTTCAGCCTGTCCGGTATCGTTTGGTTCTGACCAGGCGACATACAGGTAGCGGTCCCGGTCCGTGAACAGAGTCGGCGGTCCAATGAGTGTACGCAGCGAAATCAGCCGCTGATACCCGGCAATAGAACCAGCCTGAAAGTAGACAATCACCAGATGGTCTTCCACCCGGCCGGCAACCGGCAGCAGAGCAAACTGTCCTGACATCGGGACACCCCAATGCAGCCCGTTTTCACCCTCACTGGCGGCGGATACTCTGCCTGTGTTGAACCCGGTCTGAAGCAGCGCGCGTTCACTGAAGGCTCCCACACCGATTATGCGGGGCTGATCCCAGTCGCCACCATTCAGTGCGCGGGTTATCAGCCAGGTCTCGTTTTCACCACTGCGGCGGGTCACATGCCAGAAAAGATACAGGTGTGTAAGGTCAACTGCCGGGTATAAACCGTGCAGACGATCTCCGCGTTCCAGTCGGATAACGTTCGGTACGGTCTCGATATTGCTGATCGTCTGACCGTTCAGAATGCCATACTGCAAAGTGTGATCGGATGCTTTTAACCAGAACAGATGCAGCCGCCCCTCATGGGTGCGCAGCAGCGCCGGCCAATCGGCATCACGCAGCAGCAAAACAGCCTCACGGGGGATGCCGCGTTCGCTGATGATCTGCGCATACAGGGCAGGTTCAGCCAGCAGTCCGCCGCTCCAGATCACCTGCACGTCCCCATCATTGAGGGGTAGTGCCGTGTAATGCAGGGTGTCGCGCTCCGAGATGACCGTTGGCCCGCGCTCGACAACTAGGCCAGCTTGCAGCCGCGCCGCAAACAGGTGCTGTTGATTATCCGCGCCCAGGTCCAGCCAGAGCAGATGCAGGGCCTCCTGTGACGCGGGCAGGAGCTGCTGCGCATAGGGCCGCACCGGCGGAAGAGGCAGGGTAATGGTGTCACTTAACAGGGTTTCGCTCAACCCGCGCGCATCATGATGTACCCCGCGCTCATCTGCCCCAATCCATGCGGCTGTCACCAGACCATCCGGGTCGACCCAGAGGGCCGGGGCCTGTGCCTGTTCTGTGTCAGCCAGGTGATAAACCCGCCCCCACAGTGAGGTATCGTCTGTGCTTGTCGGGGCAACCGGGGCACAGTTCGCCAGCGCCGCCGCGATCAGCAGGGGGAGTGCGCGCCGCCAGCGATCAGGCATTTTCCGGTTCGGTCACGAGAATGATGATGGTTGCCGGGCTGCTGATCGTGCCGTCTGGACGATAGGCGAGGGCAGTCAGTGAATGATAACCCGGCCCTTCGGCCAGCCAGTTCATGGTGACGGTAAAGACGGGCACAGCGCCGCTGATTTCCGGGAAGGCTTCGCTGTGTGGCAGATCGTCAATCAATAACTCGACCCGCGCGATTCCGACGCCTGGATCTTCGGCCAGCAGCGCGATGGTCAGGTCAGTTCCTTCTGGAAAGCTGTCATTATTGGCCGGGGCCTGGAACGTGATTCGGGGAAGGTCTGGCGTTGGAAACGGGGTGGGTGTTCCCATCTGCAAATTGCAGGCCGATATAAAGAACAGGATGAGTAAGGTAATCAGGCGCAGCATGGCATCTCAAAGGGTCACGCAGGCCGTAAGCTGACCGGATTCTTCGAGGCCAAGCCACTGGTTGAACTGGAACAGCCATTCGCGGTTGGTTTCGTCATCCTGAACCCGCACGCTGCTGATGTACCACCCCGAATCGCCTTCACTGTTGTCATGGCCGATGCAGCAGCGGTTCAACTCGCCGATGTCTGGCACTTCGAGGATGTATTTTTCGATGCTGCCATTTTCAAACGCAAACACATCACGCGGTGGCAGGTGGATCGATTCGGTCTGGCCGGTGCTGCCAAAGAGTTGAATGAACACGTTGGAGTCTGTTCCCGCCAGGGGGTCGTCACCGGTTTGTACCCAGATCGTGTAAATGTTGGTGGTCATACTGAACAATCACACATTCTATTGTTGGATAGTTTGTCAAGTATAGTGCTGTTTTGCGGAAATTGCGTGGGTGAATCAGAGCGGGTTGTCCTGGCGTAACCCAACAGCCTGCTCAATATCAATCACGAACAGAATGCCGTTGTTTGGGTTGTTGAGATTTCCTGTGAAGCTATGTGTCGCGCTGATGAGCCGTTCAACCGTCACCGAGTCATTGACCACTGCCAGGAGCATCATGCTGGTTTTATCACGACTGCGCAGCATTTCAAGCGCGGAAAACATACCCGGCAGTAAATCCACATTTTGGCCGGTTTCCTGAAGGCGGCGCAGCCCATAGCTTTCAATAAAGGTTACACCGGGCGCGCCGGCCTGCTGCCATGCTTCAGCGATGTTGTGCGCTTCGGCCATTAAAGGTGTAACGAGAACAACCAGCTTTGGCATAGTGAACCTTTCGTTCAGTGATCTGCGATTTCATGTATCATCGGATCAGGTGGGGGATGTGCTTCACCCACGTCTTCATCTGCGCCAGACTGCTGGGTCTGGAAAGCCAGTCGTACAAGGGGCGGCGTGAGAACCGTCGAGAGTATGATGACCATGAACAGAGACGCAAACAGAGGGTCATCAGCGGACAGAAGACCGGTTGAGAGGCCAAGCGCGACAATGATAAGGCCCACTTCACCACGCGAGATCATACAGACACCGACCCTCAGCGCCTCCTGTTTTGTAAACCCCCCCAGTCGTGCCCCCACACCACCGCCAATAATTTTGGACATGATCGCCATAACCAGTAAAGTCAGCATCAGGGGCAGCGCCTCTGCCGGGAATTGGCTGAGGTCCGCGCGTAGACCCACACTGACGAAAAAAACAGGCACAAGAAAAGTGTACGCGATATTTGAAATCGCAATCTCGATTTCTCGTTTTGTACTGCTGTGTACGTTGCTCAGACCGAGGCCGGCGATAAATGCCCCTGTGATCGCAGCGACCCCACCCAGGAATTCTGCCGACCACCCGAAAAACAGGACGACAACGAGTGCCATTCCGGGAATGGCATAGGAACTGCGCGAGTCTGCACGTGTACCTATCCAGTGAATCAGCCAGGGCAGGCCGAACCATGCCACGATAAAGGCAATGCTGATGTAAGCAGCCATTCGCCCGAAGATGAGGAGAAGGCTCCCTGCCGATGCCTGCTGCTGTGG
>CAZKIB010000009.1:21793-36221 GCA_964552425.1 uncultured Anaerolineaceae bacterium | reverse complement strand
CAGTAAGGGCAATCACAAAGGAGACAAGCAAAATTGCGACGACATCATCCACCAGCGCCGTCGCCAGAAGAGCGCTGCCTTCGCGGGTGCGCAGCAGACCCAGTTCGATGAGTACCTGCGCTGAGATACTCACAGAGGTGGCTGCCAGAACCACCCCCGCGAATACCGCCGGCTGCCAACGGTAGCCGAAAATCATGACGCTGAGAACAGTCATTGTGACAGGCAGGAGGGCGCCAATCACCCCGGCAAGCACCGCCACTCTGCCGACCTTGAGCAGTTCAGTCAGGTTGACTTCTAAACCCACCTTGAACATCAGCAGCAGTACACCGAGTTCGGCCAGTTCCACAACGGTTTGTTCGAGGTGGGTCTTGCTCACATCGAAGATGGGCATATGAAGCAGGTCAAGCAGCGTAGGGCCGAGCAGGATACCGACCACCAGTTCCCCCAGCACACGGGGCTGACCGAACCTTCGCGCGATGTTGCCACCCGTGCGTGCCGCCGCAATGATAATACCCAGCGCTAGAAACAGGCCAATGACCGGGTTATGTTCCATTTTACGACAGCCGTTCTTGACGATCTGATGCAGTTTTTATAGCTTACAATATAAAATGCGGTCAAAATTAGTGACGAATGTTCAAATTTTTTGAACATTGGCAAGTTTATTGCGGCTGGACAATCACAAAATAATTAACGATACCGTCACCAGCATAACCCGACGCCTGATTGCCACCGAGCGAGATCAGACCGGGACCATAATGCCGGCTGTAAAGCTGCATCGTGCGGCGAATGAGCGCAAATTCATCCTCGATTTCGATCCGCAGACTTTCGGGCTGGAACCCCCGCAGCCATTCTGGAATGCGTTCAACAGCAGCTTCAAAGGCCACATAGACTCGCGCCGGCTGCGTCAGGCAGAAGCGCAGAACTTCCGGTTCGCTGCGCGGATAGTCGCTGTTGGCTGGTTGAATGGCGGGCAGGTGGTTGAGCAGCGGCGGGATGCGATTCACCACGAAGTCACGATCCGTATAAACTGGCCGGCCGACGCTGATGCGGTGAGCCTGGTAGGTAAATGGTTCGAGGTCCGTAATGAGTTCCTGCGGCGGGATGTCCGGCCCATCCGCAGCGACCTCATGCGCCACTACCGCGAACCCCCCTGTCACAGAAATAAGGGGATCAATGGCCTGCACCCGTTCTGGCCCGAAAATATCGCCGAGCAAATCGTGTACCGCCGGGATGAGCGATGAGCCACCCGTTCGCAGGACCAGGTCAATCTGCTGCGGAGCCAGATGCGCTGTTCTGAGCAGGTCGTTCACACCGTCACGGATCGTGGCGAGATCGTTGGCGATCAGGCGGTCAAAGCGCCGTCGGGTGATCGTTTCCTGAATATGCAGCCCTTCAAAGCTGAAGTTGAGTATGGCGGCGTCGCTGCTTGAAAGCTGTTTTTTGACCTGCTCGATTTCCTTAAACAGCAGAAAGCCGATGTTTTTGGAGATGAGCGTCTCCAGGGCGCGCATGGTCTGGGCATGGCCGCTGCGCCGCAGCCGATGAATGCGCTCCAGATAACGCGGACGCGAAAGCTCTGGCATCGTCTGCCAGGCCAGCAGTTTGTCGCTCATATCACCGGGCAGCACACCTTCATCGCCTCCTCCGAAATGGGGCAGCAGCGAGGCCATAATGCGCCGGTCAAGGTCATTTCCCCCGATAGGCACGCCGCCGTTCGCCAGCACAACCGGTGGTGTCTCTCCGCCTACTTCCGCAATTGTCAGATCCAGTGTGCCGCCGCCAAAATCGAACACCAGCACCGTCTGACGCTGCGCGCTGTCACGATGGTACAAATAGGCCACGCCCACCGGCTCCAGTTCAAAGCGCACATCGGTGAACCCGGCCAGGAAAGCTGCCTTGAGCAGGATGGATTCGGCGCGCATGTCATCCAGCGCATTGGGTGAAAACCGGACAGGTCGCCCCAGGACGATACGTTCGCAGGGCTGGCCGGTTTGCTGTTCTGCCGCATGTTTCAGACGTCGCAGGATAATGGCGATGAGATCATCCACACGAAAGAAACGGTCAAAGATGCGCGTGCCCTCGTAGCGTCCGTTAAACAGCGCGGTTTTGATGGACTGGATCAGGCGGCCATTGGCTGCGTCATCGACCAGCACACTGACCTGCTGGATAAATTCGATAGGGTCTCCGCCTGCGCTGCTCACGCTGGCGACGGTTATTTCGATTTCACCGGCGTCGCGCTGACGCCAGCGCACCGGACGGCCTGTTTCATGCCGCAAATAGGCATTGGCTGCCGCAGCGCCGACGGTTTCATGATAATCGCGGTCAATATAGATGAGTGATGGAATAACTTCAGAATTGTCGTTGACAGGATCGGCCTGGATCGTATGCAGTTGTTGACCATCATAAAATGCAATGGCCGAATTGGTGGTGCCAAAATCAACACCCATCCGCATGGCGTGCCTTTCGCTTGTTTCAATGCAATTTATCAGTGGGTTTGATTGAAAAACTAATAGGACAGGAATGCGATTGATCTGAAAGCGTAAACCTGCTACGCTTGCGCATCAGAAAATGCAATGCTTCTGCATATTTTCATAATTTCACATCATACAGGATTCGCGGACTGGAAACAACCATGCGCGTGGATGTTTTAACCTTATTTCCAGGGATGTTTAATGGTCCGATGACCGAAAGCATGATGTGGAAAGCCCGTGACCGGGGTCTGCTGGATTTACACATCCACGATATTCGCGACTACGCGCTGGACCGTCATCGCAAGGTAGACGATACCCCTTACGGCGGCGGCGGCGGTATGATTATGCGGGCGGATGTGGTGGTGCGGGCAGTCGAAACACTGACTGCGCCCGGTGCGCCGGTGATCCTGATGTCACCCCAGGGCCGGCTGTTCTCGCATCAGGTTGCCCAGGAACTGGCGGGTAATGAGCGTATGGTGCTGTTGTGCGGGCATTATGAGGGCATTGATGACCGGGTGCGCACCCTGGTGGTTACGGACGAAATCAGCATCGGCGATTATGTGCTGACTGGCGGTGAACTGGCGGCGATGGTGGTAATTGATGCGGTAATGCGTCATATTCCCGGTGTGCTGGGGGCTGAGGGCGCGGCGGATACCGACAGCCATGCCGGCGGCATTCTGGAAGGGCCACATTACACACGCCCTGCCGAGTTTCGCGGCCTGATTGTGCCGGATGTCCTTCAGGAAGGCGATCACACCCGCATCCATGAGTGGCGACAGGCCGAAGGTCTGCGGCGTACCTGGCAGAACCGGCCAGACCTGTTGATGAACGCCAGCCTGTCGGAAGATGACCAGTACTTGCTGGGGGACTTTGCCAACGAAGATGCCAGCCGGCTGGACACAAAGCCTCAATTTCCGTAACATCGCTGTCATGTTATTATGAGACGTGATGCAGTGAAGGTCAGGGCGGCTGCGTTGAGATGGCCGTTGACTTTCGTTATACTATTCAATTCATGGTCGTCGCATCTGCGCAAGGCACTGAGAGAAGAGGCTGTATGGCTCAAGAATATCGGGACAAGAAGCTTGAGAGCACCCTCAAACAATTGCATGTCGCGGTGGAAGGGGTTCGGGCGTCCGTCGTGGTGAACATCGACGGTTTGCTGGTTTCGGCATTTCCACCTGGCGATGAAGAAAACCCGCATGAAAACCCAACCAGCAGCCCGCAGGTCGCTGCGATGTCCGCTACTTTGATTGGACTGGCAGACCGCACGCTCAAACGTCTGGCGCAGGGGGAACTGGAACGCCTCCTGATCGAGGCTGAAGAAGGCACAATGGTCGTCTACCCTGCCGGTGATCGCGCCTCACTGGCGGTACTGGTTCAGAAAAATGCGCATCTCGCGCATGTTCTGTTTGCTGTCCGCAAAGCTGCGGGAGATGTGGCCGAGATTCTGGCTTAAGTTTTCACGCCCGGCGTGTTCTGAAAAAACAGGCGCAGCACCATTTGTCCGAGCCGGACTTCATCACCATCGCGCACCGGGCTGGGCTGGTGCGGCGTCAGTTTATTTCCGTTCAGATAGGTCCCATTACTGCTGCCCAAATCCCACAGACCGATCTGGTTATTTTCCAGCGCCAGCGAAGCGTGCCGGCGGCTGACACCCATACGATAACCAGCGAACGTCGTCAGGTCAACTTCCGGGGTCGCGCCTGTCGTGGGGTCGCGCCGTCCCAGAATCATATCTTCATTTTTTGGTTTGATGATGATGGGCGCTGAACCGCCTTCAACCTCAATCCGCAGCAGCATTCCGGTTTCAAACTGGCTGGTCCCGGCGCTGCGAACGGCTTTTTCCTGTTCCTTGTCCAACTGAATTGCAGGACTTGCAGTCGGTTGGGGCGGCTGGTCGGGCGTGGAGAGTGCTTCGCGCACGTTATTCGGTTCGATGTCCTGGGCTTCACGCAGGTCGCGTGTGCCCATAACCGCCTGCTGTCCGGTCATCAGGTTCGTGCCACAGTTCTCACAGAAGAACACACCGGGCCGGTTGCGATGGGCACAGGTGGGGCAGACCTGCAAAACGCCGGTATCCGGTTCAGTCTTACGCTGGCCGGCATCTTCGAGTTTGTCGGTCTTGCCTGTTGGGCTGACCGGTGGCTCAGCGGGCTGGCTTCTGGTCGGGTTTTCTGGCAGCCGGGCGGTAGAGGGTCGCGGAATGGGCGGCAGCGGCTGCACCGGTGGAGCAGGCTGTACCGGTGGAGTCACCGGCGGTTGAACTGCCGCTGGACGAGGTGGCGGGGCCGATGGCGCGGGTGAAGCCGGGGGCTGCGCCACCTGAGTCGGTTGAGATGGCTTCTGAATCTGCTCGATTATGAAACTGGCATACCATTCAATCCAGTCCTCCCCCGCATTTTCAGGAGGTTTGGGTTGTTTGGGATAAGCCTGATGAGCAGCTTTTAGCAGACTGACCAGTTCATCTTTTGTAATGGTTGGTTTTGAACTCATCTGGTTTACCGACATCTTTTCACGCACATTTTAAACCACTTAAACTATTCTACTGTGAGGCTCATGCGTGGTGCAAGTCGTATTTCGCCTTGCTGGAATATTGGGGGGGTGCTACGCTTGCGGTATGCGCGCTGACCGATTCATTCTGATGATCCTGATGATCCTGTTTGCGTGGGCCACCCGCCTGTATCATCTGGATTCCCAGAGTATCTGGTTTGATGAAGGCTGGTCTGCTTATGCGGCGGTACAGCCCACACTCCTGGCTGCCGCAGATGCCGATCCCACCAACCCGCCCCTCTATTACATGCTGCTAAATCTCACGACACGTGGTTTTGGCGACAGTCCGTTTGGACTACGTGTGACCTCCACGTTTTTTGGCCTGCTGACTGTGCCGCTGGCTTTTCAACTGGGGCGCAGGCTATTGGGTCGACAGGCCGGGCTGTATGCCGCTTTTCTGGTGGGGGTTTCGCCGCTGCTGTGGTGGGCCTCGCAGGAGGCACGCATGTACACTCTGCTGGCCGTGCTGGTTTTGATCGCTGCACTGGCCTGGCATCAACTGCTTGCCCGACCAGACCGGCGGGCGTGGGCTGCGCTGCTGCTGGCCGAGACGCTGCTGCTGTATGCGCACAATACCGGTCCGGTCATTGCGCTGTGGCTGAACACTGTCACTCTGATTGTGTGGCTGAGACGGCGGCGTGTAGACAAACCCGACTGGCGTTTATGGGTGGGTGGTCAGCTCATCGTGGCATTGGCGTGGCTGCCCTGGTTCCTCAGCCGATTTGTCAATGTGCAGGCCGCCAACAGCGCCATCGCCAGCGGCCCGGAAATCGGCCCTGAGTTGTTGAGCCGCATCTGGCAGGCGTTCTGGACAGCCCCCTGGGAGATGGTGGGACGTGAGCCGCTTGGGGTTGGATTCGCCGTTTTTGCCGTGCTGATCGCAGTTACGCTTCTTCCCTGGCGTCATGTTCATGGACACTGGCTGATTGGACACACGGCGCTGCTCATCTGTGGACTGCTGCTTGGACTGACGTATATTGGCAACGAACTGCACGGACGTTATCTTGTGATGGCTGCGCCGCTGCTGCTGGTGGCTCTCGGCGCGGGAATCGCCCGGCTGCGCTGGCCTGTCCTGCGTTATGGCATTGTGGGTGTGTTTGTGCTTGGTCTGCTGACCAATATCCTGTCCGCTCAGAACCCGTTATATCAACACGATGACGCGCGCGGCATGGTGAAGTATTACGCGGACACGCTCACAGAAGCCGATACCGTGCTGGCATGGTCGTATGCGGATCGTTATGAGCTGGTGTACTACTGGGATCGTCTGAATGTGGCGGCAAGGCGTGTCACCCTGCCAGAAGGGGCCGATCAGGACGCTGTTGAGCCGCTGCTGCCGGAATCAGGCCGGGTCGCTCTGAATATCTGGTACACGCAGCGCGCCGATTACCGAGCCATGCTGCCCTGTCTGTTAGGACATGGTTCTGCCAGCCTGCCCACAGAATTCACTACCTATGGCATGAGCAATCGGCTGTACGAGTCGCTGCCGCAAAATTTGCCGGAAACACAGGGTTTGGAGCAGCCTATCCTGCACAATGGTCAGGCGATTGTTCAGGTGGTCGCTGCCGGCAGCCTGTTGGAAATGACAACGGAACGGGCGCTGTGTGTGCCGGTGGAACTGCATATCAGCCAGGCCCTCAATGCAGATCTGCGCGCGGCGCTGATTGTCCGTAACGCTATCGGTTGGGACATTGCGCAGGAAAGTGGCATTTTTGCGACGGCCAACCAGCGCACGACCTCGGCACTCATGCCCGGCGAACTCGCGATGGCTTATGTGCTGCTGCGGCTGCCGTATGGCGCGCCACCGGGAGATTATGAAATTCTGCTGCGCGTGTTTGATGATTTAACCGCGCCATCGGGTTATGACATGGGGGATGCTGCTGGTCACGTCACCGGCAAGGAACTGTCCCTGGGCACATGGCGGGTTCAGCCCGGCGCGGATTGGGCGCAGGTGAATCGCCAGACTGGTTTACCTCAGCAGGTGAACCAGCCTGTGAATGCTGATCTCACCCTGAAGGCGCATAATCTGCCAGAAGAGATGACCGTGCAGCCGGGGCAGGATATGCGGCTTGAACTATTGTGGGAAGGCGCTGGCACGCTGCCTGACCTGATTCTGCGTACCAGCGATGCAGGCTGGGAACAGGTGATTGCCCCACAGCCCGGCCCCCGCGACACGATCACGCTGGACTGGCGCACCCTGCGCATCCCGGCGGAAGTGGGTGGCGGAACCGCGTCCCTCAGCCTGCCGGATGGCACGATTCTGACTCAGATTCAGATTGACGCGCTGCCGCGCCTGGATGAGGTGCCAGACTTTGCTACAGCCGTCAATGAGCGATTGGGCGAGACAGGTACGCTGATAGGCTACACACCCGACGAAACGGCTGCCGGACGTGACGCGCCCTTTCCTGTCACGCTGGTCTGGCGGGCCGGGAATGAGCCTTCCGATACCAGCTACACGGTATTTGTGCAGCTATTGAATTCCAGCGGGCAGTTGATCGCGCAGAGTGACTCCATCCCGGCGCAGGGGCAGCGTCCGACCACCGGTTGGCGCGCCGGGGAGTACATCCTGGACCGGCACGCACTGGGCTTTAATGACCTGGCCGCGCCGGGTGAAGCGCGCCTCATCGTCGGCATGTATGACGCGCTGACCGGTGAGCGCGTGCCGGTGGATGCCGGGGGGCGTGATTACATCGAACTGCCGGGTAGTATCACTGTGCGCTGAGTCGGTGCATATCGTCTCGGAGTCTGGCGTACAGGCTGCGATAAATTTCGCCGCGTTCAGCATAGAAATCCGCAGTTTTGAGGTCTGGCTCAACAGATGTGTCCACCTGTGGCAGCCGTGCGATGGCTTCATCCACCGAACTGTATACCCCACATCCCAGCCCGGCCAGCAGCGCCGATCCGACACAGGCGTGATTTTCCCCTTTTGCCAGCCAGACAGGCTGGTTGAACATATCGGCCTGAATCTGTCGCCAGACCGGGGAGTTCACCGCCCCGCCAGAAAGGACCACCCGTTCCGGTTTGTCCATTTCGCTGACCAGCGCCAGACAATCCCTCAGCGCAAAAGTTACACCTTCCATGACTGCCCGTGCCAGATGCCCCGCATGATGGTGCAGCCGCAGGCCGAGGAACAGCCCACTTGCCAGCGGGTCAAAATGCGGGGTGCGTTCGCCGGTGAGATAGGGCAGGAAAACCAGCCCGTCCGCGCCCGGCGGGGTGTCGGCAGCCAGTGCCGAGAGATGGGCATAGGCGTCTGGTCGGTGTTCCAGACCGAGGGTATTTCTCAGCCAGCGCAGCGCCAGCCCGGCGGCGAGGATGGCAGCGGCGGCGTACCAGCGGTCTGCTACCGCGTGGCTGAACACATAAAAGCGTGTCTGTGGGTCGAGCAGCGGCTGAGTCAGCGGCGCGAAGACCTGTCCACCTGTGCCGATTGTCACCAGTGCCGTGCCCGGCTGGTACAGGCCGTAGCCAAGCGCCTGCGCGGGTTGGTCAGCGCACCCGGCCACCACCGGGATTCCAGCGGGGATATTCAGCAGTTGAGCGGCTTCAGGCGTGATTGTGCCGACTACCTCAGCAGAGGCATTCACCGTTGGCAGATAACGCCCCTCGATACCGCACAGGTCCATTAGAGGCGGGGACCACTGGCCGCTGCGCACATCCAGCAGCCACGAAGCCGCCGCGTCGCTTACATCGGTTCCCGGTTCACCGGTTAATCGCAGGCGAATGTAGTCTTTAGGCAGCAGAATGAGCGCTGTTTGCCGCAGTGTGTCTGGTTCATGCTGCTGAAGCCACATCAGCGTTGGCCCCAGGAAACCGGCGGCGGGCGGCCCCGGCGCGATGGATGCCCACTGGTCGCGCTGTTGCAGCAGCATATCCACCTGGGGTTTGCTGCGAGTGTCTGCCCAGATAATGGCGGGACGCACAGGTTCATGGCGGCTGTTCAGGCAGACTCCACCGTGCATCTGTCCGCTGAGTCCGATCCCTGCAACAGCTTCGGGCGCAATGTTGGCTCTGGCTATAGCGCTGCTGGTGGTTTGAACCGCTGCGTTCCACCAGTCCTCCGGGTTCTGTTCCGCGCAGCCCGGCAGCGGCTGGTGAACCGGGTATTCCTGTGTGGCGCTGGCAAGCGCAGTGCCGCTGTGCGCCTCGAAAACCAGAGTCTTGACGCTGGATGTGCCGATGTCGATTCCGAGTAAGTACATAGAACCCTCCTGAGTGTGGATTGTATGGCTATTGGCCGAAGTTTGCATCCCTCGTTACCATCCCCTTATGCTGCAAACCGAAAACTGGAGAGGACATCATGAATTATCGTGAGTTAGGACGCACTGGCTGGAAAGTCTCGGAAGTCAGTTTTGGCGCATGGGCGCTGGGCGGTTCGTGGGGCGCGGTGGACGATGCCGAATCGCTGGCGGCGCTGCACAGGGCGATTGACCTGGGGGTGAATCTGATCGACACCGCTGATGTGTACGGTGATGGCCGCAGCGAACGCCTCATCGGGCAGGTATTGAAGGAGCGCCGTGAAACCGTCTACGTGGCGACCAAAGCTGGCCGCCGCCTCAGTCCACATGTGCCGGCCAATTATTCCAGAGAGAATCTCACTCAGTTTGTGGAGCGCAGTCTCAAAAATCTGGGCGTGGAGGCGCTGGATATTGTGCAGCTTCACTGCCCGCCTACACCGGTTTACTATATGCCGGAAGTCTTTGATGTGCTGGATGACCTGACAGCCGCAGGGAAGATCAGACATTACGGTGTCAGTGTGGAGAAGGTCGAGGAAGCGCTGAAGGCAATGGAGTACCCAAATGTCAAAACGGTGCAGATTATCTTCAACATGTTCCGCCTGCGTCCGGCGGGGTTGTTCTTCGAGCAGGCGAAGAAGCGCCACATCGGCATTCTGGCGCGTGTGCCGCTGGCAAGCGGTCTGCTTACCGGCAAGATGACCCCTCAGACCACCTTCGAGCAGGATGATCATCGCCATTTCAACCGGGAGGGCCGCTCGTTTGATCGGGGCGAAACCTTCTCCGGTGTGGATTATGAAACCGGGTTGCAGGCGGTAGAGGAAATTCGCGCGCTGCTGCCGGCTGGCGCGACCATGCCGCAGTTCGCGCTGCGCTGGATATTGATGTTCGACGCCATCACCTGTGTGATCCCCGGCGCGAAACGGCCTGCTCAGGTAGTGGATAATATTGCGGCGGCGGACTTGCCTGCGCTGGACGAAGCAACCATGAACCGCGTTCGTGAGATATATGATCGTTATATTCGCGCACAGGTTCACCAGCGCTGGTAATGTCAGCCAGCATGGGCGGGCGGCTTCGGTGGCTGATTTTGATCGGTGTGCTGGCCGTGCTTGTGGCGCGTTTCATCCCGTTCGCGTCTGATGTAGCGGTTCGACCATCACACGGTTTTGTGAACTACTACACGGCTTCCCGGCTGCTCCACAGCCCCGTTCCGGTGAGTCAGTTGTACGATGATCGCTGGTTCAGCCTGCAAACGGAGCAGTTCACACCGGGCATTACGGATATATTCACGCCGCACCCGCCCACCGCCGCGTTGATGTTTGTGCCGCTGGCGGGGCTGGATTATGTGCCGGCGCGCATCGTCTGGACCGCCTTCAGCCTGATTGTGCTGGCGCTGGCGCTTGGCTGGCTGCTGCGTGATCTGGGTCTGAGGGGAGGGCAGTGGTTATTGAGTGCGCTGGCGCTGGTGCTGCTGTACCAGCCCTTTTATGCTCAGATGGCCTATGGGCAGGTGTACGCCGCGCTCACAGCCCTGCTGGTGCTGGCCTGGTACGGTTATTGCTACCGGCGGAACTCACTCCTGGGGGTCGCGCTTGGGGTTATGCTGGTGTTCAAAACCGCCGGGGTGCTGCTGCTCGGTTTGCTGCTGATTCAACGCCGCTGGCGGGCACTGCTGTGGACCGTTTGCACAGCGCTGGCCGTCATGCTTGTTTCGCTGCCTCGACTTGGCCTGGATTCCTGGCAGACCTACATGGGTGTATTGGCTGTCTATGGTCAGCGCCCTTCACACCTGTCGGCGGCTTATCAGACGCCTCACAGTCTGTTCAAGCGCCTGTTTGTGCCGGATGCGGTCTGGAACCCTGCGCCGCTCTTTGACGCGCCTGCTGTCGGGGCTGCGCTGGCGCTGGCTGCGGTGCTGACTCTTGCGGGAATCAGTGCGTATCGTGTTTTTCGGAACAGCGATACGGATGGGCTGCTGTTCGCGGCTTTTGTGACCGCCGGGCTGCTCATCAGTCCCGTGTCGCTGGATTATCACTTTGTTCTGCTGCTTGTGCCCATTCTCATTCTGATTGCCCATGTTCGTAACAGGTCGCTTATTGCTCAGGCCTGTCTGGCAGTGGCTGTCACGCTGATCGCCCTGAACATGGACTGGAATCATCCTGCGGACGGCGCAGGCGTGCTGCTGTTTTATCCGAAACTGTACGGCGCGCTGCTGCTGTGGGGACTGGCGCTGCGTAAATCCGCTTAGGCTCATCGTTTGTTTACGCCGCTTATACGCAACCTGGTTATGCTGTGAGTCTTGATTACCGGAAAACGAGACTCATGAATGAACTGCGTGTGCTGGTCGTGGCAGATAACCTGCTGGCGCGGGCCGGGTTAACGGCACTGATTTCCGATCAACCGGGTTTTCGGGTGGTAGGGCAGGTCGCGGCGAGCGAGTCGCTGGCGGATGATCTGGATGTTTATCGCCCGGACGTGCTGGTGTGGGATTTTGGATGGGAAACCCGCGCCGCGCAGGACCGGCTGAGTGATCTGGTGGATGAACTCGGCGTGAACATGCTGCCGCTGCTCATCCTGCTGCCCGATGACGAACACGCGGGGGAAAGCGCTGCACTGCTGCGGTCTGCGCGTGGGGGCGGTCTGCTGCTGCGCGACGCTACCCCTGAACAGCTCAGTACCGCGCTGACCGCGAGTGGTCAGGGATTACTCATCTTTGATCCCCTGCTGGCCCGCATTCCAGCCGCAGAACCCCTGCCCGAAACCCCAGCAGCGCAGTTGACCGCGCGCGAACGCGAGGTGCTGCAACTGCTGGCTGAAGGACTGGCAAATAAGGCGATAGCTCAGCGCCTGGGGATCAGCGATCACACAGTCAAATTTCATGTCAACGCCATTATGGGCAAGCTCGACGCCCAGAGCCGCACCGACGCGGTGGTGCGCGCGACCCGCCTGGGCCTGATTATGCTGTAGGCAGATTGATTGGCACTAACCGGCCCCGGCAAGCAGCGTTACAATCTGGCTCTCCGTATCACTTGCTCAAAAAGGGGAATACTCATGGAATATCGCAGCCTGGGACGGACAGGCGTACCGGTCAGCATCCTGTGTCTGGGATGTATGAACTTTGGTAAACCCACCCCGGAAGTTGAATCCATTCAGATTATTCATTACGCGCTCGATCACGGCATCAATTTTCTGGACACGGCCAATGTGTATTCGCGCGGTCTGAGCGAGGAAGTGGTTGGCAAGGCGCTCAAGGGCCGCCGGGACCGCGTGGTGCTGGCGACCAAAGTACATGGCAAGATGGACGATGACAACATTCTGGCCTATGGTAACAACCGCCGCCACATTATTGAGCAGTGCGAGGCTTCGCTCAAACGCCTGCAAACCGATTACATTGACCTCTATCAGATTCATCGCCCGCAGTCGGACATGCCGATTGATGAAACCCTGCGCGCACTAGATGACCTGATCCGCGCGGGCAAGGTGCGTTATGTCGGCACGAGCAGTTTTACCGCCTGGCAGCTTATGGAGTCACTGTGGGCTTCCAAAGAACTGGGCCTCAACCGGTTTGTCAGCGAACAACCGCCCTATCATCTGCTGGATCGCAGCATCGAACGCGAACTGATCCCGATGGCGCAGACTTATGGCATGGCGATTTTGCCCTGGTCGCCGCTGGCGCGTGGTTTTCTTTCCGGCAAATACAGACGCGGCGAAGACATCCCCGGCGATTCGCGTTTTGCGGGGGATTCGAATGCCGCGCCGTTGTTCCAGGAGCGCGCCCGCAAACATTTCAGTGAACGGGCCTATTCGGTTATGGATGTCATCGAAGCGCTGGCACGCGAAAAAGGTGTGACAGCGGCGCAGGTGGCGCTGGCCTGGGTGATGCGCCAGCCCGGCGTGACCAGCCCGATTGTCGGCCCTCGCACGCTGGCTCATTTCGAGGATAATCTTGGCGCAGCGGCGGTTGAATTTACCGAAGCCGATTACGCGCAGATCAACGCGGTGTCACCCCGCGAAGAGGCGATTGTGTCGTACTACAATGGCTGGATGATGGACTTCAAACCGGCGGAGTATCGCTGGTAGGGCAGTCACAGGTCGGATAGTCTGTCGTCAGTAAAGCCAGGGGCGCACACCACTCATGCGCCCCTGTTTGTTGCGATAAACTAATCGCCAGCAACCTCCTTCGCGGCGATTTTCTCAAGCGGTTCCTTGACATTGATGATCGGTGTCACCCCAAAGCTGTGCGGGGCGGCCCAGCGCACGGCGTTGTAGATCACCCGCAGTACCTGCTCATTATGGTAGGTTGGGTAGCTTTCGTGACCGGGACGGAAGTAGAAAATGCGCCCCCGGCTGCGATAGAAGCAGCATCCACTGCGGAAGACCTCGCCACCTTCAAACCAGCTCATAAACACCAGTTCATCCGGCGCAGGAATATCGAAGCGTTCACCATACATTTCCTCGGCGTCCAGCGTGATGTACTCACCCAGCCCTTCGGCGATAGGGTGGCCGGGTTCCAGCACCCAGATGCGTTCGCGTTCGTCCGCTTCGCGCCATTTCAGGTTGCCGGTTGTGCCCATCAGCTTCTTGAAAATCTTGGAAAAATGACCGGAATGCAGGACGATCAGGCCCATGCCTTCCAGCACACGCTGCTGCACCTTCGCCACGATGTCGTCCGAGACCTCACCGTGTGCCATGTGGCCCCACCAGGTCATGACATCGGTGTTTGCCAGCACCTCGTCCGTCAGGCCGTGCTGCGGTTCATCCAGCGTGGCGGTGCGCACTTCCATGCCTTTGCCGCGCAGATAGTCCGCAATCGGCGCGTGCAGGCCGTTGGGGTAGATGGTTGAGGCCGGGTGGTTGACGTTTTTCTCGTGACGAAATTCGTTCCAGACAGTGACTCGAATAGCCATTTAAAGATTCTCCTTATCGCTCTTGCTGATCTATAAAAGATTGACAGGCATCCCGTTCTGGGCAGATGACTGTTTGATCGCATCCCACAGTTTTGCCATGCGCAGGCCGACTTCCGGGGGGCAGGGGTTCGCCAGTGTCCCGGCGCGCACCGCCAGAAACTGCTGCCATGTGCCCAATGATGGCGGGGTTTCGATGGGTTCCGGCCCTTTCTGACGATCCCGGATGATTTCCAGTTTTTCACCCCACACGCCGGTGATGAGCACCCCT